>PMLO01000143.1 GCA_003158895.1 Propionibacteriaceae bacterium
GTCATGACGTCGCCCAGCACCGCGCTGCTGACCGATCACTACGAGTTGACGATGGTTCGTGCCGCCCTCTCCTCAGGCATGGCGTTCCGCCGCAGCGTCTTCGAGCTGTTCGGTCGGCGGCTCCCGGCCGGACGCCGCTACGGCGTGGTCGCCGGTGTCGGGCGCGCGCTCGACGCGCTCGAGCAGTTCCGGTTCGGCGACGCGGAGATCGACTTCCTCACCTCGCACCGGATCGTCGACGACCGTACGGCGCAGTGGCTGAGCACGTACCGGTTCACCGGCAACGTCAGTGGCTACGGCGAGGGCGACCTGTACTTCCCGGGCGCGCCGCTGCTCACCGTCGAGGGCACGTTCGCCGAGGCCGTCGTGCTCGAGACGCTGCTACTCAGCATCTACAACTACGACTCGGCCGTCGCGTCGGCCGCCAGCCGCATGACGCTGATGGCCGACGGGCGCCCGTGCATCGAGATGGGGTCGCGCCGGGCGCACGAACACGCGGCGGTGGCGGCGGCCCGTGCCGCGTACATCGCCGGTTTCAGCGCGACGAGCAACCTCGAGGCGGGCCGTACGTTCGGCGTGCCGACGACCGGTACGGCCGCACACTCGTTCACGCTCCTCCACGACTCGGAGGAGGAGGCCTTCGTCGCCCAGATCTCGGCGCTCGGCGAGGACACCACACTGCTCGTCGACACGTACGGCATCGAGGACGCGGTACGGACCGGGGTGCGGATCACCGGCGGACGGCTCGGGGCTGTACGGATCGACTCCGGCGACCTCGTGGCGGCGGCCAAGGAGGTACGGGCGCTGCTCGACGAGCTCGGCGCGACGAAGACGCGGATCATCGTCACCAGCGACCTCGACGAGTGGCAGATCGCGGCGCTGTCCGGGGCGCCCGTCAACGGGTACGGCGTCGGCACCTCGGTCGTGACCGGCTCGGGACACCCGACGTGCTCGTTCGTGTACAAGCTGGTCGCACGCGCCCAGTCCGACGAGCCCGACGCCCCCCTGCTGCCGGTCGCCAAGAAGTCGATGCACAAGTCGACGGTGGGCGGGCGGAAGTACGCGATGCGCCGGCGCGACCCGAAGGGCTTCGCCGAGGCGGAGCTCATCGGCATCGGCGCCGATCCCGAGGGCGACGGCGACGACCGCCTGCTCCTCCGTCAGCTGGTCACGAACGGGGAGGTCGTCGGGCGCGAGCCGCTGAGCGCCGCCCGCGAGCGTCACGAGGCCGCCATACGCGAGCTTCCCCGGGACGCGTTCAAGATGTCACGCGGTGAGCCCTGCATCCCTACGTATTTCCTCGACGAGCACGGCCACATCACCACCAACCCGTACGACAGGAGCTGACATGACCGATCCCGAGTTCGGCGCACCGGCCGGCAAGCGGGCGCTGATCGTCGTCGACGTCCAGAACGACTTCTGCGAGGGCGGGTCCCTCGCAGTCGCCGGCGGCGCACAGGCGGCGAGCGACATCTCGGCGTACCTGGCCGGCAAGCCTGAGTACGACCTCGTCGTCGCGACCCGCGACGCCCACATCGACCCCGGCGCGCACTTCTCGGACACCCCCGACTTCATCGACTCGTGGCCGCGTCACTGCGTCGTCGGCACGCCCGGGCAGGACTTCCACCCCGGGTTGACGTTCCGCGACTTCGATGGCGTCTTCGACAAGGGGAACTACGAAGCCGCGTACTCGGGCTTCGAGGGCTCGAACGCCGAGGGCCGAGGGCTCGACGAGTACCTCGCCGAGTCCGGCGTCACCGACGTCGACGTCTGCGGCATCGCCACCGACTACTGCGTCAGGGCCACGGCTCAGGACGCGGCGATGCTGGGCTACGTCACGACCGTGCTCACCGACCTCACGGCGGCGGTTGCCCCCGACCGGTTGGACGCCGCCTGGGATGCTCTCGCCGATTCCGGCGTCGCGCTCGGTACGAGCAGCGAGGCCTGACAGAGAAGAACCGCTGGGCGCGCGGTTCATCATGTTAAGTAGGCGAACCGGATGTTCTCATGGCCGATCCGCCATGTGAACGTACAACTCACCCACTTAACATGATGAACCGACGGCGCCATTAAGGCTCCCCGGCACCCCCACGCGCAGGCGGTCAGGAACTCGACGTCGCGTCCCGCGGGGCGCTCTGGAAGCCGTTCATGACGTCAGACAGGCGACGGATGCGGTCGGATCCGTACAGGTCCTCCAGGTACAGCCGCCTGCCGTCGGGGCCGGCCAGCGGTACGCGCCAGTTGGGGTACTCGTCGATCGTCCCCGGCTGGTTCTGCGTACGCCGCTCGCCCGCCGCATCGGTGAGCGACACCGAGAGGACTCGCGACGGCGTCCAGGTGAGGAAGCGGTGGAGGGCCAGCGTGACGTCCTCAGTGTCTCGGTCGTCGGGCGGGAGCGCGCCGCGGTCCTCCAGCATCGCGATCACCGCCGACTGCTCGCGCGCGTCGGCCTCGATCTCGGAGTCCAGCGACTCGGTGAGCAGTCCGAGCTGGTACCGCAGCCGCACATGGTCGTGTGCCAGGTACCCGGCCGTCGGTGGCAGGTCGTGCGTCGTCACCGAGGCCATGCAGTACTCACGCCACCACTCCGGCGCGAGCGGCTTGCCCTCGTGGTCGTACTCGAACCACAGGATCGACGTCCCGAGGATCCCGCGGCGGCGCAGGTAGTCACGCGCCCACGGCTCGACCGTGCCGAGGTCCTCGCCGATCACGAGCGCGCCGGCGCGATGCGCCTCGAGCGCGAGGATGCCGACAAGCGCCTCATGGTCGTAGCGGACGTACGCACCCTGCTGCGGCCCGTACCCCTGCGGAATCCACCAGAGCCGGAACAGCCCGATGATGTGGTCGACGCGTACGCCTCCGGAGTGCCTCAGGATGCCGGCGACCATCGACCGGAACGGTGCGTAGGCGAGGTCTGCGAGGCGGTCCGGCCGCCACGGCGGCTGTCCCCAGTTCTGACCGGACTGGTTGTACGGGTCGGGCGGCGCGCCGACCGTCACGCCGTTCGCGAACACCGTGTTCAGCGCCCACGTCTCGGCCCCGTCGGCGTTGACTCCGACGGCGAGGTCCGAGACGATCCCGATCGGCATGCCGGAGTCCTCGGCCGCCTGCTGAGCGCTCGACAGCTGAGTGTCCGCGATCCACTGCAGCCACATGTAGAACGTGACGAGATCGCCGCTCTCGCTCGCGAAGTCGGCGACTTCCGGTGACGAGGGCCGCCGCAGCGCCTCGGGCCAGTCACGCCAGCTGCGTCCGTACTTCTCGCTCAGCGCGCACCAGGTCGCGAAGTCACGCAGCTGGCGTCCCTCACGGCGCTGGAAGTCCTCGAACGCCATCTGCCGTGCGGCCTTGCGGCCGGCGCGGAAAACCAGCTCGAGCGCTTCCCGCTTGGCGTCCCATGAGGCGTCGCGCTCGACGCGTACGGAGTCGGCAAGCTCTGCCGCCAGCTCCCGTCGGGTCTCGTGGACGGCGTCGCGCTCGGCGGGCGACAACCAGGCGTACTCCGGGATCGCCTCGGGCCGGATGTACAGCGGGTTGACGTACCGTCGGCTCGACGGAAGGTACGGGGACGGCTCCATCGGCGCGACAGGCTCCGCGGCGTGCAGCGGGTTGATCAGCACGTACGAGGCGAAGTGCTTGGTCGCGCTCCAGACGGCCATGTCGGCGAGGTCGGTGAGGTCGCCGACGCCCCACGAGTCGTGCGAGGCGACCGAATACAGCTGGGTCGCGAAGCCCCAGATCCGCTTGTCGCCCATCTGTCGCGGGAAGCCGAGCCAGGAGGGGGTCACGATGAGCGCCGACTCCACCTCGCGGTCCAAAGAGCGCAGCACGATGCGGTGGTAGCCCAGCGGAACCTCCTCCGGTACGGCGAAGGTGGCCTCGCCGATCCACTCCCCGTCGACCTCGCGGTCCGGGTTGGGGTTCTCCACCTGGCGCGCATCGACGGTGCCGCCGTCCTCGAGCCGGATGAACACGTGCGCGCCGGCGCCGGCCTGGACATGTACCGGGAACGTCGTCGGGACTCCTTGCTCGAGCACGACGCACGGCGGCAGCGCCCGCTGCCAGGCGCGCGTGCGATGGGTCCCGACGGCCTCGCGTGCCTTCTCAGGAGTCGAGGCGTCCACCTCGAACGCCGCCAGCACGGCGATGACCGACGCGTCGTCGACCTCGGTGTGGCGACCCTTCCAGTCCCAGAACTCGGTGCTGATCTGGTACAGCCCTGCCAGCTCGCGAAGCGCTGGATCGATGAGTGGCATGCGCTGCTTCCTGACCTGGGCGTACGGAGTCGGGGCCAAGCCTTCCAGCGACGCCCCATGCGTGCAACCGCACGGCCCACACCCTCAAGGCCAGGTAACGGCTGCCACGCGATCGCCCGTCACCGACCCCGAGACGGCGACTTCCAGCGACCCTGTTGTTCCAGCCTCACCGGCGGACGACCTGGGTGCGTGCAAGGAGATCCGGCAGGCTCTGGCGCTTCGGGTGCCACAGGACCATGCCGACGCTGACGAGCTGAGGAAGCCACAACAGGCTGCCGGTCACGGAGAGCAGCGCCCAGAGCAGCGTGCGAGAGACTGCGGCGGGTGCTGTGACCCGATCCTTGCCGTGGTCCAGCGGAGACACAGCGATCCCGACAGCGCGCTGTCCCAGGGTCCTCGACCAGAGCAGCAGGGCGAGCAGCCCGTACGCCACCGTGATGCCGATCTCGCAGTAGTTGAGGACCATGCCCAGGTGGGTCAGATCATCGCTCATGGGGACGGACTGGCCGTTGGCTGCTGCCGTGGCCTGGCTCCAGGTGTACAACGCGCCCCAGAACCGATTCTGGAAGTCGCTGATGAACAGCGGAGGCAGGACGAAGGCGAGGACCGTCACCAGGAAGCCGTCGATCACGGTCGCGGCAAAGCGCCTCGCAACAGACGCCAGCGTGACGCCATCGGCGGTGGTACGTACGGGCACCAGGGCGAACCCGGCCGGGGCCGCCGAAGCGACGGGAGCAGCGCGGCGGACGACCTGTACCGGTCGCGGACCAAAGCTTGGTGCGGCCGTCGCCGCTGGTGGCGAGGTCCCCACCGGGACACCCCGCGACTCCAGCCGGACCTGGTTCGACCATGCCGCGCCGTCCCACCACCGCTGACGGCCAGGGTGCGCGGGGTCTCGGTACCACCCAGGCGGCGGTACGGGACCCTTGCTCAGGGACGGTTCGGTCACATGCCAAGTCTGCCCTATTCGTAGGAGAGGTCTCTTACTCACAGCCCGGGGCATCCCCCCCACCGAGTACGATCCTGCGGGGGATCGGCCTCAGGGACAGCCGCACATTGCGACCTGCACCGCCGCCAGAGTTGAGCTCTGGCTGACATATCGAGGAAGTCACGTGGACAAGATCGGTCGTTACCGACTGACGCAGCGCATCGGCGCTGGGTCTTTCGCGACCGTCTGGAAGGGCCGCGACGACGAGCTCGACGCCGATGTCGCCGTGAAGATCCTCGCCGACAACTGGGCCGACAACGAGGACGTACGCAGTCGCTTCCTCGCCGAGGCCAAGCTTTTGCGTCGCATCCAGGACGAGCGGGTCGTCCGCGTGTACGACATCGGCACGCTGCCCGACGGGCGCCCCTACTTCGTCATGGACTACGCCAACGGCGGCTCCCTGGAACAGCTGCGCAAGCAGCCGGCCGAGCCCGGCCGTGTGCTGCGGCTGTGCGCCGAGGCCGCTCGTGCTCTCGAGGTCCTGCACCGCCACCGGATCATCCACCGCGACGTGACACCGGGAAACATCCTGCTCGACCACTCCGAGACGCAGGGACTGCGCGTCCTGCTCGCCGACCTCGGTGTCGCGAAGAAGATGGTCGACCGCGCCGGCGCGACGATGACGGCCGGCACCCCCGCGTACATGGCGCTGGAGCAGGCGACCGGCGCTCCCTTCGATGCGCGTGCGGACATCTACTCGATCGGCGC
>PMLO01000144.1 GCA_003158895.1 Propionibacteriaceae bacterium
TTGCTGCCTGATCTGTGATGGTTCGCCCTCTCGCGCTCGTGCGACCCGTTCATCCTAGGCGGGCTCCCGAATCGCCGACAGCCAGTTACCGCTCAGCGAGCGGTGACAGCGGCGAAGCGGTCGGTCGCCGCTATGAGCGCGGCGGCGATCGCGGGCTCCGTCGCCGCGTGGCCCGCGAGCACGACATGGAGCTCGGCTTCAGGCCAGGCTGCCGACAGGTCGTACGCGTTGCGGACAGGACAGCACATGTCGTACTGGCCGTGGACGATGACGGCCGGGATATGCCGGATCTTGTCGACGTCCTCGAGCAGCTGGTCCGGGCGGAAGAACCCGGCGTGGGTGAAGTAGTGGTTCTCGATGCGCGCGAAGGCGACCGCGTAGGCGGCATCCTGCGCCTGGGCGAGGATCGACGGTTCGGTGACCATCTTNNCGCGAGATGTTGTCGTTCCCCGGGGTGCCGACGTGGAGCCGGTCGCGGGCGTCACGGCCGAGCGGTCCCGTGAAGACGGACCACCACTCGGGCCGTACGAGGCCGGCGGGGCCGTTGTAGAACCAGTCAAGCTCCCAGCGGCGCAGCATGAAGATGCCCCGCAGGACGAGTTCGGTGACCCGGTCGGGATGGGTTTCGGCGTACGCGAGCGCCAGCGCGCTGCCCCACGAGCCTCCGAAGACCTGCCAGCGCTCGATCCCCAGCGATGTGCGGAGCGTCTCAATGTCGGCGACCAGGTTCGAGGTCGTGTTGGTGCTCAGGTCCGCCTCAGGCTCGGAGGCATGAGGCGTCGATCGCCCGCACCCTCGCTGGTCGAACAACACGATGCGGTACCTGTCCGGGTCGAAGAAGCGGCGCATGCCCTCGCTGCATCCTCCGCCGGGGCCACCGTGCAGCACGACGGCGGGCTTGCCATCGGGGTGACCGCACTCCTCCCAGTACAGGCTGTGGCCGTCGCCGACCTCGAGCATGCCCGAGTCGTACGGCTCGATCGGTGGGTACGGGGTAGACCCACCCCCCACTCCCCTGTGGGTTTCAGTCAACGTCTTCGTCCTCGCTGGGGTCGATGATGTGCATCGCGGCTTCCTCGGCACAGGCAGCGCCGCCGTCGATGCCGACGTCCTCCCCGAGCGTGTCGCCCTCTTCGTCATCGCCGTCATAGCCGTGGTTGGCGTCGACGAGCCGGCCCGCACGCCGGTTTCCGACCTCGCGGTCCTCCTCGGGGTCATCGCGCCAGTCCGTGCCGCTGTCGGTCACGTCGGGAAGCTCGGCAGCGAGCTTCTGATCAATGCTCTCGCCCTGATGCATCTCCGCGGGCGTGTTGCCGAAGCCCTCGGCTGCCGACCAATGCTCCGGGGTGGTGTAGCCCTCGTCGAGGACATCACCCACCCCGCGATCGACGAGTGTCTCGTCGGCCTGCATCTGATCGAGCTGCTCCGACTCGTCCGGCATGTAGTCGAGTTCGGTATCCATGCTTTGATCCTGCCACGAACAGCCCACACGTACAGGTATCAATCGCGTTCGACGTAGCATGCCGCCGTGACCGCCGAAGCCACCGCGCCCGTGACACCGCTGCAACAGCCGACGAAACAGCGCCTGTACGACATCGTCCTCGCCCTGTTCTGCTCCCTCCTTCTCGTGTCGAACATCGGCGCGACCAAGCTCATCGCGTTCGGGCCGAGCCTGCACGTCTTCGGGTTCCCAGTGCTCCCCATCGTCACCGACGGCGGCGCGTTCCTGTTCCCGCTCACCTACATCCTGGGCGACCTGCTCGCCGAGGTGTACGGGATGCGGCTGGCCCGGCGGGCGATCATCCTCGGGTTCGCGATCGCGCTGCTGGCGTCGGTGACGTTCCTCGTCGTCGACTCCGCCCCGGCGGCGCCCGGTTGGGACCTCAACAACGCCTGGCACGCCGTGCTCGGATTCGTACCTCGCATCGTCGCGGCCAGCCTGTGCGGTTTCCTTGCTGGACAGTTCCTCAACGCGTACGTCGTCGTCCGGCTCCGGGACCGGGCCCGCCCGGGATCCCTGTGGTGGCGGCTCGTGTCGAGCACGCTCGTCGGTGAGCTCGCCGATACCTCGATCTTCTGCACGATCGCGTTCGGCGGCCTCATCGGCGTGGGCACGCTGCTCAACTACATCCTCGTCGGGTACGTCTGGAAGGTGGGGGTCGAGGTCGTCATGCTTCCGGTCACGCTGCGGGTGATCCCGATCGTGCGCAGACATGAGGGCTACCCGGTCCCCGGCGCCCCCACAACCATGGAACCTCCCGCACAACCCGTGTGACCAGCGTCTCGCACCAGAAGGACTGCGCGTCGGGGGTGAAGTAGGCGTCGCCGATAGAGTGGCGGCCGTGCCGGAACCCCAGGACCTCGCGGGTCGCGTGACGCGCAGAGCGAGAAGGCTTGCGCGCAAGGGGCTCGAGAAGGCGCCGGGAGCAGCGCGAGTCGCGCGGTCCGCGTACTTCGCCGCCCTGAACGGGCGTGCGACCCAGGACCTCGCGTACCGGACGTGGCTGAAGACACGAGCGCGTGAGGCCGAACACGCTGCCCGAATAGTCACCGCATCGCCCAGCGTCAGCGTCGTGCTCGACGTCGCCGGACAGTCTGCCGTCCGCGCCGAGCGGGCCGTGGCACGGGTGCTGGCGCAGACGTACGAGAACTGGGACCTCACCGTCGTCAGCAATGCGCTCGCGACCCCGCACGTACCGCGCAGCCGCCGGCACCGGGTCGTCGTCGTCGAGGATTCGACCCTGGCCGACCGGGTCAACGCCGCGCTACCGCGCTGCGACGGCGACTTCCTCGTCGTCGTGGGCCCCGACGACGTGCTGTACCCCGACTCGTTCGCGGAACTGGCAGCAGCCCTCGACACGGACCCGGATGCGGACATCGTGTACGGCGGTGACGACATCGCGGTGCTCACCGTGGATCACCGAGGCATCGAACGGGTGGCGCGCCGTGACCCGTTCTTCAAGCCCGGTTGGAATCCCGAGCTGCTCCACACCATGCCGTACCTCGGTACCGTCACCTGGTTCCGTACATCGCAGGTCATCGCGGCCGAAGGTCTGCGCGAGGTGCCAGGCGGCGAGCTGTGGGACCTCCAGCTCCGGCTCACCCGCGGCGGCGCCACGGTCGCGCATGCCGAGGGGATCGTGGCCGGACGCGTCGTCGGCTCGCCCCCCGTCCAGGAGACCACCGCGAAGACGGTGCTCGGCGCGGCCCTGGCGGCGGAAGGCACGCCGACATGCACGGTCGCCCGCGGACACCTCCCTGGCACGTGGAGCGTCCGCTACCCGCTGGCCGGCGAACCGCTTGTCTCGATCGTCATCCCGAGCAAGAACGCGTACGACGTCGTCCGTCGATGCGTCGAGTCGATCTACGCCACGACCGCGTACACGTCGTTCGAGGTCGTCCTCGTCGACACTGGGAGCGACGACCCGGAGGTCTTGAACTGGTACTCCGATGTGGCCGCTCGTCACCCGTCGTTCCGCGTCCTCGACTGGCCCGAGCAGCCGTTCTCGTACGCGAGGAGCTGCAACGCCGGTGCCCAGGCGTCCCGCGGCGAGATCCTCGTCATGCTCAACAACGACACGGAGGTGCTCGAGCCGACCTGGCTGGAGGTACTCGTCGCCGAGTCGCAACGCCCCGAGGTCGGGGTGGTGGGGTGCCTGCTGCTGTACCCGGACCGGCTCACCGTCCAGCACGCGGGAATCGGTCTCGGCATCAAGACCGTGGCCGGGAACAGCCTGTCGGGGCTGCGGCTCGACGGTCGCCTCACCCGGACGCAGGAACTCATGCTGTGGACCCGAAGGGCGACTACTGCTGCTACGGCAGCCTGCTTGGCGGTCCGGAAAGCTGTGTACTTTCGGGTGGGCGGCTTCGATCCCGAACTCCGGATCACGTTCAACGACGTGGACCTGTGCCTGCGGATCGGCGCACTGGGCTACCGCAGCGTGTACACCCCGGACGTACGGCTGCTGCACCACGAGTCGAAGACGATCGCCCCCACCCGGGACTGGACCGAACTCTTCGCCGCCGCCGACCTCTTCCGGTCCCGTTGGGCCGCTGTCGTCGACCACGACCCGCAGTTCAACCGCCACCTGGCCCGTACGACCACGAGCTACCGGCTGCCGGTCCTCGGCCGCTGACCGCCCCTCCTGCAACATCCCCCATGGGGGGTGTCTGCCGAGCAGGCCGGGCCAGGCAGGATGGTGCTGTGCTGAGGAGACCCACGATCCACGTGATCGACGACGACCCTCTGTTCCTCGACGAGATGCGTTCGTTGTTCCAGGCCCAGTCGTACGGCGAGGACATGCGGACGCACTCGCAGATCGGCGACGTCGATATCCAGCCGGGAGACATCGCCTGCCTCGACCTACGTCTTGCGGACGGGCGCAGACCTTCCCAGACCGTCCAGGAGCTCACCGAGGCCGGCGCCTCGGTCATCATCGTCACGACGGGCGCGTCGTCGGCCGAGCTGCAGGACTGCCTGCGCGCTGGGGCTGTGGGCGTAGTGCTGAAGCCGGACGTCCCAGACGGCCTGCCATCGGCCCTCGCGACAGCCTTCGCCGGCGGCGTTGTCCTCAACCGCGAGACGTGCGCATCCTTGATCGGGCTCTCCGCATGCCTGTCTGAGAACCTGCGTCGCCTGACTGAGCTTGTCGCGGCTGGTTTGTCAGCCGAGCAGGCCTTCCCACTCAGCGGACTCGACGTGAGGCATGCCGCGCGTGTGCAGCAGGACATACGGCGCGAGCTCGAGCAGAGAGTCGTCGGCTGGCCCGACAAGAACCTCACGATCGGTGTGGTCGACGACCATTGGCTCGCTGTCTCCGGGGTCAAACAGGTGCTGCACAGCGGCTTGGATGATCGGGTCAACGTCGCGGGAGCCGCGACCGTCGCTGAACTGCTTTCCCTCCCCTTGGAATTCGATGCGGTGATCCTGGACGTCCTGCTGGCCGATGGCAGCGTCCCGCGCGACAACGTCGCGCTGCTTCGTTCAGCGAGCGCGGAGGTGCTGCTGTTCACATCGCTCGAGCCTGGGGATCCCTCACGGGACGACGATGTCAACGCCGCCATGGAGGCCGGAGCGAAAGCCCTCATCTTCAAAGGGGACGCAGACCGTGAGCTCCTCGATGCGCTCAAGGACGTCCTGGCAGGCGCCATGTACTTCAACCTGGCATGGTCACGCGCGCTCAGCCGTGTGCGTTCGGACATGTCGCTGCTGACGCCGCGCGAGAAGGAGGTCTTCCTCAAGCACCGCGCCGGTCTGTCCCAGCAGGAGATCGCGGACCTCTTCTACCTATCCCGCGAGACCGTGAAGTCGCACTTCAAGAGCATCAACGCGAAGCTGAACGGCAGGCCGTGACCGCCGACGACCCCGGTGCCAAGATCACGCTGAAGGTGGCCTGGCTCGCGAGCGTGGGACAGGCTGCCGCAGTCGTCTCGGCCGGGGCCAAGCTGCTCTGGGGAGACGCCGGCTCCTACCTTCTCGTATGGCCCTGGATCTTCCTCGCGGCTCTCGCCCTGATCTCTGTCTTGTCCTTCGCCGAGGTTCTCCAGCACTCCTCGACCCGACGCTCCACCACGGCCTACGTCCTCTGCTCACAGGCCATCCTCATCGCCCACGTCTGGGTCTGGGACCCTGCTCGCGCTCGCTCCATGCCCGCCTTCGACAACACGGCCGCCGTCGGTGTCGGCCTGGCGTTCCTGGTGTTCCCCAGAGTCGCAGCCCTCGCGTACGTCGCTGCCACGCAAGTTGTGTACGTGCTGCTGCTGCCTCGCGCGCTCGGCCTGGCATGGACCGGCTGGATCGTGGTGACCACAGTGACGGCCGCTCTGGTCTGTCTCTTCGCGCGTCAACTCATAGACGAGTCCGTCGCTCAGATGCGCACGAGCCAGCTGCTGTCGGCGGAGGTCGAGGGTCTCGAGGACCAGATGCGGGCCCGGACCCACGCACTCAACAACTGGCTCGACATCGTGCACCGCGAGATCATCGGCACGCTCCTGCCGGCCTCGCGAGAACCGGGCTCCCACGGCGATCTCGTCCGCTCCAGGGCCGTCACCGCTCTGGACGCCCTGTCGGCCTTCCGGTTGCCGGAGTCGGAGGAGGGTTTCACCCGGTTCGTCCAGAAGACCGCCGCCCCATTGGGCCTCCAGGTGTCCGTTGAGCAACACGGAGAATGGTCGGTCGACGGCCCACAACTCTCTCTGCGGAGCGGAGTCAGCGAAGCCCTCAGCAACGTGCAGCGCCATTCGGGGACGACCTCGGCAGTGATCACCGCACGCTTCCTGCCCACGGACTGGCGCGTCACCGTCGTCGACGCCGGCAAGGGGTTCGACGTCGATGTTGTGCCCTTCGCCCGCTCCCACGGGTTGGATGTCAGCTTGCGATCCCCCTGGCAGGCCTCCGGCGGAACCACAGCCGTGACGTCGACGCCGGGTCGAGGGACCTCCATCACCCTGGCGTGGACGGCGATGACGCCGAAGCCTGTCGCGTGGTCGCCCCGGAACCTCCGCTGGCTGTCCGCTCTCGTGGCACTGTCCCTGCTGCAGCACATAGTCATCGGCTGGGTCGCCGGTGGGTACCACAGTCCCATTGCCCTCCTCGTCGGGCAGATCTCCATCGTGGTCGCCACGCTCTTCGCGTTCTACCGTCCTCGATGGGACTACGTCGGGCTGGGTCTTCTGTTCGTCTCCCAACTGATACTCGCCACCAACATCGCTCCCACCGTCGATGCCGACCTTCGCACCTGGTTCGCCGGGGCCGTCACCGGGCCGATCGGCGTGATGGCGTTCCGTGGGCGCTGGAGGTGGAGCGCCGTCGTCGTACTGGGATCGTGGGTGGCTGCAGCCTGGCTGATTGGAGGCAACTCACTGCAGCTGCTCGTTCTCGCTCGACTCCTCGGCAGCTACGTGGGACCGCTTCTGGGTCTCGTGTTCGCATATGTCGGGGAGTTGCTGCGCCGGCTCGACGAGGACCTTCGCGTGCAGTCCGCCCGCCGAGCCGCGACCCAGCTCCGTGCAGCCCAGGTGAGGGCCGGCCTCGAGCGCTGGGACTCCGAGAACTCACCCTTGATCGAGTTCGTCACTCCCACCCTCTCGACTCTCGCCAGTGGAGGACCCATCACCGTTGAAATCGCGGATACGTGCAAGGCCCTCGAGGCCTGCTGCCGCGACTACCTCCGCTCGCCGGGATTCGTCGATCGCAGTCTGCTCGGCACGGCGTTTCGGGCCCGGAAACGCGGCTGCGAGGTCGTGCTCGATCTCGCAGCCAGCCCAGGCGAACCACTTCTCGGAGCCCTGAGAAACGCCACTGCGGACGCGTTGCAGCTCGAACACCTCACAGGGCTCAACCTCACACGCATTGCCGGAGGACCCACAACGCTCGTCATCAAGGGCGAGCAGGAGCACCTCGAGAGCGCGGCGGCGATCATCCAGCGCCGACTATCTCGTGATACGTCCCTCGAAGCGGTCCCGACTCTGTTAGGCACGGCCTTGCTCCTGGAAATCGCTCCCGAGCCGGCTCGAACAGGATCTGAGTAATCCCCCCTGAGGGGGGACCCGAGTTCACGCGAACCGGGGGTCCCACTCTCGCACCGCCGACATCACAATTGTCTGTGTACGCAGAAGGATTGACCCGCATGTAGGCCATCCCGACTTGATCAAAGCTATAACGTCGGCGTCAGACAGGAGACCCATCATGCCTACTTACAAGGCAAGCGCGAGCCCGTCCGGAAACGCAACCATCCGTCGCGTCTGCTCCAATGGAAAGTGCGGCGGAGCTTACTACATCTCGTATGGCGCGCAGAACTACGCCTGCCCCCATTGTGGTTTCCGTCAATGATCGTCTACGGTGCGCGGACGTCGAAAGTAATGCGAGTCACGTCGAGATGACAAACATCTATCTCAAGCTCATTGAGGAAGCGCGTGGCCTCCCGGCCTCGTTCACTGCTATGGGGACACGCATCGAGTCCTTCGATTCCACCGATGAGGGCCCGACCGTCACGGGGTGGCACATCTGCGAGTTTGCGAACGGCAAGACCCCGAGCGACTGGACGAATGAGTTCCACCTGGTGGTGGATCAGTCGGGCGAACTCTGGGAGCTCTTCCGATCCCAGCACTATGACGACCAAGGAACGAGTCTCTACCGGCATCGGAGCCTCCGGCAGGTCAACGCCGAGCAACTTCGGGTGTGGAACACCCACGGCTGGAACTTCGCGAAGATCCGGGAGTCCATTGAGGACCTCGTCTAGCGCGGTTCGAACCACCGTGTGGCCCACCCGGCCAAATCGCTGAGGACCAAGACCGGCGCCCGCGGGGGGGGCAATTCAGAAAGGAACATTATGGCACTCAAGGGCGTGTCAGCCGTGCTGCGATTCACCTGCGGCCCAAAGGCTGCGCTCAATGACTGCAAGGCCGCGGCCGCGTCTGTTCTTGGCGAGGTCTACTGGCGGGAAGGGCTCTGGGACGAGTACGCGCCCCCAGAAGCGGTGTATTCCGAGGGCGGCAGCGCTGGGAGGGGGAAGATCGTGGTCGGCGTGGATGTCTTACATTCAATGGATATCCCCTGCGAGATCAATGTCCGGCTGTGGGATCTGTCTTTGCTTTCGACTCGCGCGGGCACCGTGCAACTGATGAACAACGTCATAGACGCGTCTCACGGCCAGCGCGTCTCATGATTGCGTGCAATCTTCGAGACAGGCTCGAGAATCGTCAGGGCAAACGCGTCACGGAGGGAGTCCTGCCGAAGCTAGAAGCCGGTTCCCCATGGTTCCGGGGGTCAAGACTCATCAGTATCCTTGGAGGGAGGTGATGAGATGATTTGGTGGATGATCTATTGGGGTCTTTGCCTTGCGACAGGCACCATGGCCGGCGCGGCACATCACCTGTAGGGACGCTCTCTGGCCCGGCAGGCGCCGGGCCAGAGAATCCGCGCATGCTCCTCAGCCCCTCTGGTAGCGGTCGAGCCACTCTGTACGGAGCTCAACGAAGCGCCCCTGCTCGATGCTGTCGCGGATGTCGTCGACGAGCTTCACGGTGAACCACTCGTTGTGGATGGTCGCGAGCGTGGAGGCGAGCATCTCCTTGGCCTTGAACAGGTGGTGGAGGTACGCCCTCGAGTAGTGCGTGCAGGTGTAGCAGCCGCAACCGTCCTCGAGGGGGCCGAAGTCCCGCCGGTACGCAGCCGTGTTGACGTTGTAGCGGCCGCGGTGCGTGTAGATCGCGGCGTTGCGTGCCACCCGTGACGGGTTCACGCAGTCGAACGTGTCCGCGCCCGCGGCGATGCCGGCGAACAGGTCATCGGGCTCCGAGATCCCGAGCAGATGGCGCGGCTTGTCCTCGGGCAACGACTCGGAGACCCACCCGACAATCGTGCCGAGGTTCTCCTTCTCCAGCGCGCCGCCGATCCCGTACCCGTCGAAGCGGTGCCCGTCGACCTCCAGCGATGCCAGCCCGGTTGCGGCCTGCCGGCGCAGGTCCTCGTACTGCGCACCCTGGACGACACCGAACAAGGCTTGGTACGGGCGGTGGCTCCGCTCCTGCGTGAGCCGGCCGTGCTCCGCGAGGCACCGTGCGGCCCAGGCGTGCGTGCGCTCGACGGAGCGTTCCTGGTAGTCGCGGGTGTTCATGAGCGTCGTCAGCTCGTCGAACGCGAACATGATGTCGGCGCCCAACTGGTGCTGGATCCGCATGCTCACCTCCGGCGTGAAGCGATGGGTGTCGCCGTTGAGGTACGAGGTGAACGTCACGCCGTCGTCGTCGACCTGCGCGAGCCGCGTGGAGCCCTCCGCGATGACCTCGTCGTCGGGCACGGTCGTGTCCATCGCGAGGACCTTCTTGAAGCCGACGCCGAGACTCATCACCTGGAAGCCGCCCGAGTCGGTGAACGTCGGGCCGGGCCAGTTCATGAACCGCCCGAGCCCTCCCGCGGCGTCGACGATGTCGAAGCCGGGCTGAAGGAACAGGTGGTACGCGTTGGCGAGGACGGCCTGCGCCCCGAGGTCTGCGACCGCTTCCGGCAGGACGGCTTTCACGGTGGCCTTCGTGCCGACGACGACGAAGGCGGGCGTACGGATCGTGCCGTGCGGCGTGGTGATGACGCCCGTACGTCCCAGCTCGCCCTCAATGCGCGTGCCCGCCTCGAACGAGAAGCTCACGTCAGGCCCGTGCATCGATGTCAGCGAGGAGCCTCAGCTGAGCCACGGCGACGGCACCGGCCGTCACCGTACGGAGCACTGTGTCGGCGATGAGGACAGCCTGGGCNNCGTCGCGACCGGTACGGACGCGCCCTCGTGGAGCACGTACGCGGCCGGGGCAGCTGCCAGCCGCGCAGCCACCTGTGCCGTCGTTGCCACGGGCGCGATCACGGGGATCGTCAGCCGGCGGGACTGCTTCGCCGCTTCGCGCGCCACCGCCTGCCACTTCGCGAGGGACTTGTCGCCGCGCTCCCCCGACCAGCGCACGATCGACCGCGACGCCTGCCAGGGCACGATCTCATCGACGCCCAGCTCCGTGAGCAGGTCGACCGCCTGCTCGGCACGCTCGTTCTTCGGCAGGGCCTGGACGCACACGATCCTGGGCGCCGGCACGGATGCCGCGAGGACCTCCGCGACCTGGACATCGAGCCCGTCCTTGCGTACAGCCACNNAGCGTCACGACCGAGCCGAGGAGGACCCGGTCGTCCAGCGCGGCGACGAAGAAGCCGTCGCTCACCCGCTGAACGTCTCTTTGAGCCAGTTGATGAGCCCGCCCTTCGAGCCCGCCCGGTGCAGGTGGGCCTCCGGCTTGGTCTCCTCGCGCAGCTCGGCCAGCTGTCGGAGCAGCTCGCTCTGCTCGTCGGTCAGCTTGGTCGGCGTCTGGACCATCACCGTGACACCCATGTCGCCGCGGCCCGATCCGCGCAGGCGCGGGATGCCCTTGTCCTTGACGGTGATCCGCGTGCCCGACTGGGTGCCCGCGGGGATGTCGATGAGGACGGACTGCTCCTCGACCAGCTTGTCGTCCCGCTCGGCCTCGAGCGTCGCGAGCGTGACCGCCGTACCGAGCGCTGCCGCGGTCATCGGCAGCCGGACGACCACCTCGAGGTCGTCGCCCTTGCGCGTGAACGTCTCGTGCTCGGTGACGCCGAGCTCCACGTACAGGTCGCCAGCAGGACCGCCGCCGGGGCCGACCTCGCCCTGGGCCTCGAGGTGGATCCGGTTGCCGGTCGAGACGCCCGCGGGGATCTTCACGTTGATGGTGCGGCTGGCACGGACGCGACCCTCGCCGGAGCACTCGCCACAGGGGTTCGGGATCGTCGTGCCGTAGCCGCGGCACGTGGGGCACGGCTGGGTCGTACGGATGTCGCCGATGAACGAGCGCTGCACCTGCGTGATCTCGCCGTGGCCCTGGCACGTACGGCAGGTGACGGGGTCTCCCCCGGCAGAGCCGGACCCATGGCAGACGTGACAGACGACAGCCGTGTCGACCGACAGCGGCTTCGTCACGCCGAACGCTGCCTCGGCGAGCGTCAGCCGGAGCCGTACGAGCGCGTCCTGGCCTCGCTGCACCCGCGACCGCGGTCCGCGCGAGGCGCCGCCGCCGAACATCGCGTCAACGAGGTTCGTGAAGTCGAACGCGCCTCCGAACCCGCCCATGTTTCCCATGCCGCCGAAGCCGCCTGCGCCGCCACGGCCCATCGGATCGCCGCCGCGGTCGTACAGGTCACGCTTGCTGGAGTCGCTGAGGACCTCGTACGCCTCGCCGATCTGCTTGAAGCGTTCGGCGGAGTCCGGTTCGGAGGCGACATCGGGGTGGTAGCGCATGGCGAGCTTGCGGTACGCCTTCTTGATCTGGTCGGCCGTCGCATCACGCGGCACACCCAGCGTCTCGTAGTAATCGGTCACAGGTCAGTCATCCTTCGGCCAGGAAACGGCCAACGTAGCGGGCAACGGCCCTCACCGACGCCATCGTCGAGGGGTAGTTCATGCGGGTGGGGCCGACGACCCCCAGAGTGGCCCAGACATCGTCGGGCATGCCGTAGCCGCTGGCCACGACCGACGTGGACTGCAGCCCGACGTGCTCGTTCTCGTGTCCGATCCGTACGGTCACGTCGTTCCTCGCCTCGCCGAGCAGCCTGAGAAGCACGACCTGTTCCTCGAGCGCCTCGAGGACCGGCTCCATCGCGGCGTGGAAGTCGTCGCCGAAGCGCGCGACGTTCTGGACGCCTCCCACGACGACCCGCGTCGTCGGATCCGTGGCCAGCAGCGCGGTCAGCGCGTTGACGACGGCGGGCAGGACGGTGTCCGTGTCTGAGTCACGGACCAGCTCGTTGAGTGTTCGTACGGCCTGGGCAGACGTCAGGTTGCGTACGGCGGCTCCGATCCGTACGGCCGTCGACTCGACGTCCTCGTCGCGCGTCTCGACCGGCAGCTCGACGTGGGCCTGCGTGATCCGGCCCGTGGACGTGACGAGCAGCAAGAGGGCACGATCGGGGTGGAGACGGATCACGTCGATGTGGCGGATCACGGCGGTCGACACGATCGGGTACTGGACGATCGCGACCTGCTGGGTGATCTGGGCGAGCAGCCGGACCGTGCGGGAGACCACGTCGTCGAGGTCGGCAGCGCCCCCGAGGAACGTCGAGATCGCGCGCTTCTCGGGCTGCGACAACGGCTTCACCGTCGTCAGCCGGTCGACGAACAGCCGGTAGCCCTTGTCGGTGGGGATGCGCCCGGCAGAGGTGTGCGGCTGAGTGAGGTACCCCTCCTCCTCGAGCGACGCCATGTCGTTACGGATCGTCGCGGGCGACACGTCGAGGCGATACCGCTCGACCAGGGCCTTCGAACCGACGGGCTCGGAGTTCTCGACGTAGTCGGTGATGATCGCTCGAAGGACCGCGAGCTTGCGTTCGTCGAGCATCTCCACCTCCTCACGACTGGCACTCGGCTCCTGAGAGTGCCAAGTCTAGCCCTGCCGCGCCGCCCGTCCGGCATCGTAAGGCGCGCGCCCGCGTTCCTTAAGTAGGTTGTGACCCATGAACTCCACTGAGCTGCAGCCGATCTCCTGGCGCCCGGTGCGCGACGGCGTGTACGTGACGACGCTCGAGCCCGCCAGTGTGAACTGCGGTCTGGTGGTCGGGACGAGCGGCGCGTTGCTGATCGACACGGGATCCAGCCCGGCCCAGGGCGAGGCGCTGCGCGCGTCGGTGGCGCAGGTAACCGACGCCCCGCTGCGCCATGTCGTCGTGACGCACCACCACTGGGATCACGCGTACGGGCTCGGCGCGTTCGCCGGCATCGAGTCCATCGGCCACGAGTCGCTCGCCGAGAGCCTGCCGAGCGAGGCCGCCCGTACGGCGGCGGCCGCGGCCGAACAGGGGCTGTCAACGGATCAGGTCGTGGCGCCGTCCATGCCGATCGCGATCATCGCCGCGCGCGACCTCGGCGGCATCCACGTGGAGATCGGTCACTTCGGCCCGGGTCACACCCAGGGCGACCTTGCGGTGCTGGTGCCCGAGGCGCGCGTGCTGTTCGCCGGAGACCTCGTCGAGCAGGGCGGCCCGCCCCAGGTGGACGAGACGACGTCTCTGAAGAACTGGCCACGGGTCATGGAAGCGCTGCTGACCTTGTGCAAGCCGGACACGATCGTCGTCCCGGGACACGGGGACGATGTCGATCCCCCCTTCATCTCGTGGGAGGGCACGGGGCTTGACGCCATCTACGGCCAGTGCGAGTGGCTCGTCAGCCAGGGGGTCGCCGAGGCCGATGCCTATGCTCACCCCGACCTGCAGTGGCCCTGGGACGAGCAGTGGGTACGGGCGGCGATCAGCCGTGCGTACGCCGAGCTNNGCCTCCCCGGCCCCGGGCAAAGGCCCCAGACGCGCCTCGGCGGCATCGGCCAAGGCTGCGAGATCAGCCCGGTGGCGCCGGATCCGCACACGGCCGTCGAGGAAGCCGATGCCCTCCTCGCGCCAATGCGGTACGGCCTTGTCGACGAGATGGTCGGCCATGCCACCGTCGGCCCGTACCACCCGCCACCACGGAAGGTCGACCGCGTCGTTGGCGGCCATGATGCGGCCGATGATGCGGGGGCCGGTCCCGAAGAGCTCGGCAAGATCGCCGTACGCCACGACGTGACCCGGTGGTACGAGCCGCACCACCACGAGCACGTCGTCGGCGAGTGTCACCGCGGTGCAGCGCCGATGGCGTCGGCGACCGCGTGCCAGACATCCTCGGACGCCGCCGAGAGCAGCACCCCGTACGGCTCACCCGGCGCGTACGTGCTGCCATCGAGGAGCCGCGGTACGGCGCCGAGCTCGGTCATCATGAGCGCTCCGGCCGCGTGGTCCCAAGGCTTCGGCTTGCGGTACACCAACGCGTCCACGTCGCCGGTCAGCAGGCGTGGGTAGTCGACGCCGCAGCAGAAGCGCGTGTGGCCGACGCGCCAGTCAGCTCTGGTCGCCAGATCGCCGAGGTCTCGACGCGACGACGACTCGACCCGCGGCGTACCCGTACGCGGCACCGGTTGCAGCAGCTCCCCGTTCCGGGTGACGCCGGCGCCCCGCTCGGTGACGTACGCCGCGTCGTACTCCGGCTGGAGGATCCATCCCCGTGACACCTCGCCGGCCTTCAACTCGGCCAGCATCACCGCGTGGTCGGGGTTGCCGTTGACGAAGTTCCGGGTGCCGTCGACGGGGTCGATGACGAACGCGTGCTCAGCCGAGGGCACCGCGGACATCAGGCGGGGATCCGTGAAGGACGCCTCCTCGCCGACGACGAGCGCATCGGGATAGGCGGAACGAAGTGCCTGGGCGATCGCCAGCTCCGCCTCGCGGTCGGCGATCGTCACGTAGTCGCCGGGCGTCTTTTCGTCGATCTCTCCCGCGGTGAGCGCACGGAAGCGTGGGGTGATGACGCTCGCCGCCACCTCGCGCAACAGCTCGAGGATCTCCTCAGTGGTCATGCGTGCTCCTCACCTGTGGCACGCGATGGCCCTGGTGGTCGTCGGTGTAGGGCCTCGTGCCCAAGGGCCTGGCCGCACTCGATGCTAGTTCCCCGGGCGCGGGCGGCCTGTGCCCGGCCTCGACGGTGGGCAGTTGGCCACGTGACACCCGGAACGCGATCTCCACGACCAGGGCGCCGATGGCACCCGCGACGAGTCCCCACCCGATCGACTGCGGATCCCACGAGATGGCGAAGAAGCTACGCCCCACCGGCAGCACGTACGCGAGCGCGGCGATGCCCGCCATCGCGGCGACGACCACGATCTTCCACAGCCGGTACGGACGGGCCAGGCAACCCAGCAGCCACAGCATCGTGACGAGCAGCGAGGTGAGCGCTGCGGTCGACGCGGCGGGAGCACCGGCGACGCCGTGGCTGAGAACGGCGTAGACCGCGAACGCGCTGATCCCCGCCACGATCCCGGCCGGGATCGAGATCGCAAGGACACGGCGTAGGAAGCCCGGCTGGTACCGGCGGTGGTTCGGTCCCAGCGCCAGGACCGCGGCCGGGA
This sequence comes from Propionibacteriaceae bacterium, assembly GCA_003158895.1. Lineage (GTDB taxonomy): Bacteria > Actinomycetota > Actinomycetes > Propionibacteriales > Propionibacteriaceae > Fen-668. Next base: position 15,481 of record PMLO01000144.1, read on the forward strand.
TGCCGATCGTCAGCGTGGACACGAGCGTGAGCTGGCTGGGCAGGAACGGGTAGGCCAGCCCGAAGAAGGCGGCTGCGAGGATCGACACGGCGCTCATGACGTTCTTCGTGACGAACAGGCTGGCGACCCGCTCCACGTTGGCGATGAGGCGACGCCCCTCGGCCAGAACGCCCGGCAGGTGCGCGAACTTCGAGTCGAGCAGGACGAGCTGTGCGACGGCTTTGGTCGCCTGTGCGCTGTTGCCCATGGCGATGCCGATGTCGGCGTCCTTGAGCGCCAGCACATCGTTGACGCCGTCGCCCGTCATCGCCACGACGTGGCCGCGCGACTGCAGCGCCCGGACGATCGCGCGCTTCTGGCCAGGGGTGACGCGGCCGAAGATCGTGGTGCGCTCGACGATCTCGGCGAGCTGCTCCGGGTCGTTCGGGAGCGTTCGGGCGTCGACCGGGTCGTGGATGTCGAGGCCGACGGCCCGCCCGACGGCCATGACCGTACGGGGGGTGTCGCCCGAGATCACCACGACCCGTACACCCTGGGCGCGGAAGAAGTCGAGCGTCTCCCGGGCGTCGTCGCGGAGGAGCTCCCCCAGCGCGATGATCGCCGCGGGGCGGATTCCCCTGGGCACCTCGCCCGGTCCCGGAAGCCCGTCGGCCCGGGCCAACAGCAGAACCCGGCCGCCCGCGTCCGACAGCTGGTGCACCCGGGCAACGAGCTGGGGGTCTCCGGCTGCGTCCAGCAGGACATCCGGCGCACCGAGCAGCCACGCCTGCCCCTCGATGACTCCACCGCTCCACTTCCGAGCCGACGAGAAGGCGGCCCGCTCGGTGACCTCGAGGACCGCGCTCGGGAACGCTCGTGCCAGAGCATGGCTCGTCGCGTTTCCAGACGTGTCGTGCGCGAGGGCAGCGAGCACCCTCCGTACGTGGTCGTCCGACTGCCCGTCGAGCACTTCGAGGCTCTCGAAGCCGATCTCGCCCTCCGTGAGGGTCCCGGTCTTGTCGACGCAGATGACGTCGACGCGGGCGAGCAGCTCCACGGCCGGCAGCTCCTGGACGAGCGCCTGCTTGCGGGTGAGCTGTACGGCGGCGAGCAGGAACGCGAGCGTCGTCAGGACGACGAGGCCTTCCGGTACGAGTCCGACCAAGCCCCCAGCGGTACGGAGCACGACGCTCTGCCAACCCTGGTCCCCGACGGCGCGCCACTGGGACCATGCGGAGATCGGCAGCATGATCGCCACCACCCACGTGAGCCAGCCCAGCAGCACGTTCGTCGAGTGCTGCACCTCCGAGTGGGCTCGGGCGAACACTTTCGCCTCGGCGGCGAGTTTCTGAGCGGTCGCGTCTCCTCCGACGACGTCGGCGCGGTACCAGCCCGTACCGGCCACCACCGCCGTACCGCTCGAGACCCCGTCACCGACCGACTTCACGACCGCGTCCGACTCTCCGGTGAGGTTCGACTCGTCGATCTCGAGGTTGTCGGCTGTCAGGAGGGAACCGTCGGCGCTCACCTGGTCGCCGGGGCGCAGCGCGACGACGTCGCCGCGGACCATCTCGGAGCTCGCGATCTCGTGACACTCCCCGTCGCGGAGGACGACGGCCGTCGGGGCGTGCAGCACCGCCAGCGAGTCGAGCGTGCGCTTCGCATGCCACTCCTGGCCGATGCCGAGCAAGGAGTTGACGACGAGGGCGATCCCGAACAGTGCGTTCTTGTACGAGCCGGTGAGCAGCACGAGCACGAGCAG
>PMLO01000004.1 GCA_003158895.1 Propionibacteriaceae bacterium
GTCGCCGTTGCGGACCCACGCGGTGGAGCTGGTAGTGAGTCTGCGGTTGTTGCGTCGGGTGATCACCACATCACCGTCACTGGCGGCGTTGCCGTCGGCCAGGATCATCTCCCGACGCGGCAGAGTGCCGTTGAGGCGGGTGGTGCGGGCGGCGTGGTTGAGGTCGGCGACTTGGTTGCGGGTGGGGGCGAGCATGAGCGCGTCGAGTCCTTTGGCTCGGTCGGCGGACCAGGCGGTGAGGAGGCTGGTGGTGGCGGTGTCGGGGTCGACGACGTGGATCCGGTCGTGGTCGAGGTAGTACCCGAGCGCACCACTGTCGCCGGCCCGGAGGGCGAGGGTGGCGGCGGCTTCGGCGGGGTCGGTGAAGCGCATCACGGTGTCGAGCCGTAGGGCGCCGTGGGTGGCGGCGATGTCGCGGAGCACGCCGCCGGCGCCGATCGCGCCGAGCTGTTGGTCGTCGCCGATCAACCTGACGATCGCGCCTTGGTCGAGACACCATGTCACGACCCGGTCCAAGGTGAGGGTGTCGGCCATTCCGGCCTCGTCGATAATCACCAACGTCTCGAGGCCGACGACGTCGGCGAGGGGTTCCTCGTGCCCGATCGCCCACACCAGCNNCAGCTTCGCCAGGTTGTCGGCCACGACCCTGGTGGTGCCGTCCTGCAGATGGGACCGAAGCTCTTCTGCGGCCGTGGCGGAGGGTGCCAGGCCGAGAACGTTGCCGCCGCTGGACGTCCAGGCGGTGGCGAGCGCGCGCATGGCGGTGGTCTTCCCGGTCCCGGCGGGGGCGATCGCGAGCTGGAGCTGGCGTCCGGAGGTCGCCATCTCTTGGACCAGGAGCTGCTGGTCCAGGTTCAAGGGTTCGTGGTTGGCCATCGACTGCAGCAGCGCGAACGTGACCGAGTTCGCATCCACGGTCCGTCCGCCGGTTCGGCCGGCGGTGTCGATCAACCGTTGTTCGGCCCACAGGATCCGCTGCGACGTGTACTGGGTCGCGGCCGGTGTCGCGTAGACCGACTGGCCATCGCGACGCCGTAGTGCGGCTGGCTCGGCCGGCATCGTTCGGTGGGTGGTGATCGGCATCGACCATTGCGGCGACAGGGCGTGCGCCACGATCCGATCAACCGCCTGATCGCTCTCGCCGAGGGCGACGCCGGACGCCCGTACCTGGCGCAGCGTTTCAGAGCGGACATGGAAGATGGTCCACGACGATCGCTCGGACTCGACGATCGCAATCACCCGCTCCGCGACGAGGGCCACGAACCTCTCGTCGACCAGTAGCGGTGCCGGCCTGGGCTGCGACAGGACTGTGGCGAGCATCCGCCCCAGTTCTCCGGGCCCAAGTACCCGTTCGGCCTGGACCCGCCAGGTGGAGCGCTGCTCGGCTTCGCTGCGCGGCATGTGTTTGGCTTGCCTCGTGTCGAGGGTGGCTTGTTGGGCCAGGGAGAGCTTCTCGACCGGTGTCGGCGGTCGCTCGTGATCGGCTTGGAACTGGCCAACCAGCTCTGTGGTGCGGGCGGTGATCTGGTGTCGGCGTGACGACCAGCGTGCGATCAGGTGCGGGTCGACTCCATCGATCTCATAGACCGGCCGCTTCCCGTCCCGCCCGGTCGCCACGAACGACAACCCCAGGTCGGTCAGGCGTGCCTGCAACTGGGTGGTGTACGTCTCGGAGAGGCTGACCTTGGCCCGGTACAGGACCTGCGCATCGATCGCGAGCCACTCACCCGACAATGTCTGGACCTTGTTCGCGATCGCGACATGGGTATGCAGGTTCGGGTCCCCGGCCCGGGAGTCCCGATGCACGAACACCGCCGCGATCAGGCCCCGGGCTTCGACGTGGCGGATCCCGTCGTGGCCTTGCCGGGTGAACACCGTATGGCGCTCTGCGGCGCTCATGGCCGCCGTCACGGCCGCGTTATGGGCGGCCCGGATCGCGGTCACCAATCGCGGGTCGGCGACCGCCCACAACGCCGACACCGACTTCGGCGGGGTGAAGGTCACATCGAACCCGGCCACCGAGGTCCGTGGATGCGCGGTCGCCTTCGCGAGGAACCCATGCAGCTCCCGCGGCCCCGACGGTGCCCGGCCGAACTGGAGGGTGAACCACTCATGGGCTAGGTCGGTCCGCAACCGGTCGCGCGCCGACTGCGTGAGCGGCTCCGGATGCTCGTCCCGATACGCCGACAGTCGACGGCCGAGCTCGATCTCGAACGGGGTCGGCTGGTTGGCGTAGACCGAATACCGCTGCCCGAGGCGCTCGCCGGTCACAGGGTTCAGGCCTGCGCCGAACAGCAGCTTCATCTGCTCACCGGTGACCTCATTCCCGGGGGCGAGGCCGACCCCGGCCAGGCCGCCTCCATACCACCGGCCCGGCGACTCACCCCTGACGCTGTAGTAGTCCGACAGCGTGGAGTGGCCCCGGCCGGTCGCATCCATCGCGGCGACCTGGCGGGTCAGGTACTCATACCCCGACCCCGCCGACAGCTTCTGCATCCCGATCGCCACCACTGCTCCTCTCACCCTCCAGAAGCGCCCAATACCGGTCTTCGCGGACATCTGGGTGCCTGTGAACATCCCGAGACATGGGGGACATGGCTCGGGAGTCTTCGTCGTTGGTCTGGGACATCACGCGTCTGCGCCCCGCTCTCGACATCGATACCGACCCGGTCGACCGGTCAAATCAGCAGAGCACACACACGTTGCCCCTGATGTCCCACCGACACTGTCGAGGGCAGTCTGGGGAGCCCGCGGCGGGGGAGAAAGGCCTTGTCAACGGCACGTAGCCCCACATAACCCCAGTCGTTTCGAGACGACCGTTGACACGCTCCCGCCAACGGCCACTTCGCCGCCCGCAGAGACGAGTCGGGCCGGCCTGAATCCGGGTCGTCATCATGTCCGCGCCAACGTCGACATCACCGACACCATCGTCGGTGGCACCGCTCGACGCCTTCTCCGTGGGACAACCTTTGGTACATCGTTCAGCCGCGGCCGTGCCGCAGGCGGCCGTCGGGTCCGGCGGCAATCACCGCCGCCTGGCCCCTTCAGCTAAGTCCCCGACACCATTCCACGCCCTGCAGTACCCACAGCCCGAGACCGGCTCCGGCTCCAATGTCCCCGACCTTCTCGCCAGTCATCAGCAGGGGTAACGCAAACAACCCGATCTGCTACACAGACCCGTGAATCACTTGCGTGGGGGCATGGCAGGGTATGCCGGGTGCTCCGGCGGGTGGCTGCGTGGGGGCTCAGGCTGCAGGGTC
>PMLO01000090.1:0-104829 GCA_003158895.1 Propionibacteriaceae bacterium
TTGCGCTGACCCCTTGAATCCGCCCGCTCTCGGCCCGCCTGGGGTATCAAAACGCGGATTCGGTCGACAGAATCAAGCGTTGAAGCTGACCTCGAGGGTCTTCTCGATGCCGGAGAGAGCCACGGAGACGGGGCACTCGGTCTTCGTCTTCTCGGCGAACTCGGTGAACGTCTCGGCTGTGATGCCCGGGACGGAGCCGACGACGGTGATCGTGGCGCCCGTGATGCCCGTACCGGGCTGGAACGTCACGCCGACCGTGGTGTCCAGGCTCGTGGGCGGGTTGCCTGCGCCCGTGAGCGCGTGGGACAGCGCCATCGAGTAGCAGGTCGCCAGCGCGGCGGCCAGAAGCTCCTCAGGGTTGGTGGTTCCGGACCCGGCCTCTGCGCGAGCGCTCCAGGTCATGTCGAAGCTCGCAGCGCCAGAGGTGGTCAGGTCGGTCTTCCCGGACCCCTCGGTGAGCGAACCCTGCCAGTGCGTACGGGCGGTGCTAGTGGTTGCCATACGTGATCTCCATTCGAGGGTTGGATCTTTCCATCGGCAACCGGGACAGCTTCGGACGTATTCCAGGCCGGCTACCCGGCTGGGTCTTCAAGAACCCCCCGTCCGCATCCGCGAAACGGCGTATCCACGCGTACCAAACTGGCGGCACCTTCGGCCGTTTCGCGGCCCGGACTTCGCTTGACGCTGTGGATACGAGAGGCCTGGGCGACCGGCTTCGCGCGGTCGCCGTTCAGGGTGCTGTCGCTGCCGCTCTCGGCTGGCTGTTGCGGGCTGGGTCTTGGCGGTTGGCTCAGGCAGCGAGGATCTCGTGCATCTGGCGGAGCACCGTCGAAGCGACCACGTCGTTGTCGACGCCCAGCCACTTCAGTACGTTCGTGACGGTTTCCGCCTCGTCGTCGACCACGAGCGCTTTCACCTCGTCGGCGCGGAAGTCGTTGACTCCTACGGGTCCGTACCCGCGCAGATGAAGGATCCAGGCGGCGATGGGCCTTGTCGCACCGGGATTGACGATCCCCTTCTCGAGCTCGGCCGTCAACGTCGGGACGAACCGGATCGGGATCTTCTGGGACCCGTCGGCGGCGATCTGGCTGAGCAGGTGCTTGATGGACGGGTTCTCGAAGCGCTCCACGAGGGCCGCGCGGTACGCGGCAATCTGGTCGGCGGGCAGCGGCAGGTGCTGGACGGCGGCGTCCCACCACTCGTCGACCCAGCCGCGCAGCACGGGGTCGGTGATCGCCTCGTACACGGTCTCGCGTCCCATGATCGGGCCCGCGTACGCCATGAGCGAGTGCGAGCCGTTGAGCAGCCACAGCTTGCGGTGCTCGAACGGGACGATGTCGCCGACGAATGTCGCGCCGCTCTCCTCCCAGGCCGGCCGCGCGGCGACGAAGTCGCCCTCGATGACCCACTCGGTGAACGGCTCGGTGACCACCGGCGCGCGATCGCACACACCAGTGAGATCTGTCACCGCTGCGATGTCCTCCTCGGTCGGACGCGGCGTGATCCGGTCGACCATCGTCGTGACGAAGCCCACCGAATCGTCGATCCAGTCGAGCAACGACGGGTCGACCTCGGTCGCGAGCTCTTCGACGACCCGACGCGTGATCGCTCCACTCTTCACGAGGTTGTCGCACGGCACGATCGTGATCGGCCCGGCACCCGCCTCGCGGCGCGCCAGCAGGCCGGCGACGAGCTTGCCGGGGGCGGTGGTGACGGTGCCCTCGAGAGGGGACCTCGTCAGCGCCTCGATGTCAGCGGCCACGGCGTCGTTGGCAAGATCGAGGGCGCCCGACGAGTCCTGCACGTAGCCGGCCTCGGTGATCGTCAGCGTGACGACGGTGACGTCCGGCGACGCGAAGTAGCCCCGCCAAGCCGCCAGGTCGTGGCCGGTGTGCACCGCCGACAGCGACGAGATGACCTCGGTCTGGACGTCCTTGCCCTGGACGACGAGCGTGTACAGGCAGTCCTGCGCCGACAGCTCGGCGACGTGGGTGTCCGTACGACCCGAGAACGCCGCGATCCCCCAGTCCGACGAGCAGTGCTCGGTGTACCACGCGCTGTGCGCGCGGAAGAAGTTGCCGAGTCCGAGGTGGACGGTACGGACGGGAGCGAGCGGCTTCCCGTACGTCGCCCGGGACAGAACGCGGTCACTCAAGGCGGAACACCGACTTGGGCTGTACTGCCACCAGGTCGTGGATGATCTCGAGCGCCTCGTCTTCTTCGAGCCGGTAGTCGACGACGAGCTCGGCGAGGTGGACGCTGTCGACGCGACGGGACATGTCGTGGCGGGCCGGGATCGACAGGAACGCGCGGGTGTCGTCGATGAAGCCCGACGTCTTCGTGAACCCGGCAGGCTCGGTGATGGCCTTGCGGAAGCGCTTGATCGCGTCGGGCGCGTCGATGAACCACCACGGAACACCCACGTACATCGACGGGTAGAAGCCCGCCAGCGGGCCGAGCTCGCGTCCGTAGATCGTCTCGTCCATCGTGAACACGACAAGGCGGAACGTCGGGTTCGTGCCGAACGCGTCCAGCATCGGCCGCAGCGCGCGGGTCGCCTCGACGGTCATCGGGATGTCAGCGCCCACATCCGGTCCGTACGTCTCGAAGGTCTCCGTGTGATGGTTGCGGTACGACGCGGGATGCAGCGTCATGACCAGGCCGTCCTCGGAGGCCATGCGGGCCATCTCGAACACCATCGTGCGGCGCAGCGCGTCTCCCTCGGCTGAGGTGATCTGCCCGGCGCGAGCCTTCCGGTACACACGGCTCGCCTCGTTGGCCGGCAGCGGTGTCGTGTCGAGGTCGAGGTGCGCGTGGTCGCTGGAGACGGCGCCGTTGGCCTTGAAGTAGGCCCGGCGGTTCTCCATCGCCTTGATCCAGCCCTCGTACGTGTCGGTATTGATCCCGGACGCGGTCGCCAGGTTGTCCACGAGGCCCGTCCAGCCGTCGCGGGCTGGCTCGAGATAGCGGTCCGGGCGGAACGTCGGCGCGATCCGGCGGGTGAACGTCGGGTCGGCCGCCAGCTGCTGGTGATAGTGCAGGTCGTCGCACGGGTCGTCGGTCGTGGCCATGAACGAGATGTCGAACCGGTCGAGGAGCTGCCGTGGGCGGAAGTCGGGTTCCGCCAGCGTCGCAGCGATCTTGTCGTAGATCGCATCCGCCGTCTCGGCCGAGGGCCGGACGTCCACGCCGAAGATCTCGACGAGCTCGGACTCCATCCAGTACCGGACCGGCGTGCCGCGGAAGACCGGCCAGTGGGTGCAGAACGTACGCCACGCCTCACGGGCCTCTGCGGCGCTCAGCGTGGCCTTGCCCGGCGGGACACCGAGGCTCGACAGCTGCACACCGTGGGTGTGCAGGAGGCGGTTGATGTAGTGGTCGGGGCTGAGCAGCAGGCTCGTGGGGTCGGTCCACGGAGTGTTGTCGGCGATCCACTGCGGAGGTACGTGACCGTGCGGGGAGATGATCGGCAGGTCCTTCACCGTCTCGTACAGGCGGCGCGCCACATCGCGGGTCGTCGTCTCAGCGGGGAACAGCCGGTCAGGGTGAAGCGTCAGCGCAGGCATGCAGCCATCTTCGCGTGGCAACACTCGGCGGTGACGGCCTTGCAGAAGATTGCCCGTTGTACGGTCGAGACAAAACAGGAGGACGCGTGACGACACCCATTCCGGTCGAGGTCATCGGCGGAGCCCACCAGCACGTCGCCGACGCGGAGCTCGCCGAGTTCGTACAGCGCAACCTCGCTCCCCTGCCGCTGGACGGCAAGGACGTCGTGCTGGTCGTACCTGACGGCACCCGCAGCATGCCGTTGCCGCTCGTGATCGGCATCGTGCACGAGGCGCTGATCGGCCGCGTCGCGAAGCTGACGGCCGTGATCGCGCTGGGCACCCACTCGTACATGGAGCCTCACGAGATCGAGCGCATGTTCGGCGCGGAGCCGGGAGGGCTCGACGCCCTCTATCCAGGTCTGGAGATCGTCAACCACGAGTGGGCGAAGCCGAGCGAGATCGTCTCCGTCGGGCGGCTGAGCGCGGACCAGATCTCAGAGCTGAGTCGCGGCGCGATGCACGAGGCGGTCGAGGTCGAGCTCAACCGGCGGATCGTCGAGAGCGACTATGCGATCGTCATCGGGCCCGTGTTCCCCCACGAGGTGGTCGGGATCTCCGGCGGCAACAAGTACTTCATCCCCGGCTGCGCGACCCACGACATCATCGACCTGTCCCACTGGGTCGGCGCTCTCATCGGCGTCGAGGGCATGATCGGGGTCACGGGGATAACGCCCGTCCGCGCGATCATCAACGCCGGCAGCGAGCTGATCCCTACCGAGCGGCTCGCGCTGTGCCTGGTGGTCGAGTCGGGTACCGGCTTGCTGGAGGCTGCGGCGTTCGGTACGTCCGAGGATGCGTGGGCCGCCACCGCGCCGATCGCCGCCGAGAGCCACATCGTCTACACCGACACCCCGTACACGACGTTCCTCGCGATGATGCCGACCAGGTACGACGACATCTGGACCGCCGCGAAGGGCTGCTACAAGGCGCAGCCGGCGATGGCGGACGGCGGCGAGGTCATCATCTATGCGCCGCACGTCACCGAGGTGTCCGAGACCCACCACGAGATCTACGACATCGGCTACCACTGCATCGACTACTTCACCAAGCAGTGGGACCGCTTCCAGGACATCCCCAAGGGCGTACTGGCGCACTCCACGCACGTGCGCGGCGCTGGGACGTACGACCCCGTGACCGGGGTGGAGACGAACCGCATCCACGTCACGCTGGCGACCGGCATCCCCCGCGAGGTGTGCGAACAGGTCAACCTCGGCTACCTCGACCCCGCGAGCATCGACATCGAGGCCTGGAAGGCCGACCCCGAGATCATGGTCGTCGAGAACGCCGGCGAGGTCCTGTACAGGCTGCGCTGACGTCGAGGCTCAGGCGCGCGGGGCGGCCGTGGACTCGCGGACGATCAGCCGTACGGGCACCAGGGTCGGTGCGTCGCCGCGCGGCCTGGCGCCGCCGATCATCGCCAGCACCTGCCGGATCGCGGTCTCGCCGATCGTGGTCAGCGGCGCGGCGACGGTGGTCAACCGTGGCGTGACAAGGTCGGATGCGAACGTGTTGTCGAAGCCCACGACGCTGATGTCGTGCGGAACCCGTACGCCGCGCGCCTTGAGGCCGCGCATGAGGCCCATGGCCATCACGTCGTTGTAGCAGACCACGGCCTTCACGCCACGGGAGACGACTTCGTCGGCGGCATGATGCCCGCCCTCGACGGTCGGGATCGCCGCGGTCAGCCGCGTCTCGCGCAGCCCGAGCTCGGCAGCCGCCTCGCGCATCGCGAGCCAGCGGATCCCGTTCATCCACGACGCCTCGGGACCGGGTAGGTAGTAGATGTGACGGTGGCCCAGGGTGGCGAGGTGCTCGATGGCTCGGCGCATGCCGCGCGGCGAGTCGGGGATCACGCATGCCAGCCCGCCGACCTGGCGGTTCAGCACGACGACCGGCGTGCTCTTGGACACGCTGCGCAGGACGGTGTCGGACGTACGGGTCGAGGCGATCACCATCCCGGAGACCAACGGCAGCACGCGGGAGAGGTTCTGCCGCTCGATCGTCTCGGACTCCTGGGCGTCGATCAGGAGCAGCGTGTACCCGGCGCGCGCCGCCGCCCACTCCGCGCCGCGCAGGATGCCGAAGTAGAACGGGTTCGTGACGTCAGCCGTAGCCAGGGCGATGAGCTTGTTATTCTGCGGCGATGTGGGGCGGAAGACACCGTCCACGCGGTAGCCCAGCTGGGCGGCCACCTCGCGTACATGGTCAGCGGTCCGTACGGAGACCCGACCCGGTCTGGAGAACGTCCGCGACACAGTCGACGGACTCACGCCAGCCGCATCAGCCACCTCGTAGATCGTCGCCGGTCGTCCCGGGTCGTTCGTGTCATCGGCGGCCACGCTCGGAGTCTACGACCTTGCAACTCCTGGCAACAGGAGTGGACGGGGCCGTCGGTTCATCACGTTAACCAGGTCATTTGTACGTTCTCATGGCGGATCCGCCATGAGAACGTATGACTCGCCTACTCAACATGATGAACCGGCCGTCTCACCGCCCCCCAGCACGACGGTCCCCACTGGCCGCTGGCACAGCGGAAACTGGCCGCAACACCCGGCGGGTCCGTTGGCCTGCACGAGAGACTGTGGTCGAGATCAGTACCTGACCTTCCTGCGCCTCGTACCCAGCATGGTCAGCGTGGGATCATTCGACAACCTGCAAGCACCGAGGAGTGCAATGAGCGACACGACCGCGACCGCCCAGATCGGCGTCATCGGCATGGCCGTCATGGGGTCCAACCTGGCGCGGAACTTCGCCCACCACGGGTACAGGACGGCGATCTTCAACCGTACGTATGCGAAAACCGCCGAGGTGCTCAAGGACTTCCCCGAGGAGGGGTTCATCGGCTCCGAGAAGCTCGGGGACTTCGTCGCGAGCCTCGAGAAGCCCCGCGGGATCATCCTCATGGTGAAGGCCGGCCCCGCCACCGACGCGACGATCGACGGACTGGTCCCCCTCCTCGAAGCGGGCGACATCGTCATCGACGGCGGCAACTCGTTCTTCCAGGACACCCGCCGCCGCGAGGCCGCGCTGCGCGAGAAGGATCTCCACTTCGTCGGCTGCGGCATCTCCGGTGGAGAGACCGGCGCCCTCGAGGGCCCCTCGATCATGCCGGGCGGCTCGGCACACTCCTACGAGTACGTGGGCAAGATGCTCGAGGACATCTCGGCGAAGGTCGGCCCGAACGGCGACGAGCCCTGCTGCACCTACATCGGTACGGACGGCGCCGGCCACTTCGTGAAGATGGTCCACAACGGCATCGAGTACGCGGACATGCAGTTCATCGGCGAGGCGTACGAACTGTTGAAGGGCGTCGGCCTGTCCGCCGCCGAGGCCGCAGACGTGTTCGCGCAGTGGAACACGGGCGATCTCGACTCCTACCTGATCGAGATCACCTCCGAGGTCCTCCGCCAGGTCGACGCCAAGACCGGGAAGCCCTTGGTCGACGTCATCGTCGACGCGGCGGGGATGAAGGGTACGGGGACGTGGACCGTCCAGGAGTCGCTGCGGCTCGGTGTCCCGGTCGACACCATCTCCGAGGCCGTCTTCGCTCGCGCCGTGTCGTCCAGCCCTGAGCTGCGGAAGGCCGGACAGGCGGCGCTCAGCGGGCCGTCCGGGATCGCCGGCGGCGAGAAGGACGCGCTCATCGAGGACATCCGCCAGGCGCTCTGGTCGGCCAAGGTCGTCGCGTACGCGCAGGGGCTGCACCTCATCAAGTCCGGCGCGGCCGAGTACGGCTGGGATATCGACGTCGCCGCCTGCGCCCGCATCTGGCGCGGCGGCTGCATCATCCGGGCCAAGCTGCTCGACCGCATCTCCAACGAGTACGCCGCGCACAACCTCGTCACGCTCCTCGAGGCTCCGACGATCAAGGCCGAGCTCGCGAAGTCGCAGGACGCGTGGCGCCGGGTCATCACGCAGGCGATCGCCGGTGGCGTACCCGTTCCCGGCTTCTCCGCGGCGCTCGCGTACTACGACGCCGTACGGGCTCCTCGCCTCAACGCCGCACTCACCCAGGGGCTGCGCGACTTCTTCGGCGCGCACACGTACCAGCGGGTCGACATGGACGGTACGTTCCACACCCTTTGGTCCGGCGACCGCAGCGAGATCAATTCCGACGACGCCCACTGAGCTGATCGCAGACACAAGGAGGGCCGGATGTCGGTGACCGGAGCGCTGGATGCGGCGGGGATCGCGTACGTCGTGCACACCCATCCGCCCATCCGCGGCGAGGCTGACCTGCACCTCACCAGGCTGGACTGGGAGACGTCGGTGAAGACGCTCGCGTTCGAGCTGCCGGACGGACGGCTCGCGCTCGTGGCGGTCCCGGGACCGGCGCGTGTCCAGTACGGCGCCATCGCCCGAGCACTCGGGGTGTCACGATCTGCGCTGCGACAAGCCGACGAGCACCGGGTGATCGCTCTCGGGATGGAGCCTGGCGGGGTCAGCCCGATCTGTGCGGATCCGGATGTCGTGGTCCTCGTCGACGAGTCGGTCGTCGGCATGGGCACGGTCTACTGCGGAGGCGGTACGAGCACGACGACGATCGAGATCGACGCCGACGCCATCGCCCGGGTCGCCATCTCCCCGGTCATCGCCGCCGTCACCCGGGAGTGACAACCGCCTAGTCATATCTTGACGTCAAGGTGTCTAGGAGCCCGATGGACGTGCACCAGCCTGGTGGGTGCCGCGCCGGTCCCCGGACGAGGCCGATCACCTCGCCGGGCACCCCGAGCGCATCCTCGACAGGCGGTGAGCGCTACTGCAGGTACGGCGCGAGAGCGACGAACAAGGCGACAACGGCGATGATCGGAGCGAGGATGCCCAGGATGATCGCCATCACGCCGAACCCCCGGCCACGCTTGGTGGCCGTGGCGACGATGCCGAGGATCCAACCGATCAGCCCGACGAATCCGCTGGTACTTCCCAGCACCGACAAGACGCCCAGCTGGTTCGCCACGTCCTGGACCAGCTGCGGCTGGGTCGACGTGTCGAGGGTCCCGTTCACCGCGTACGGACCCGCCACGGCGCCCAGCCGGTACAGGTAGAAGGTGAGGATGAGGCCGCAGATGACGACGAGCGCCAGAGCGATGAGGCCGAGGACCGGCGACTTCTTCACCGGCGCCGCCGTCGCTCCGTACGCACCCATCGGCGTCGGCGAAAACCCCTGGACGGGCTGCCCGTACGGCTGGGTCGGCGCCTGCTGGGCCGGATACGCGTACGGCTGAGCCGGCGCCTGCTGAGGCGGCTGCCCGTACGGCTGAGCCGGCGCCTGCTGAGGCGGCTGACCGTACGGCTGCGTCTGAGGCGGCTGCCCGTACGGCTGCGTCTGAGGCGGCTGCCCGTACGGCTGAGTCTGGGGCTGCTGACCGTACGGCTGAGTCTGGGGCTGCTGACCGTACGGCTGAGTCGGCGCCTGCTGAGGCGGATAGCCGTAGGGCTGGTCGGGCGGCGAAGCCTGACCGTAGCCAGGACCTGGGTTCTGCGACATGAACGGCCTCTCGAGCGTGACTGGGTCAACTGTGTCACGTGTACCCCGAGCTTGGTGAGAAGCTCCAGACGAATCGCCCGACCAGCGCATGTCCGTCAGGAGCAGCGCGCCGAACATCATCCATCGTGGCGTTTCAAGGTCACCCGCCCGAGGACGAACGGATCATCCGTTCCCGAAGGTCAAGGAGAGAGTGAGCGCGATCAGAATCGCGTAGAACGAGATGAAGGGAGCCACCAAGCCGGCCATGATCGCTGCCGTCCCGAACTTGTTTCCCCGGTCGTTGGCGGTGGCGACGATGCCGGTGACCCAGCCGGCGAACCCCACCAGTCCGCTCACGAACGCGAGCAGAACGAGCAGGTCTCCCATCTGGCGGCGGGTCGCAACCTGCTGGCTGGACAAGGGTGGGACCGCTCCTTGGAGGATGATCGCGGTGATCAAGATGCCCGCCGTGATGAGCACACTCGTCCCGACAATCGTCAGGCTGAGGATGCCGAGTTTCGAGGTCCGTCCTTTCGTCGCCTCAGGAAGAGGGCCAGGAGTCACGACCGGCTGGGCGTAACCACTGCCTGGGACGTACACAATTGGCGCCTCTCGAGTGCGATGGGTTCCACCATGGCATCCGGCAGGGCCCACCGGCTCAAAGGTGACGAAACACTCCTCCCAACCCATCCGGATTGATAGGCTTTCTCGGCAATTGGAAGGATCAAAATGGCGCACGTTCCATCGCCGAACTTCGCCGACCTCGACTGGTGGCGGCATTCGGTGGTCTACCAGATCTATCCCCGCTCGTTCCATGACGGCAACGGTGACGGTACGGGAGACCTCCTCGGCATGTCCCATGCGTTGGGCTATCTCGCCTCACTCGGTGTCGATGCCGTGTGGGTGAGCCCCTGGTACCCGTCGCCGCTGGCCGACGGCGGCTACGACGTGGCGGACTACTGCGACATCGACCCCCGGTACGGCTCGCTCGACGACGCCGCCCTGTTCGTCAACGAGGCGCACGGTCTCGGGCTGCGGGTCTTCATCGACCTCGTGCCGAACCACGCCTCGAGCGACCATCCCCTGTTCCAGGCCGCCCTCGCGGCCGCTCCGGGATCACCAGAGAGGGAGATGTTCCTCTTCCGCGACGGCCACGGACCCGGCGGGAATCTCCCGCCCACCAACTGGGGCGCGATATTCGGCGGGTCGGCCTGGGAGCGGGTCATCGACGTCGACGGCAACCCGGAGCAGTGGTACTGCCACATGTTCGCTCCCGAGCAGCCCGACTGGAACTGGGAGAACCCGGCCGTCGCCGACATGTTCGATGCCGTGATCCGGTTCTGGTTCGACCGCGGCATCGACGGCATCCGGATCGACGTCGCCGACTCCATGGCGAAGGACCAGAGCTTCCCCGACACGCCGGTCGACCCCAAGACCGGCTACGGAACCACTCAGAAGTCGGCCGGCGCTCCGTACTGGGACCAGCCGGCCGTCGAGAAGATCCACCGACGCTGGCGGGCGATCGCCGACTCGTACGCCGGAGACCACCTCGGCCAGCGCATCTTCGTCTCCGAGGCGCACATGAACCCGGCTGAGCGGCTCGTGAGCTACGTCGCGCCCGGACGGCTCCACACGACGTTCAACTTCGACCACCTGTGGTGCGAGTGGACCGGGCCCTCGCAGCGGGCGATGATGGAGACCATCCTGCGCGTCCATGCCGAGGTCGGCGCGCCTCCCACCTGGGTCATCGGAAACCACGACACGACCCGCGTGGTGACGCGCTATGGCAAGCCAGAGACTGGTTGGCGCTTCCGAGCCGACGGGGTCCACCCGGACGACGGCCAGAAGTTCGCCGAGCACTTCGCGCCCCTGCCCACCGACGTGGCGCTCGGTCGGCGGCGCGCGCGAGCGGCCGCGTTACTCGAGTTCGCCCTGCCCGGTGTGGCGTACATCTACCAGGGCGAGGAGCTCGGCCTCCCCGAGGTCGAGGACCTTCCGACGGAGTCGCTCCAGGACCCGACCTGGGAGCGCTCAGGCCACACGGTCCGCGGGCGCGACGGGTGCCGCGTGCCGTTGCCGTGGTCCGGCGAGGAACCGCCGTACGGTTTCGGGCCGGGCATCGGCCAGCCCTGGCTGCCACAACCGGCGGACTGGGCCGACCTGACGATCGCCGCGCAAACGGGCGTCCCAGGGAGCCACCTCGAGCTGTACAGGGCGGCTCTCGCCGAGCGACACCGCAATCCCGCGCTCGGCGACGGCACGCTGAGGTGGGACGAGATGGGGCCCACCGTGCTGAGCTTCACGCGCGAGCCGGGCTTCCGGTGCATCGTGAACTTCGGCGACGATGTCGTACCGATCCCTGACAACAGTTGGCCCATTCTCGCCTCAGGCGACGTGTCGGCGGGAATCCCCCGGGACACTGCGGTGTGGTTGTCTGTGTGACTCTGCCCTTCGAACCGTCGGTCCTCTACCTAGCCCTCGCGATATTCGCGGCGTTCATCATCGGCGTCTCCAAGACGTCGGTCGGTGGTGTGGCGACCCTGGCGGTCGGGATCTTCGGGCTGCTGATGCCCGCCAAGGAGTCGACAGCCGCCGTGCTCCTGCTCCTGATCATCGGGGATGTCGTCGGTGTCTTGACCTACCACAAGCACGCCGACTGGGGGCTGCTCAAGAAGCTGCTGCCCTCCGTGCTGCCCGGCATCGCGCTCGGAGCCCTGTTCGTACGGTTCGTGCCTGACGTAGGGCTCAAGAAGTTCATCGGCGTCATCCTCGTCGTGATGCTCGTCCTGCAGCTGTGGAGCCGCCGGAAACCGGCGAAGGTCGAGGAAGAGGCCAAGCAGATGCACCCGGCCGCCACGATCGGTACGGGAGTCGTCGCGGGCTTCACGACGATGACGGCCAACGCGGCAGGCCCCGTGATGAGCCTGTACCTGCTGGCCGCCCGCGTCGACAAGACCCGGTTCCTCGGGACCGGTGCCTTCTACTACCTGATCATCAACCTGACCAAGGTGCCGTTCTCGGCAGCCCTGGGGCTGTTCCATATGTCCACCCTGTGGCTGACGCTGATCCTGCTTCCGGCGGTGCTCGTCGGCGCATGGCTCGGCCGCATCCTCATCAAACGAGTCAGCCAGCTCTGGTTCGAGCGCCTCACCCTGGCCGCCACCGCGATCGCGGCCATCGCGCTGCTGCTCTAGCGTCGCCTGGCCCGTTACGCCGTCGCCCCGGAGAGCGGCGCAGCGGCGTGGGCATCCAATTCGCTCGGTTCGGAGCTTCGTGAGGCTGTTTGCAGAAGAACGATCCCCAACCACGCGAACCACACGATCTGCAGGAGGCCGAAGACGTACGCGCCGGCGGCGAGCCCGGGCAGGACTGAGACGACACCGGCCGCTCCGACGACGATGCCGGAGCAGTTCAGCGCTTTGGGGAGGGCGGCCGTACGCGTCGCGGTCACGCTGACGAGCAGTACCCACAGGCCACCGAGCAGTTCGCCACCCGAGCCCCCCAGCCCATCGGCCACAGGCTCGATCGCCTGCCAGGCCGCTACGGCCTGCGCGGGACTGGTCGAATGGAGAGCGACCACCGCCGCCCCGCCTGCGTTGAAGACCAAGCCGCTCGCCACGAGCATGGCTGCCCAGAGGCACCCCACGGCGGTCGCTGCCTGGGACAGGACAGGTGCTCGACGCCCCGAGCGTGCGTGAAGCGCCAGGGCCAGGATCGCCAGGACGATGCCGAACACCACGTAGCTGACGAGGTTCACGAGGCGCATGCTGCCGTGGTTCGCCACGATCGCGTTCACCCTCTCGGCGGGGTCCACGACATCCGAGTACGTCACGAAGACCAGGAAGTACAGCATGGCGACGACGTAGGCGGCTGCGAGGTACAGGGCGGCAAGGCCTCCGACCTTCATCTGCGCTGCGCTTCCGCTGACCGACGTGTTCATCAGGATTCCTCTCCGTCGGACCCCACCTGAGTCCGACACTCCGGTAGACTTACGTCGTAAGTATCGCATTTACATTGTAAGTTCATCCAGAGGATCTGTGACACGACCGCGCACACGCGCCCGTACCATGAGGTGGAAGTTGCCCGTTCCGACACGCCCCACGCCAAGCCCCGCTGCTCGACCACCGTTGACCAGGGAGCGGGTGCTCGCTGCTGCCATCGCCTTGGTCGACGAGGCTGGTCTTGCGGCCCTCACGATGCGCGAGCTGGGCCAGCGGCTCGGGGTCGAGGCGATGTCCCTGTACAACCATGTGTCCAACAAGGACGACATCCTCGACGGCATCGTCGATCTCGTGGTGAGCGAGATCGACCTCCCGTCGGACACCGCCGACTGGAAGGAGGCCATGCGCCGCCGAGCCACCTCGGCCCAGTCGGTGTTCACTCGTCACCCCTGGGCGAGCGGCCTGATCGACTCACGACAGAGCAGCGGTCCTGCGCGACTGCGCTACTTCGACTGGGTGCTGGGAACGCTCCGTCGCGCGGGGTTCTCACTGGAGACGTCAGCGCGTGCGTTCTCGATCCTGGACAGCTACGTCTACGGCTTCGGTCGCCAACAGCTCAACCTTGCCGCTGGCGGGGACGTGGCACCCGAGGAGATGGCGGCGGCTTTCCGCCAGGCGATCCCCCCGGACGAGTATCCCTACCTCACGGAGATGGTCGTCGACTATGCGATCACGTCCGGCAACGACGTAGAGGCGGACTTCAGATTCGGGATCGACCTCATCCTCGACGGGCTTGAGAGACTCCTCACCTGAGCCCCTCAGCCGCGACGGCGAGCGAGGGGGTCACACCGCCACTCGCGACCAGCGCGGGTCGCGGCCGGTCCAGGCGACGAGCCGCTCGTACGGGGTGGCGTCGTCCCCGACCTCGACCACGGGGCCGAACGGGATCTCCGGGCCGCGGGGCTCGGCCGGCACCTTCTCCATGTACGCGGGGAGGGCCGCGGTGGCCAGCGCGTCGTTGAGCACGTCCGCCGTGCCGAGCGCCGTCGCGAGGTCCCACGAGTGGACGGAGAGCTCGCCGATGTACGAGGCGGCGGCCGAAGCGCCGGGGACGGTCCCCCACGGGACGGNNGGTCAGGCACGCGTCGTCGGCCAGGACCGCGTCGGTGGCGGCGCGTCCGGCGTTCCAGTCGGCGACCCAGTCGCTCGTCTCCAGCTCGCGCGGCACGGACCAGAACGGCTGACCGCTCAGCACCACGCCGACGCGACGTACGACGGCCTGCATGTGGCCGATCAGCTTGTTGACGTCGTACTCGTCGCACGGGGTCGGCAGGTTCGCCTGCTCGGGCGTCACGGTCGCGATGATCGCGCCCGCCTGGTCGAGTGCTGCCCCCAGCAACTGCCTGGGATCGAATCCGGTCATGGTGTCCTCCTTGTGAGTGACGTCCCTGCGACGTCGATCTGGTTCCACTCAACCAACAAAACATGACATG
The DNA here is from genome assembly GCA_003158895.1 of Propionibacteriaceae bacterium. Lineage (GTDB taxonomy): Bacteria > Actinomycetota > Actinomycetes > Propionibacteriales > Propionibacteriaceae > Fen-668. The sequence continues at coordinate 14,510 of PMLO01000090.1, forward strand.
TACTGTCGTGTTTTTGAGAGAGAATCAGGGACATGCGCGCTGATCGACTCCTCAGACTCCTGATGCTGCTGCAACGGCACCGGCGGGTGACGGCTGCGTGGCTCGCCGACGAGCTCGAGGTGAGCGAACGTACGGTCCTTCGCGACATGGAGGCCTTGTCCGCGGCCGGAGTGCCTGTCTACACGGAGCGCGGCCGCCACGGGGGCTGCGTCCTGCTCGACGACTTCACGACCGAGGCGACGGGCATCACCCCCGCCGAGGCGCAGGCGCTCTTCGCCTGGTCGTCGCGGGACGCGGTGGCCGATCTCGGTCTGGGAGGTGCCCTGACGTCCGCACTCACCAAGATCGCCGCCACCGCGCCCAGCGGCGCACTCGCCGACGCGGAGGCGCTCGGGACGATCGTGCACTCGGACCGCAGGCGCTGGTACGCGGCGACCGAGGACGTACCGTGGCTTCCCACGCTGCGCGAGGCGACGTCTGCGAAGCGCCGGCTGACGATCTCGTACGCCTCCGCGGGAGCCCACACCGCCGACGAACGCACCATCGACCCGATCGGGCTCGTCGACAGCGCAGGCCGCTGGTACCTCGTCGCCGAGCGCGACCAGGAGCTCCGTACGTATCGCGTCTCCCGGATCCAGGCCGTCACCGTGCTCGACGAGCCGGCCGCTCCGTCCGACACCCGCCCGCTCGCCGAGATCTGGACCGAGCTGCGCCGCGGCCTGGAACAGCGCGACGACCCGCTCGAGGTCGTCGTCTCCGTGGCGCGGGAGAGGCAGGAGCCTGTACGGAGGATGCTCAGCATGCAGCTGGCGCCCGGTACCACCATCGAGAGCGACGACACGGACGAGCACCGCGTGGTGTGGCGGTTGGCTGTACGGCTGCCACAGGTCATCGCCGCGATGGCTGTCTACCAGGCTCCTGACCTGCTCCTCCTCGAGCCGGCATGGCTGAAGGACGAGGTGCGGGCGGCCGCGCTGCGTACCCTCGATTGCTACCCCGGCTGAGGTTCTCGCCCGCTACATTGACCGCGTGCCCTTGCTGCCCGTCGCCGTGCGCGGTACAGGTTCCGTCACCGGCGGGAGAGTCGTCACGTCGGCATCCCTCGACGAGTTGCATGGCCGTCCGCCCGGTACCACACAGGCCCACTCCGGGGTCGTCAGCCGTCCTTGGGTGACCCCTGACCAGACCTCGTCGACGCTGGCCACCGAGGCCATCCAGCTGGCCCTCGCGACCGCGGGCGCCGAGCCTGCGCAGCTCGACGCCGTGATCGTCGCGGCCGCCGTCGCTGAGCAGCCCATGCCGACGACGGCCATGCTGACGCTCGGCCATCTGGGGCTGGAGGGTACGAACACCGTCGCGTTCGACGTGAACGCGAGCTGCCTCGGTTTCCTGGCCGCCTTCGACGTGGCCGCGCTCGGCATCGCCGCCGGACGCTGGCGCAGGGTCGCCGTGGCGGCCGTGGACATCGCGTCGATGGGCCTCGACCACACCGACCTCGACTCCAGCGCCCTCTTCGGCGACGGGGCCGGAGCCGTCGTGCTGGAGCCGGCCGACGACGGCCAAGGCATCCTGGCGATCCGCTGGGAGACCTTCCCGTCAGGGTCGGCACTCTGCGGGATCCCGGCCGGGGGCACGCGCTACAACGTCTCCCATCCGCCGGAGCGCCAGTCCGACTATCTGTTCCACATGGAGGGGATGGGGCTGACGAGGCTCGCGACCCGGCACCTGCCCCGGTTGGTCGATGCGACCCTCGCCGACGCGGGCATCACCGCCGCGGACGTCGACGTCGTCGTCCCCCACCAGGCGAGCTCGCTCGGCATGCGCTACGCCCGCGAGCGCCTCGGGTTCGCCGCCGACGCGGTGGTCGACATCCTCCACGACCACGGCAACCAGGTCTCGGCGTCCCTGCCGACCGCCCTCGACCACGCCGTACGAACCGGGCGTCTGGGCCCCGGCCGTACAGCGCTGCTGCTCGGAACCGGAGCAGGTGTCGCACGGGCGGCGATGGTGCTGCGGACGTGACCACGGTCGACGTACGCCTCCTCATCGCCGGTCACAGCAGCCAGCGCGAGCGCCTCGCACGTCGCGGCGGTGCCTGGCGGTCGGTCCCGTTCCCGGCCACCGTGGCAGTGATCGCACACCCGTCAGGCACCGTCCTGTACGACACGGGCTACTCACAGCGCTACGTCGACGCCACGCGTCCGATGCCGGAACGCCTGTACAGATGGATCATTCCCGGCGTCATCTCGTCCGGGGAGTCGGCCGTCGAGCAGCTCGCCGCGAGAGGCATCGCTGCGTCGGACATCTCGACCATCGTCCTGTCCCACCTCCACGCCGACCACAGCAGCGGCATCCTCGACTTTCCGGTCGCGCGGATCGTCGCCGCGGAGGCCCCGGAGGGAACAGCGGGCCAGCGGGCCCGCGGGAGCCTCTGGTCGACCACGTCCCGCGGCGTGCTGCCGGCAACCCTGCCCGAGGACTACGCACAGCGCCGCGTCGACCCGGCGACGCTGCCCGCCGTCGAGACCGGGCTGCTCGGGATGGGCGAAGGGTACGACGTGATGGGAGACGGCAGCATCGTCGCCGTCCCCCTGCCCGGGCACAGCCCGGGACATTTCGGACTCTGGCTGCCCACCACCCAAGGACCGCGGGTCCTGCTGGTCGGCGACGCGTGCTGGCTGCGCGCTGCGCTGACCGGCGACCTGCCGCCGCAGCAGGTCATCGCCACGATGCACGACCCCGACGCGTACGTCCGCACCATCACCGCCCTCACCCGGCTCGCCGCTGCCCGCCCGGACATCCTCATCGTCCCCTCGCACTGCCAGGAGACGGTCGACGCCGCCAGTGCCCTGCTGGACGGCTGACGTGGTCGGGTTCCGCATGGCCGCCGGAGCCGCCTACCTCCAGACCCGGCGTCGGCGCTTCGGCTCTCGCGACGAGCTGGAGGCATGGCAGCAGCGCAAGCTGCGGGCGGTGCTGCGACGAGCTCAACAGCGTTTCCCGTACTACGCCTCCGTCGCCTCCGACGACCTGGCCTCGTTCCCGGTCATGGACAAGACGGGCTTCCTCGACCACTTCGATGGACTCAACGATCGTGGGCTGCGGCTCGACGAGTGCCTGGCTGCCGCCCGTACAGCCGAATCGGACCGCCGCTTCGACACGACCTTGTCGGGGGTCTCAGTGGGGTTGTCGAGCGGTACGTCCGGCCGCCAGGGCGTCTTCCTCACCAGTTCGGCCGAACGCGCCCGCTGGGCGGGGACGATGCTCGCGAAGGCGCTGCCGGGTGGCCTTCGGGGCGGCGCCAGGGTCGCCCTGGTGCTCCGCGCGGGCGGTCCGTTGTACGCGGCCGTCAACGGGCCGGTCGCGTTCCGGTTCGTCGACCTGTACGCACCGCTGGAGCACCAGGTGGCCGAGCTCGACGCGTTCGCGCCGACCGTCCTGGCAGCGCCGCCAGGTCTGCTGGATCTCCTCGCGGTGCGGCTCGGGGCGCGCCCCAACCTCGTGTACTCGATCGCCGACGTGCTCGACCCTGACGTCGAGCAGCGCATCGGCGAGGGGTTCGGCGCTGCAGTCGGCCAGATCTACCAGGCCACCGAGGGCTTCCTCGGGATCACCTGTGGCCACGGGCGGCTGCACCTCAACGAGGACCTCGCGGTCATCGAGACCGAGCAGGTAGGTCCGGGGCGCTTCGTCCCAGTGATCACCGACCTGTACAGGCGGACGCAGGCCGTCATCCGCTACCGGCTCACGGATGTACTCGTCGAGGGCGCTGGCCCGTGCGAGTGCGGGTCTCCGCTGCGAGTCATCGACCGCATCGAAGGGCGACAGGACGACGTGCTGCAGCTGAGGCGGCCGGATGGGACGCCAGTCCCGGTCTTCGCCGACCTCGTACGGGGCGCCGTCCTCGGTGTTGACGGCGTCCATGACTTCACTGCGGCCCAGGAGGCGCCCGACCGGATCGTCCTCACCGTCGACCCACCGACGCTCTGGGACAGCGCAAACTCAGCGCTCGGTGCTGCGTTCCGGGCCCATGACCTTGTCGCGCCGACAATCGTGGCCGCCACGTACACCCCACCGGACCCCACCGCGAAGCGCCGCCGCGTCAGCCGCTCCTGCTGAGTCTCCACCCGCAGGTCGACGGTCTCATCGGGTCACGCGGGCGACGGCGTCGGCGACGGCGCTGTACGGGTCCGACCGCTGCCCAGCCGCCCCGATGGCCGCCACCCCGGGCAGCCCGGCCAGCGCCCGCTCCACCGCGTGCGCGGACGCCACGGAGTCGAGGTCGCCGATCCGAAGGGCGCAACCACGCGCGACCAGCCTGGCCGCGAAGTCCGGCTGGTCGTAGTCGTGGGGGAAGACAAGGGCGGACAGTCCGGCGCGGAGCGTGCTGTACGTGATCCCCGCCCCACCGTGGTGGATCACGGCCGAGAACCGCCCCAGGACCTCGTCGTACGAGAGGTAGCTGCTCGCCCATACGCGGGGTGCCACCTGCTCGTGGCTCGGCCTGCTCGGATCGCCCATGCTGACCACGAACTCAAGGGTCGGACGTCGCTTCGCGAGTCCTCGGACCTGGTCGACGAGGGACCGTTTGGCCCACGGCAGGTGTGTCCCGAGGGTGACCAGAACGCGGGGACGGTCCGGCACGAGGAAGTCCGGAATCGGGCAAGGCTCCGGCGACTCGGTGACCGGGCCGACGAACGTGAAGGCCGAGGGCCAGTCCCGGTCGAACTCCAGCTCGGTCAGCCCGAGGCCGAGGATGGCCTGGGGCGAGTACGCGGCTTCGGTGCCGTCCTCGCGGTAGACCCGCGTCCCCAGAGCGTCCAGCTGTCGTCGGAAGGCAATGCCCACGCCGGTCTTGAAGGTGTGTACGGCCGCGCGACCGGCCGCGTCGCGCGACCGATGCCAGGGGCGCGTGGGCTCGCTCCACCCGCCGCAGTACGAGGGTGTGCCGCGGTGGTTCTCGATCGCGAACGGGGTGGGGATGGTCGTGATCCAACCCACACCGGCACGCTCGGCCGCCCAGCCCGCTACCGGTGCGGTGAAGTCCGCGATGACGGCGTCGGGCGAGTGCCGCGCAACCATCGCCTCCAGCTCGGCGAGAGCCTGCGGCAGGATCGCGAGGTTCTGCCGCAGTTGTGCGACCAAGCGCAGAGGGTTGTTTCCCACCGGCTCGTCAGTGTTGCCGATCCGTTCGAGCACCGTGGGGTCGTCAGCCAGCAGGGGGTCGACGGGGAAGCCGAGCCGCTGCACCAGGGGTACGCCGCCGGGAGCGGTCGCGAACCGTACGTGGTGGCCCGCGTCACGCAGTCGCTTCGCGATCGCGATCAGGGGGTACAGGTGGCCCGCGAACGGTGGCGCGGCGAGAAGGAGGCGGCTCACCAGGGGTCCTTCGCTGCCTGGTCAATGAGGTGCGCGACGTCCGGATCGAGCACGTAGTCGAGGTGCGCGCAGCGCGGTCCGAGCTGGACGGGACCGCGGTAGTTCAGTCGGGACACGAGGTCCGTCGGCGCCTGTGCCACGTACAGGTCGAGCCCCTCAGCGGGTGCGGCACAGACCGGGCCGAGCGCCACGACCCGTAGGCGGCACTGTGGGGTTCCCAGGACGCGCAGCCCGCGTACGAGCAGCTCGAGCCCGAGGCTGCCGCACACCGCGAGGAGCCGGTCACCAGTGAGGCTGAGGAGCGGCTCGAGTCGTGCGGCGACCTGCCGCGCGGCGGCCGGTTGCCAGCGCAACGCCGCGTACTGGGCGGTGTTACGAGCCGACGCGCGCACGATGCCGGCCTTCGTCCACGGCCTCTCGGCCGGCCGGAACGGGAAGCCGGTGGCGACGGGCTCGAACCCGTACGGCTCGGCGCGTGCGATCAACGCCCCTTGTGCCGGTGACAATGCGGCGTGGGCCGCCGTGCTGCGGCCCGAGATCCACACAATCCGGTCGGTCGCGTACGTGTCGATCGCGGACCCCTCCGCCTCCCATGCCCTCACGCCGGTGACTTGCGGCCTGCAACCACGCGTTCGTCCTGAAACACGCGTGCAGCCTAGTTCTCCGGTGGCGTGCGGTGGTGGCTCTGTGTGGTGAGAAGGGGTCGGTTGGGCCGGCTTCCCGTTTCGACCGGGCTTGTGGTCGCTTTCAGCTCGATGATCTGAGGTCCGCGCCGTTCGACCGGAGTTGTGGTCGGAATAGAGCACTCAGATGGCCTGAGAACGACCACAATCCCGGTCGAAACCTGAGCCGACGCGGAGATCACCGTCAGAACGACCACAACCCCGGTTGATCACCGTCTCGGCTGTCGGCGCTGGGTCATCGGTCGATCCGGCCGTCGCGGGCGACTCGCAGGGGCTTGCCGCGCCAGGTGATGCGGCCCCGGGCTGCGACGGCGGCGAGGACATGTACCGGCAGGAGCAGGTCGGAGACAACCTCGAGCCCGAGATCAACCGGAGTTGTGCGTGTGCCGAGCAGGTGCTGGCGCAGTCGAGCGGTGGACGCGGCTTTCGCCGTCACCGCGACCAGCATGGCCGCGGCGAGCGCCGGCCGGCGAGCCACGACGGCACAGGCGAGCGCCGCGCCGGGCGCGACAACGGGGGCGACGACGAGCGCAGCCAGCGCCGGGTCGGCCTCGTCGCGCAGGAGCCGCAGGCTGAAGACGAGCCAGCGGCGCATGATGCGCGAGTATGACCTGGCGCTGGGCACCGTCGTACGCAGCGGGTGCGGCAGCGAGGCCTGGGCCAGCCGCAGACCGGCCCGCCTGTACAGACGGGCCAGCTCGTAGTCGTCGCAGACCTTGTCTTCGACTGCCCCGAAGCCGCCGGCCCGTTCCAGCGCGACACGGGTCGTCAGGTAGAACATCCCGTTGATCGACACCGGTGGTGCCACGAGGGACAGCGGCAGGTACGTGAGCAGCGCGTTCCCGTTCACGAACGCCGCAACCAGCCGCGACCACGGCCCGCCCTCGGCAAGGTAGTACGGGATGCCCGTGACCAGGTCGGCGTGGGCCAGCAGCGTCGAGGCGCGCGCCAGCGTCCCCGGCGGCAGGACGGTGTCGTCGTCCAGCACCGCCACGAGGTCGTCGGACGCATCGACCGCCCGCGCGAGTTTGAACACCTTGGGGTTGGCTGACGCCGGTGCCGCCTCGTACAGCCGCACTTCCACCCGGTCGCAGCCCTCCGCGAGCGACGCGGCAATCCGCTGCCCCTCCACGTCGCCGGTGTCCACGAGCCAGCGGAACCGTGCGTACGGGTGGTTCGCGAGGTTCGTCGCCAGCTGTTCAGCCAGCAGCGGATCCCCGGACAGGATCGGCTGCAGCACGACGACATCGGGCTCCGGGCCGCGCGTCGGCGGCTCCCACGCTCGCCTCACCATGGCGTGCCGGACGACAGACAATGCCACGTACCCGCCGAGCAGTCCCCAGCCGACCCCGGCGATGGTCCGCGACGGTCTCACCCGACCCGCCACTGTTCGACGAGTGCGTTCACGGTGTCCGCGATCGAGACCGGCGCCGGACCCAGCGCCGCGTGCAGCCCCGAGGCGTCGAACGTCTTCGAGCGGGCGAACATCGAGACCCCGAAACGCGTGATCGGCGGCTCGGCGTAGTGGGCCACGAGGCCTGACAACCGCTCGGCCGCGCCGGCGAGCGCCATCGCCAGGCCGACCGGAACCCTGGGCCGACGAGCGCCGATACCGAGCCGGGCCAGCACATCGTCCACGAACCCGTTGAGCTCCACGGCCTCTCCGTTGGTGACGTTGAGGACTCCGGTGACTCCCTGCGCCACCGCCTCCAGCACGTAGTGCGAGACCGAGTCGACCGGCGTCAGGTCGCAGCGCACCACGTGACCGTCGCGCCGTACGAACCGGGGCAGGACCCCCCTTCGCGCGGCGGCCACCACCCGCGGCAGCAGCACAGTGTCACCCGTGCCGAACACCGCCCGCGGGCGCAGGATGACCCACTCCCCCTCGTACGCCCTCACGAGCAGCTCACCTTGAAGCTTGGTCCGCGAGTACGAGCTGATCTGCTCCACGTCCGGTGGCGGGGGCGACTTCTCGGTGAGGTCAAGCTGGTCGGCGTCCCGATACAGCACGGACGACGACGACACGTACGCGATCCGTGGCCGACCGTGCGTGTCGGCCCACTGGAGTACATGGCGGGTCGCGTCGACGTTGTCCCGCTGGTAGTCGTCGGGACTCGCCCAGGGCGACGCCAGCGCGGCGGCATGGATGACGGCGTCGACTTCGATGTCGGCTGTCAGCGGCGAGCGGAGGTCATGCGACACGTACTCGGCCACGTCCGTCGACGGCTGCGGCTTCCGGCCCAGGCCCACGACCTGCCAGCCGCGCGCGGCCGCGTCCGCTGCGATCCTGCGACCGATGAAGCCGTTGCTCCCGGTCAGCAGCATGCGCATGGCGCGAGCGTATTCGGTTGGGTACCGTCTCCACGTGCTCTCGCTGATCTCGCCGGCCAAGTCGCTGGATCTGACGTCGCCGGTCCCCGCCCGCACGTACTCGACCCCGAGGCTCCTGGAGGAGTCGGCGCAGCTGATCGAGGTCATGCGCGGCAAGTCGCTGTCGGAGGTCGCTGGCCTCATGCACCTGTCCGACGACCTGGCGGCGCTCAATCTCCAGCGCTATCACGACTTCGAGACACCGTTCACGGTCCACAACGCCCGGCCGGCGCTGCTGATGTTCGCCGGCGACGTCTACCAGGGCATGGCCGCACGGACCCGGTTCAGCGACGAGGACTTCACCGAAGCCGGGCAGACGCTGCGGATCCTCTCCGGTCTGTACGGTCTCCTGCGACCGCTCGACCTCATCCAGCCGTACCGCCTCGAGATGGGCGTACGGCTGGCCACGAGTCGCGGCCGCACCCTGTACGAGTGGTGGGGCGACCGCCTCACGACACTCGTCGCCGACGATCTCGCCGGCTCCCCCGGCGACCCGGTACTCGTGAACCTCGCCTCCCACGAGTACGTGACCGCGGTCGATCTCGACGCGCTCGACGCTCTCGTGGTGTCGCCGCGCTTCGAGGACCAGGGACCGCAGGGCGACTGGAAAGTGATCTCGTTCAGCGCCAAGCGCGCCCGCGGCGAGATGGCGGCCTGGCTGATCCGCCGCCGAGTCCGCACAGCCACCGACCTCACCGACTTCGACGCGGCCGGCTACCGCTACGTACCCAGCCTCTCGACCCGGGAGATCCCGGTCTTCCGCCGCAAGCGCTAGCCCAGCATGTACGGGGCGAGCACGACCCGCCACGCGTCCGGGATCGGAGCCGGGCGACCCTGCTGGTCGGCGCAGACGACGGTGGTCGCCGCCTTCGCGTACACGACGCCCGCGTCGTCGCGGATCTCCGAGCAGAACGACATCGACGTCGTACCGATGCTCGCCACGCCGGTCGCCACCTTGTACGGCTCCATCCGGAACTCGAGCTGCGTCACGTAGTCGACGTCCTGGCGCACAACCATCCACAGGTAGTCGGCCGTGCCCTGGCCGCGCGTGCGAGCCATCTCGGCGCTCACGGCTTCGGAGAACGCGATCCGGCCCTCCTGCACGTAGTCGAAGAACTTCACGTTGTTGACGTGACCGTACGAGTCGAGGTCCGACCAGCGGACGCGCAGCGACGTCTCCATCGCGTGCCCGTCCACGGGCAGCCTGCGCGACGGGCGCAGGGGCTCGGTCGGTTCGAGCTGCGAGGCGAAGTAGCCGCGCTCCTCCGGCGTCAGCCGGCGTACGCCGCCCTTCTCGAAGTCGTACGGGCACAGCGTGGTCCTCGCGACCGCGGCGACGTTGCCGTCGTGGGTCAGCGTGTACGCGAGCTCGAGCACGGCACCCTTCACCGCCGCCACCTTGACCTCGGCGACGACCGGCGCACTCGAGTACGAGATCGGCGCGCGGTACTCGATCTCGTGGCTGACCACGATGATGCCGCCGCCGAGCAGGTGCGGGACCGGGCTCGCGAGCAGGAAGTCGACGCGCGCCTCCTGGAGGTAGTCGACGAAACCGGCGTTGTTGACGTGCCCCTGCGCGTCCATGTCGCCCCAGCGCAGAGGCACCTCCACGGTGAAGCTCACAAGCCGTCGTCCTCTGTCTCGAACAAGCCGTCGACGATCTCCTGGTAGTCCCGGACCACCGTCGCGCGCCGGACCTTCATGTTGGCCGTGACCTCGCCCGACTCGATCGTCAGCTCGTGCTCGAGGATCGCGTACTTCTTCACGGTCTCCCAGCGCTCGAGCTTGCTGTTCGCGCGCTTCATCTGCGCGTCGATCCAGTGGCGCACACCGGGAAGCCGGGTCATCTCCGCGTAGCCGAGACCGGCCTTGCCTGTCCGCTCCGCCCAGCGGCGCAGCGCGTCGGGCTCGAGCACGAGCAGGGCACCGATGTACTTCTGGCCATCGCCGACGGCGATCGCCTGCTGCACGAGCGGCACGTTGGCGACGATGGTGCTCTCGACCTTCTGCGGCGCCACGTACTTGCCGCCGGACGTCTTCATGAGGTCCTTCTTGCGGTCGGTGATCCGCAGGAAGCCCTTCTCGTCGAGAATGCCGATGTCGCCGGTGTGGAACCAGCCGTCGGCGTCGAGCGCCTCGGCGGACGCCTCCGGGTTGTCGTGGTAGCCGCGCATGACGAGCGGCCCGCGGACCAGGACCTCGCCGTCCTCGGCGATCATGCTGTCCATGCCGGGGGTCACGCGACCGACCGTGCCGAAGCGGGGCTCGCTCCAGTGGTTGACGTACGCGACGGCGCTGGTCTCCGTGAGCCCGTACCCCTCGACGATGAGCAACCCTGCCGAGTAGAACCACGCCTGGATCTGGCGGGACAGCTTCGCCGAGCCCGAGACCATGAACTTCATGCGTCCCCCGAGGCGGGCTCGCAGCTTGCTGAACACCAGCCTGTCCGCGATCGCGTACTGCACGGCCAGGACCTTGGGCAGCGACTTGCCTTCCAGGCGGTACGGCATCGCGGCGCGGCCCTTGGCGAATGCCCAGCGGGCTATCGAGCCCTTGAGACCGACCGAGTTCTCACCGGTCAGCACCGCTGAACGGACCTTCTCGAAGATGCGTGGTGCACCGCACATGAATGTCGGCTTCACCTCGCCGAGGTTCGACACAATGCGGTCGAGGCGGCCGTCCACCGCGGACGCGAAGCCGATCTGGAGCTGGATGTAGATCAGGCAGTTGCCGAAGACGTGCGACAACGGGAGCCAGAGGAACTGGAGGTCGTCCATGTCGATGAAGTGCATGGTGTCGATGGCGACCGCGAGGTAGGTCCATGCCTGGTGCGGCAGCTCGGCCCCCTTGGGCTTCCCCGTGGTACCCGACGTATAGATGAGCGTGGCCAGGGTGTCTGGCCCCGTGGCGTCGGTCGCCTTCTTGACCGCGTCGGGATGCGCCTTGGCGTACGCCCTGCCGCTGGCCAGGAACTCGTCCCACGGCACGATCCGGTCGCCCTCGCCGGCACCGGTGAACAGGACGATGAGCCGCACCTGGTCGTCGAGCTCAGGGTGAGCGGTGATCTTGGCCGCCTGCTCGGCGTCCTCGACGAACGCCACCACAGATCCGGAGTCGGACAGGATGAACGCCACGTCCTCGTCGGTGGTGTTCGGGTAGATCGTCGTCGTGGCGGCGCCCGCGAGACCGATCCCGTAGCAGGCGAGGATCCACTCGACCCGAGTCGCCGCCGAGATGGCGACCCGCTGCTCGTGCTCGACGCCGTTGCTGAGCAGTGCGGCGGCGACGGCGTCGGAGATCTCACCGACGTCGCTCCAGGTGTACGTCTGCCAGGTGTTCCGGACGTCGGGGTATTCGAATGCCGGACGCGCGGGGGTGAGCTGGACCCGTCGCCGAAGCATTGCTCCTACCGATGGCGGACACTTGGCCTCAATGGTCTCGCGTTCCGTCACGGTGCGCCCCCTAACGTCGTTGTGGTGCCGCCGATCGTAGCCACAATCACCTCACAACAGCAGGGGCTCGCGACAAAGCAGGACCCCCGTACATCGTTTATCTCTCAAATGGATACAGTTCTCCTATGACCCGCTGGCTTGACGCTGAACAGCAGCGGATCTGGCGTTCCTGGCTTCTCGGCGTGGCTCGCATCGACAGCGTCCTCACGGACTTTCTGCGTCCTCACAATCTCGACCTCGCCGAGTACGAGATCCTCGTCGTCCTCTCCGAGTCGGAGACCCGCCGGATGCGCATGAGCGACCTCGCACTGCTCGTCCACCAGTCCCGTTCTCGCCTGACCCACACCGTGAGCCGACTCGAGGCCGACGGGCTCGTCGCGCGCGAGCGCACGTGCGACGACGGACGGGGCGTCTACGCCACGCTCACCGACGCCGGGTTCGCGAAGCTCGTCGAGGCTGCTCCGAGCCACGTGGAGTCCGTACGCAAGGTCTTCATCGACGCCGTCGCCCCGGAGGACTTCGAAGCGATCGGCCGCGCCATGGCAGCCGTTCTCGCTGCCGAGATCGAGTGAGCGAGAGCTCACGAACCCCATAGGGTGAGCGCTGTGACCGCGCTCGCCGGCGACCAGCTCATGGACCTCCGCCACCACTTGGGGGATGCGGCGGGTTGCGTGGACAGCACGACGACCGCGCGGGCTCTGTACTCGACGGACGCCTCGATCTACCGCATCGTCCCTGTCGCTGTCGCCAAGCCCCGCACCACCGATGAGCTGCAGGCCGTTCTTGCCGCTGCCCGTGCGGTGGAGCTGCCCGTCACCGGACGTGGCGCCGGCACCTCGTGCGCGGGGAACGCTCTCGGAGCCGGTCTCGTCGTCGACATGGGCGCCCACCTGGACGCTGTACGGTCGATCGACCCTGAGGCGATGACCGCCGTCGTCGAGCCGGGCCTCGTGCAGGAGTCGCTGCAGAGGGCGGCGAAGCCGTACGGGCTGCGCTTCGGGCCCGACCCGTCGACGGCCACCCGCTGCACGATCGGCGGCATGGTCGGCAACAACGCGTGCGGGCCGCGTGCGCTGGGCTACGGCACGAGCGCGACCAACCTGCTCGACGCCGAGATCGTGACCGGTACGGGTGAGCTGCTGCGGCTCTCGGCGGCTGGTGGTTCGGCGACCGGGCAGGCGCTGCTGGCGCTCGCCGAGTCGCAGCGCGGCCTCGTCGAGCGTGAGTTCGGACGGTTCGGGCGCCAGGTGTCCGGCTACTCGCTCGAGCACCTGCTGACCGGTGACATCGCACGCTTCTTCGCCGGCAGCGAGGGCACGCTGGGGCTCGCGACCGAGCTGACCGTACGGCTGGTGCGCGATCCGGTCCACCGGGTGACCGTGGCTCTCGGCTACGGGTCGATGGCCGAGGCCGCCGACTCGATGTCGGTCGTGCTGCCGTTCGCGCCGTCAGCGGTCGAGGGACTGGACCGACGCATCGTCGAGGTCGTACGGACTCGGAGCGGGGATGCGGCCGTACCGCCGCTCCCGAAGGGCGATGGCTGGGTGTTCGTCGAGGTGGCCGGTGACGACCTCGCCGAGGTCCAGTCACGGGCCGAACGGCTTCTCGCGGCGTCCGGGGCCATCGACGGATGGCTGCCCGAAGGACCCGCCGCCGCGGCGCTGTGGAAGATCCGCGCCGATGGTGCTGGCCTGGCGGGCGTCTCGCTGGCCAAGCCCGCCTACGCGGGCTGGGAGGACGCGGCCGTACCGCCGCTGCGGCTGGGCGCCTATCTCCGCGACTTCGACGCCCTGCTCGACTCGTACCACCTGCACGGCCTCCCGTACGGCCACTTCGGCGACGGCTGCGTCCACTGCCGCATCGACTTCCCGCTCGTCGACGCCGACGGTCCCGCTCGCTACCGGGAGTTCGTCACCGATGCGGCCAGGCTTGTGGCCTCATACGGCGGCTCGTTGTCCGGTGAGCACGGCGACGGCCGCGCACGGTCGGAGCTGCTCAGTGCCATGTACTCGCCGGGCGCCATCGAACTGTTCGGCCAGGTCAAGGCGCTGTTCGACCCGCATGGCCTGATGAACCCCGGCGTGCTCGTCGACCCCGACCCGGTGGAGAGCCACATCCGCGAGTGGGAGCGCCGGTCGTCTGCGATCAGCACCACCGATCCGCAGTTCGCCGCCGATGTGCACCGCTGTACGGGCGTGGGCAAGTGCGTCGCCGCCGACTCGGCGGGCGGCGTGATGTGCCCGACGTACCAGGCGACCCACGACGAGGCGAAGTCGACGCGCGGCCGCGCGCGGGTGCTGCAGGAGATGGTCAACGGCTCGCTGGTGACGGGGGGCTGGCAGGCCGACGAGGTCCACGAGGTCCTCGACCTGTGCATCGCCTGCAAGGGCTGCTCGACCGACTGCCCGACCGGTACGGACATGGCCGCGTACAAGTCGCACGTGCTCGACGAGGCCTACCGCGGACGCGTCCGTCCCCGCAGCCACTACTCGCTCGGCTGGCTGCCGCGTTGGATCCGGCTCGTGGGGAAGGTGCCGGGCCTCGGGTCGCTGGCCAATGTGCTCCTCGGCGTGCCGGGCATCGTCCACATCGCGCGCTGGGCCGCTGGCGTCGACCAGCGGCGGCCTCTGCCGCGCTTCGCGTCGCGTCCGAACCGGGTCGTCGGTCAGGAGCGGGTCGACCAGACGATGGTCCCCGCCGGCAAGCCGTGCGTGATCTGGGTCGACTCGTTCACCGACGGCTTCGAGTCGTCGACCACCGACGCGCTCATCGAGGTACTGCGCGACGCGGGCTACGACCCGCAGTTCCTCGACCAGCAGGCGTGCTGCGGGCTGACGTGGATCACGACAGGTCAGCTCGACGGCGCCAGGCACCAGCTCCGGCACGCGCTCGACATCCTGCATCCGATCGTGGCGTCCGGCGTGCCGGTCGTCGGGATCGAGCCGTCATGTACGGCCGTGTGGCGCTCCGACGCCCTCGAGCTCCTGCCCGACGATCCGCGCGTTCCCGAGGTGGCCAAGGGCGTACGGACGCTCGCGGAGCTCCTGACGGACACTCTCAACTGGACGCCGCCCGACCTGTCCGGAACCGAGATCGTCGCGCAGCCGCACTGCCACCACGCGTCCGTGCTGGGATGGGACGCTGACGCCGCGTTGCTGGAGAAGACCGGCGCGGACGTGACGACGCTGGGCGGATGCTGCGGACTGGCCGGGAACTTCGGCGTCGAGGAGGGCCACTACGACATGTCCCTCGCGGTCGCCGAGAACGAGCTGCTGCCAGCGCTGCGCGAGGCCGGTCCGGACGCGGTCGTCCTCGCCGACGGCTTCAGCTGCCGAAAGCAGGTCAGCGACCTCACCGAGCTCAACGCCATTACCCTCGCGGAGCTCCTCCGCCGCCACTAGGGCTGCCGATCACTCGCCGGGCGCGGGCTCACGGAGCGGCGCCAGTGCGGCGAGCAGACGCTCGTTCAGCCCGGCCAGATCCTCGTACCCCGCAGGCACGGGACCGCGATAGAGGGGCCGTACGGATCCGAGCACCTCGTACAGCCCGTCACGCGTCGGCGTGCGGAGCACGTCGCGGACGCCCCCGAGCGCGTACGAGTAGTCGCGGGCCCTGCCACGCCAGCCCGGGTTGTCCATGCGCGCGGTCTGCGACTGCATCGCCTCGACGAGCTCCTCGAGCGTGGTGCGCAGCTCGGCGAGCTGAGCAGCACGGACGTCCATGTTCAGCGGTCGGTCGGCGATGGGCGCGTCATCCGCGTTTTCGCCCCGGAACCGCGCCAGCAGATCACCGAACCAACCCATCGGTACCTCCGTCCGCAGCCAGATTAGCGAGCATTCGCACTACTTGCGGCTCCAACTGGCGTCTCCGTCTTTCACCGTCCCGTCGGACATGTTCTGCGCCATCGTCTTGTCCTCGCCACCGCCACTGGGCCACACCCCGTACCGTGCGACAGTGGTCTTGAGCGCCTCGGCCTCGACCTTCGACTGCTCCATGAAGAAGTTGGACGCGGTCGTCAAGAGGATGACCAGCGCCGCGACCCCGCCAGCGGTGATGAGGATGCCGGCCAGCGTGATCGGCGGCGTCAACGCGACGATGCCTACCGCGAGGTCCACGAGTGCCCCGGCGATCGCAACCAGCGCGGCAAGGCAGTCGTTGCGTGTCGCGACCCCGAAGTCGAGGACCGCTCCCCCTACCGGAGTCAGGACCGACGCCATGTCGGCGATCGCCTTCTCATGGTTGCCTGCGACAGTGAAGAACGCCTCGGCGCCGTCTCCCGACCAGGTCATCGGGGACGCGAGCGAGGCCTGGTCGGTGGCGTTCTTGAGAGCGTTGAGGTGGTCCAGTGGCGCCCCGACCAGGTACTGACCGAGCGCCATGATCTTCGCGGGAGCGCGGAGATGCTTGAGGAAGTCGTACAGCGCCTGCAGCACCGGCGGCAACCCGCGCTTGAGCCCCTCCCAGGCGAGCACGACCTCCCCGACGTACGGTGCGGCCAAACCTAACGTCTTGTCGAGGAGCCACTGGAGCTTCTCGTACAGGACGGGCTCGAAGTCGGTCATGGCCTTCGACAGGTCCTGGGCCTTCTGCTGGCAGGTCTTGATCCCGTCGAGCAGAGCCTGGATGGTGGGGTCCTCCTGCCAGGCGGGCATCGGGAGCGGAGCGGGGACGGCGGTCATCGAGAGTCCTCAGAAGATGTTGGTTGCACGGTGGGTGTTGTCGAGCTCTTCCTGCGTGTACGTCACGGCTACCTGGCCGAGCACCGTGCCCGTCGTGTCGAGCTGCTGAGATCCGGCTGCGGCCTGAGCCGCCGTTGCCGACATGACGGTGTCGACGGCCGACTTGTACGACTCCCAGAAGCCCCAGTCGTCGACGGCCGCCGCGGAGACCGCGCCCATGACGGTGCCGAAGTTGGTGAACCGGTTGGACAGCTCGTGGAACCGGGCGGCGTCGTTGAGGAGGTCGGCGACGGCGACGGTGAAGTCAGCCATGGATGTCCGATCGGTCGGAGTTCAGTACGAGGTCGTTCACATGGCCGGCGATCGCCTTGCCGGACTTGCCGTCGGCCCAGTGCGGAGAGATCGAGATGTCGATGAGACACCCGGCCGGGTCGAGGGAGATGACGACGTAGCGCTGCGGATCGGCGACCTCGCGCAGTGCATGATCGCCGGGCGACCCGGCCCGCTGACGGGCGTCGAGTCGTGCCAACGCCGCCTCCGCCTCGGTGGGTGTCAAGGGTGCGGGCATCGTCTGGGACTGCATCATGCGTGCGAGGACGGCGCTCGCCGCGGCGGTGTCGGGCTCTGCCTGCCTCGCACGGTCGATCATGCCGCGCAGGATCTCTGCTCCACTGCCAGGACGGTAGGTACGAGCCGCCTCGACGTCCACGGCCAGTCCCATGCCCGTGGCCAGCGCTGTTGCGTTGGCCATCAGCACCGCGGCCACGAGCGCATCGGCTCCGCCGAGCCGCGGCCACGAGTCGCGGATGTCGACGCGGGAGAACGCTCCGCCACGGCCAACCTCCACCGTCACGACGCCGGCAGGATCGGTCCCGGAGCCTGGCGCCTGGTCGATGGTACGGAGCGCGGGTGCGATGGCTGCCAGGAACTCGGCGTCAAACGTCATGGGGTCAGTATCGACCGCCCGGAGCTCATCTCCTCCCGCTATCGTGCGGGAATGAGCCAATTTCCCGGACCCGGCCCCTACGCACCGGGGACACCTCCCGGGATGCCGAACCCCGCGGGGACCCCGCAACCACGACCACATGATGTTCTCGGGCTGGTTCTCGGGTTCCTGTCCCTCGCGGCCGGTACCTTCTTCAGCGGCTGGACCGTCATCATCGCGCTCGTGGGCGACGCGTGCGGCATCGCCCTCGTGGGGCTCGTGTTCCTCTCCGCAGAGCGGGGCCCGCAACGGGCAGCCCCCATTGCAGCCGGGATCGGAGCTGCGGCCTGCGTCATCGGGCTTGTCCTCACGCTCATCCACGGCCAAGGGGGCTTCGGCGATGTCTTGACCATGGTCGGCGGCGCGATCGCCCTCATCGCTTTCGTCTCTCTGCTGGTCAGGACCAGGAGCTGGTTACGAGCCTGACGTGACCGAGCCGCGAGCTCAGCGCGTGAGCTTGCGGTGCGTGGCGCGGTGCGGACGGGCCGCTTCGATGCCCATGCGGGAGACCTTGTTCTCCTCGTAGTCGCCGAAGTTGCCCTCGTACCAGAACCAGTTCGCCGCCTCCTCGTGGTCGCCTTCCCACGCGAGGATGTGCGTGGCGACGCGGTCGAGGAACCACCGGTCGTGGGAGATGACCACTGCGCAGCCGGGGAAGTCGAGCAGCGCGTCCTCGAGGGACTGCAGCGTCTCGACGTCCAGGTCGTTGGTCGGCTCGTCNNGCGAGCTTCTGCTGGTCGGGGCCCTTGAAGCCGAACGACGCCACGTACGCGCGGGACGGCATCTCGAAGTTCGCGACCTTGATGTGGTCGAGCCCGTCCGAGACGACCTCCCAGACGTTCTTTCCTGGCTCGAGACCGGAACGGCCCTGGTCGACGTAGCTGAACTTGACCGTCTGGCCGACCTTGAGCGCGCCTGAGTCGGGCTGCTCCTCGCCGACGACCATCTTGAACAGCGTCGTCTTGCCGACGCCGTTCGGGCCGATGATGCCGACGATGCCGGCGCGCGGCAGCGTGAACGACAGGTTGTCGATGAGCACGCGGTCGCCGAAGCCCTTGGTGAGCTTGGCCCCTTCGAGCACCTCCGCGCCCAGTCGCGGACCGGCCGGGATGTTGATTTCGGCGAGGTCCATCGGACGGCCCCGCTCGGCCTCGGCCGCGAGCTCCTCGTAGCGCGTCAGACGCGACTTGCTCTTGGCCTGGCGCGCCTTCGGGTTCTGACGCACCCAGTCGAGCTCGCGCTCGAGGATCTTGGCGCGCTTCGCGTCCTTCTTGCCCTCGATGGCGAGGCGGGCGCGCTTGGTCTCGAGGTACGTGGAGTAGTTGCCCTCGTACGGGTGCAGCTGGCCGCGGTCGACCTCGCAGATCCAACCCGCGACGTTGTCGAGGAAGTACCGGTCGTGGGTCACGGCGAGGACGGCGCCCGGGTACGACTTGAGGTGGGTCTCGAGCCAGGCCACGCTCTCCGCATCGAGATGGTTGGTGGGCTCGTCGAGGAGCAGGAGGTCGGGCTGCTGGAGCAGCAGCTTGCACAGCGCGACGCGACGCCGCTCGCCACCGGAGAGGATGTTGACCGGCATGTCCGGGTCGGGGCAGCGCAGCGCGTCCATCGCCTGGTCGAGCTGCGAGTCGAGCTCCCAGGCCTGGCGGTGGTCGAGCTCGGTGGACAGGTCACCCATCTCGGCGAGCAACGCGTCGTAGTCGGCATCCGGCTCGCCGAGCTCCACGCTGATCTCGTTGTACCTGTCGAGCAAGGCCTTGGTCTCTGCGACGCCCTCCTGGACGTTCTCGAGGACCGTCTTGTCCTCAGTGAGCGGCGGCTCCTGCATGAGGATCCCGACGGTGGCGCCCTTGGCCAGCATGACATCGCCGTTGTTCGCCTTCTCCAGGCCGGCCATGATCTTGAGCATCGTGGACTTGCCCGCGCCGTTCGGCCCGACGACGCCGATCTTGGCGTCCGGGTAGAACGACATGGTCACGTTGTCGAGGATGAGCTTCTCCCCGAGCGTCTTGCGCACGTTGTGCATGGTGAAGACGAATTCGGCCATGGCGGTGTTCGGACTCCCTAGTAGCGCGTGTGTTCGGCCGCTCGACGGCAGCCGTGAGAACGCAGACCATCCTAGTGGGCGGGAGCCAGTGCCCCTCACGGGTGCGCGCGTCAGCAGGCGGGAAGCGTCGCCCGCCAGAGCCGGTCACCCGCGACCACGTACGCGTCGGCGCCGAGCCCCACCACGGCTATGGCCTGTGCCGGCGCCGCCACCGAGGTCCACCCGTCACCGCACGACACCGCGGCCGACGGTGTGGACGCGTTGGTGAGAACCAGGGGCCTGCCCTCGACGATCGCGACCAGCGCGGTGGGATCCTGGTCCGCCGGCTTGTCGCCGGTGAGGATCGTCGTCTGACCCACCACGCCGTTGGCGAGCGACACCTGCCACACGATCGGGTGCTGCGCCCAGCCGGCGACCCAGCAGGTTGTTCCCTCGCAGGCGATCCCCGTGGCGTGACGAAGCCCCGTCGTCCCTGGCTGGACCGGGAGGTCGAGGCGACGCCAGTCGCCCCCGACCGTGCCGTAATAGAGCGCCGGGGTCTGTACGGCGCCAGCCTCGGTCGCCTGGACGCTGTCGCCGGCGACCACGACGGTTGAACCGACGGCCGCCACCGCCGCGAAGCCGAGCACCACACCATTCGCCGAATGCAACGCATCAGGGGTGTCGAGCTGGTGCCAGACCTCGCCGTCGGCCGCGTACAGCGCGCCGTCGGGGCCGGCGGTCCCACCACGGCTACCCACGATGATCGGCCGGCCGTCGACGATGACCGTGCCGAGCAGCGGCCCGGCATCCTCGCCGCCGAAGGTGAAGAACTCCTGCGGCCGGCTCGTGACCGGCCCCGTGGCAGGCCCGTCCCATATGGTCCAGCGGGTGTTCGCATGCGCGCCCCCGGCGCGGCCGCCGATGAGGTACAGCTGTCCCCCGGCCGAGGTGGCCGAGACGATGCGCGCGCTCGCCGCGTACGGCTCCGACGGTACGAGCGGGACCGTCTCCCCGGTGGCCAGCACCACTGACGGCGCGCTGTCCGACATGTCCGTTCCCGCCACGACAAGGCCTGACTCCGAAGGGGCCAGAGCAGCCGGTACGACTCCGGCAGGCGTCACCTCGCGCCACGTGAGGTGAACGTCCAGTGGAGGAGGCTGTACGCAACCCGCCAGCAGCACCGGCACCGCGAGCACCACGAGCAGGCGTTTGCGTGACCGGGCCATGGTTAGCCGGCCAGCCAGACGGTCAACCCGTAGAAGACGCCGGCCGCCAGCAACCCGGTGACCGCCGGCAGGATCAGCAGCCGTGGATGGCGGAAGCCGCGGTCGACGCCAAGAATCGTCGCCGCGAACACCGAGCCGGAGGCCAGAGCCCAACCCCAGGCGGGTACGTTCTGCCAGGGCAGGAACGCCACCGCGAGGACCAGCCCCGCCTGAGCGGCGGATGCCACGACGACGCCGATGATCCGTGGCCTCAGCCGGGCCGCCATGAGAACGCACCACACGGCGAGGACGCACGCGAAGGCTGCGATCCCCACCGGCCACGACGCGCTCAGACTGGTGACCGGCGCGCGAGGTTCGATCAACCGTGCGCCGAGTGGGTCGACCGAGGCACCGCTGTTGCCGAGCACCGCCACGGCGCGCTTGCGTGCCATGTCGATCCGCAGCACGGACGAGAACCCCGGTACCGACCCGTTGTGCCAGACCGAGACACCGGCCGCCGTGGTCGTGATCACCCAGCCGAGACCGATCGAGTCCGTCGGCGAGATGTCGTACCGCGGGGTCAACGCCCACGAGCCGATCTCTCGGCCGCTGAGAATCCACCGACCGAACGACGCGAGGTCGTCGAGCGTGGAGAACGTCGCCGTCCCCGCCGGGTAGTAGCTCGGACCCACCGAGTACGGAGCCCTCGCCCCGTTCGGCAGGCTCCCGACTGCCGCGTCGTCGGGGACGTCGTCGACGCTGGGAACGAACACGGTGTGCGTCATCCCCGACGGCTTCAGCACGCGCTCCGTGACGAGCCCGGTCCAGGACGGAGCCCCAGCTGCCTTCGCCAGGGCGTACCCCAGCAGCGCGAACCCCAGGTTGGAGTACGCGTACGTGCCCTGCTGCGAGATCGCCAGCCCCGCGGTCTGGGTGATGACGTCGTCCTGGGTGATGGCTTCGACGACGGCGTCACCGGATCCCTCGTACCCCTGACTCGCCGCCTGGTCGGCATACGCGGGCAGGCCGGAACGATGGGTGGCCAGCTCCTCGAGCGTCACACCGCCTGCCGGGGTGCCGGTGAGCTGCGGCAGGTACGTGTCCAGTGTGTCCTGCAGCCCGACCTCGCCTCGGTCCACCGCGTCGGCGAGCATCAGTCCGGTGAACAGCTTGGTGATCGAGCCGATCTCGAACATCGTGGTGTCCGTGGGCGCCAGGCCGTCGCCGCGGTTGCCCAGGCCGGCCCACCGGCTCTGACCGTTCGACACCGTGATGACCGCGAGACCGTGAAAGCCCGCCGTGGAGCGGTTCGTGCCGTCAGCGCCGAGGATCGTTCGTACGCGATCCGCCAACCGTGTGTCGCCGTCGGTCTGGAACCCCAGGTGCAAGGGCTCCTGACCGACCAGCGTGGCCGCCAGGACGGCGACGAGGAGCGCGGCGGTGCTGGACATGAGCGCGCCTCCGTGAGGCGTGGTCAGCCAACGGAAGCCCGACTTCACCCCCTGCGCCGTACCGGTGCCCATGGCGGCTCCTTACGAGGAATGCCTCAGCCTATGTGCCCCTCACATCACGTCCAACAACACGCGATGCGGCGAGTTCACGCCGCGCACTACCTCGAGGAATTCCTGGTCAACTCGGGGAACCTGAGTCAGGCGGCAGACTCCGCGCCTTCCGGTTCCGTCGCCTCGGGCTCGGGCTCAGGCGTCGCGATCACACGGTTGACCCGACGGAACGCGGACGTGCCCCGATTGAGGTCGTGGCCGATCGTGGTCGCCTCGATGACGAGTCTCTCGTGCAGCACCCCGTTCGTGTCCGTCCATGATCGCGTGCGCAACCGCCCTTGCACGATGATCGGCTCACCCTTTCCAAGGCTCGAGGTCACGTTGTCCGCGAGACCCCGGAAGCACTCCACGCCGATCCATGTCGTCGTCTGGTCGTGCCACTCCCCGTCCCGGTACACCCGAGGCGTGCTGGCCATCCGGAACGACGCGGTCGTCAGCCCCGTACGTGTCACACGATGTTCCACCTCGCTGCCGACGTTGCCGGTCATGGTCACTGTCATCTCCATGGTGAATCCCTTCTTCTCGATTCACCCGTGACCATGTGCGCACGCCCGCAGCATTCGTCACCCGAACTCGCTGCTGTGGACAGCGACTCTGCCTGTGGACAACCGCGGGGCGAACAAGTCGCGCCAGCGGCTCACCGCAGTTGTTTCAGCGCCTCCCGCGCACGGTCCCGGCGGGCGAGCTCGCTGTCGACGGGGCCGATCACGTACGTGCTCGTCACCGTACCGATCGCCCGTGTCAGCTCACGGTCGGCGCGCGCCGCATGGCTCCGGGCTCCTACCTCCACACCGACACGGCTGAGCAGCGCCACGAGGATCCCGGCGCCGACCCCGCCCAACGCCAGCACGGTCGGCAGGCCGAGGTTGCCGACCTTCGGTACAGGGAGTGAGGGCAACGCGAAGTACGAGACCAGGAGAAAGTTCACGAGCAACCACCCGGCACCCACGAGCGTCGCCAGCAGCACCAACCACTGCAGCACCCGCAGAGGAGTCCACCACCCGTTGCCGCGATCGGTCGCGAGGTCGGTGGTCGCGATCGCGCGATCAAGATGGTCGGGCAGCAGTGTCTCCTCGGACCGCGCCGCCGCGAGTACAGCGTCCTGCCATCCCCGCGGCAGACCCTCGGAGGTCTCCGTCGCCAGGGCTCGTACGGCGCTGTCGACGCGCGCCTTCGCCACGCCCTGCGCCACGGGAACCGACGTCCGGTTCACGCGGCCCGGCTCGATCGCCTTGTTCTTCTTCGTCGAGATCACATCGAGGTGCAGCGCACGCAGCGGGTCGGGCCGGAACCGTGCGAGCCAGGCCACGACCGGCCAGCCCGTCGCGATGCCGCCGCGGTGCCGCCACGACTTCTTGACGGCCTCGACGACCACGGGAACGCCGGCCGCGACCGCCAGCGTGTGGTTGAGATGCGCGGCACGCTTCTTGGGCACCCCGTCGGCATCAGCGTCCCCGAGCTGCGGCGCGAGCGCCTCGGCAGCGCTCGTCACGTCTCCCGCGAGCCGCTTGGCCGCAGTCTGCTTGCCCTTGATGAGCGTCACGAGTTCCGTACGGAGATCGGCCAGTCCGTCGCCCGTCACCGCAGACACCGTCACCAGCCGTGCGTCCGCAAGACCCTCGGCGTCGAGCAACCGCCGCAGGTCGGCGATCATCCCCGCACGGTGCTCCTCGGCGACCCGATCGATCTGGTTCAGCGCGATCACCATGACGTCGGCGTGCGCGGCCAGCGGCCTCAGATAGCGGTCGTGGAGCGCCGCGTCCGCGTACTTCTGCGGGTCGACGACCCAGACGAACTGGTCGACGAGCTCGACGAGCCGGTCGACGATCTCCCGGTGCGACTGCTGCGTCGAGTCGTGGTCGGGCAGGTCGAGCAGGATCAGCCCGGACAGGTCCTCCGCGCCGGTGACGAGGTGCCGTCGCGGTACGTCGAGCCAGTCGAGGAGGTCGCTCTGCTCCTCACCGAACACGGCCGCCATCGCCGCCGCCGTGGTGGGTCGCCGCACACCCGGCTCGGCCAGCTTCGTACCGGACACCGCGTTGAACAGCGACGACTTGCCCGACCCGGTCGCGCCGGCCAGCGCCACGATCGTCACGTCCCCCGAGAACGCGAGCCGGCCGTCGACACGGGTGAGAATCGCGTCGATGCGCTCCTCAACGTCCGGGTCGATGCGTCCCCTCGCGGCATCCATGGCCGTACGCAGCGCGGCCAGGCGGTCGGGCAGCGTCGAGCGTTTCTTCACGGCAGCACCTCGCCGTCGACGACCTCTGCCGTCGGAGCGTCGACCTGCCGCAGGTCGACCTGCTCACGCAGTGAAGGATCGATCGCCGGCACCTCCCCCGCCCCGACCGCCGTCAGCCCGAGCTGGTGCATCTCGGCGGCGCGGCTGTCGTCGGCGCTGCGAGCGGCGGTACGGATCCGCTCCGCCTGCTCAGGATCGATGCCCACGGCATCCAGCGCGGCATGGAACCGCGACAGCTCACCGGCCAGCAGGCCTTCGACCCTGGCGTCGAGGTCGTCCTTGGCCTTCTTGGCCAGCCGGCGTACGGCGTCGTCGCCGAACACAGCCTCAAGGACACGCTGTGCGAGCACCGCCGTACCGCCCGCCACGCCCACTTCCGCTCCGACAAGCCCACCCGTATGCGCGAACGCCACGAGCATGAGCGCCACGCCGACCCCGTTGACGCCGAAGGCCGCGATCCGCGCCTTCGTACGACGCCCTGACCCCTCGTCGCTCACGAGCTCCATGACGTCGCCCTGCCAGGCCCTGATCGCCCGGGCGGCCCGCGACGGATAGTCCTCGGACACGCGCCGCAGGTCAGCACCGGCGCGGTCGAGCAGCATGCGGCCGGCGGGGTTCGCCCGCCAGGCCGCCTCCGCACGTTCGGCTGCCTTCTCGCCCTCTTCGCGCAGCAGCGCCTCGAGCCCGGACTCGACGGCAACAGCCACGTCGCCCGCGCCCTTCGGCTCGCCCTTGATCGCGGCCCAGATCCGGTCGCGCAACCAGCCGATCTTCTGCTCCATGGCCCGGAAGAACTCCCCTGTACCGACGAAGTCGTGCCAGCGCGCCAGCACCTCGCCACGCAGCAGCGTGCCGTCGGCCGACTGGACGTTGACCGTCCGTACAGCCTCCTGGTACGACGCGGTCGCGTCCGAGCGCAGCTGTTCGACCGCCTCGAGCTGGTCGTCGACCGCCTGAGCGACGTCCGGCGCCTGCCGGGTGAGGGACCCGATAGCTCCGTCGAGCGTCTGCATGACCACGCGAGCGCGGGTGTTCTGGTCAGCCGCCAAAGCCGCCAGCCACCCGCGGATCGGAGCCACTGCCGCGTCCGGCAGCAGGCCGTCGGCGTCGGTCGTGGTCTCCGGTACGGCGAACAACGGCGACGACGCCAGCCCGCGCTCGGTCATCATCTGGCCCAGGTGAGGCGGCACCTCGGCCATCGCGGCCGGCGGCACGCGATCCACGACGACCGCCACCGCGGCGCTGCGATCGACGGCGCTCGCGAGGTAGTCCCACGGCACGGCGTCCGCGTACCGTGCGGCGCTCGTCACGAACAGCCACAGGTCGGCGGCCGACAACAGCTGCGCGGCAAGCCGGCGGTTCTCGACGACGACCGAGTCGATGTCAGGCGCGTCCAGCACGGCCAACCCGCGCGGCAAGGTGGGTTCAGGCACCAAGTGCAGCGACCGTGTGTCATCGCTCGAAGAGCTCGAACGCAGCAACCCCGGCAGGATCCGCTCGTCCGCGAACCAACGCGCATCGTCCGGGTTGTACACGAGGACCGGTGACCTCGTGGTGGGCCGGATCACACCGGGCTTCGTGACGACGCGACCGATCAGGGAGTTCACGAGCGTCGACTTGCCCGCCCCGGTCGATCCGCCGACGACGGCCAGAAGAGGAGCCTCGATGCGGGACAGCCTCGGCAGGACGTAGTCGTCGAGCTGCTTGGCGGAGTCCCGCGACACCCCGGTGAGCTCGGCGGCGCGGGGCAAAGGCAAGGGCAGCCTGACAGATGCCAGCGCGTCCCGCAGATCGGTCAACGCGCTGGTCAGCGGACTGGCCATGGCCCTCCTAGGCCTTCGGTGGCCCCCACCGCGGGTCCACGACCGAGATGGTCGGAGCCGATCCTAGTGGCGCCGGAACCGGTGCGTGGGCAGGGAACTGACCCCCGATGCCGGCAGGTCCGGGGTAGGAGGGCGGCTGCCACGCCAGCGCGAACGCAGCCCGCGGCTTCTTCCAGTACGGCTTCAGCCCTCGCGCATCATCGAGTGCGCCTGCCGCGTGAAAATCGCGAATCGCGTACAGCAGCTCGCGTTCGCGCCACAGGCCTGCCGCGTCGACGGTGCCACGTGTGATCTGGTCACGCAGGTAGGCGAGTTCGGAGACGGCTCGCTGCAGCCTGTACGTGGCGACGACGTTGCCCCACCACGGCGAGAGCGCCAGCATCCGCGCCCGCTGGAGCGTCTTGGAGAACAGGTATGGGTATGTGTCGGGCACCCAGCCGGCCATCACGTAGTCCGACAGCCGGTTCCGGATCACGCGCCCCTCACGGACGACCTGGAACACGGCGTACAGCGCGACGGCCCCCAGCACCGGAAGGGCGATCATGAAGTAGATCGTCTTCTGGTAGCTGTCAGGGAACAGGCTGGCAACGGTGTTGAACGTCATGTGCAGCAGTGCGGCGGTGAGGTAGCCGGCGACCGGCGCCAGCACCCTGACGACCTTGGCCCGGCTCCGCAGCCCGATCGCAAGGCCCACCGCCGTCATCGACGTGAACAGGGGATGCCCGAAGCTGGTCCACAGACCACGCATCTGTACGAGCTGGGCGACAGCAGCAGCCACGTCGCCCGTACTGGCGTTCATGCTCCCGTACACGATCGCCCTGGCGTAGTAAACGATGTTCTCGCTGAACGCGAAGCCGATGGCAGACAGCCCGGCCAGGCTCACAAGGCTGAGCTTGCTCGTGAGGCGGCGGCGATCGAGGAACGCGACGAGGAACACGACGGTCGCCTTGAAGAACTCCTCGACGAACGGCGCGACGTAGATCGCGGCTCGCGCGCCGGCCAGCTGGTTGCCGTTCTGGTCGATCGCTAGATGTTCAGAGGCCCAGGAGTTCACGACGATCGCGCCGTACGCGGCGATCGAGGATCCCCAGAACAGCGCCAAGGCCCAGAGCAGCCAGCGCTGCGGCTTCCACCGGTCGACGGCGAGGAACAACAGCGACCAGACCGCGAGCGTCGGGAACGCGTAGTTCGCCGACTGCCACAGGGCGTCGGAGTTGAGGCCGGGTACGGTCCCGGAGTCCGTCTTGACGTCGGCGGTGAGGATGACGTTCAACCTCACTAACGAGAAGATCCCCAGCAGGACGACCACGACGCTCGCCCACAACCACCGACTATGCGTGAACCTCTCCACGCCTGTGAGCTTCGGGTCTGCCACGTCGACGGCCGCCAGTCTCCGGTACCGGCCGATCCCAGGCAGGTCGGTACGGAGTGCGTCAGCCATGCGGACAAGGGTAGCGGCGGCACGGTACGAGCGAGGCTGTGCCCACATGGGGCCGCGGGGTGGCGCGCAGGTCCTCGTTTTCATACCCATCGGCGCAATACCGCCCGAATCCGGACCCGGGCCGACGATCAGGTATCAGAACCAGAATCCTGCCATGCCAACTCCTAGGCCGTCATCGTCACCGGCGTGCCCCGCTGGACGGTGTTGGAGACGGTGCAGAGACGGTCGTGCGATAGCCGTACAGCCTCGGGCAGCAGCGCGCGCGCCTTGTCGGCGCCGTCGCCCTCACCGAACGCGAGGTCGAAGGCAACCGTGAGGTCTGTCACGAACGACGCACCCGCCTCGTTCCTCTCACGCTCGCCGGTGACGGTCGCGACGAACGATGTCGGCTCGGCGCGGCGGGTGACGAGGGTGTCGACGTCGATCGAGGAGCAGCCCGCGATGGCCGCGAGGAGCAGCTCGACGGGCGCGAAGCCACCGTCCTCCCCGGTCGAGAACCTGATCTCGCCGCCGCGACGGTTGCGGGCCACGTACGTGCCCGCGGCGGTCCTCTCGACGGTCACGTGGTAACGAGGCTCGGCCTGCTCGGTCATGGTTCTCCTTCGCGTCGGGTTCCCCCACAACCTAGTAGTCGTGCTGATCTTGAAGGTTCAACGGCCTCCGCCTCTAGTAAAGGTGAGGAATTGGCAGCAAAGTGACGTATCACAGACGTGATCTGGGCCTCCTCAGAGTCGTAGTCCTATGAAAGGACGTCGATGATCAACCCCGCCGCCCGACCCGACAAGCTGCCGAGCCTCGACATCAGAGCACTCGACCCGGCATCCGCGCCACGAGGCAGCGGCTACCAGCAGACCGCCTATGTCGCGGACAGCCTCATCGTGTTCGCGCACGACCCCGGCACCGTACAAGCCGCGATCGCCAGGATGGTGGAGCCCGGCGTCTTCGCTCGTGTCACCTCGATCCTCCCGGCGGACCTCAAGCCGCTCGGCGAGACGGCGGTCAAGGGGCTGCTGAAGGTGACGATCTCGTACGAGTCCGAGTCGGTCCGCAGCGTCGACCTCGTGGCGCTGATGGCTCAGCTTCAGAGAGAGTTCGGCACGAACGCGGTCGGCCTCGACCACGTCGTCACGACCGCCCCGTACCTCGCAGGCGTCCCCTACCTCGCGGGTGTCCCCTATTTGGCCGGCGTCCCGTACCTCGCGGGTGTCCCCTATCTCGCCGGTGTCTCGGCGATGCAGGAGTACGGGATGCCGGGCTTCGGCGGCCGCGCGCCGGTGGCACTGCTCCTCGACGACCCCGCGCGCCACACGCCGATGCCCTCGCGCAGACCGGTCGTCGCGATGCTCGACACCGGCCTCGGCGCGCACCCCTGGTTCGCCGATGCAGCGCTGGCGACGGACAAGGTCACGTACGGTTCGTACCTGCTCGGCATGTACGGGAACGTGCCCGGTGCGGAGTGGCACCAGGCTCCAGTCGACCCCCTCGACGGCTCCCTCCCGAGCGACGCGGGGCACGGAACGTTCATCTGCGGCATCATTCGTCAGGTCTGCCCCTCGGCACGGCTGCTCGCCATCCCGGTCATGGCAGAGGACGGCGTCGTCGCCGAGAGCGGGCTCATGGCGACTCTCCTGGTGCTGCTGCACCGCCACATCGACGGCGTGGTCCACGGCAACCCCGACCTGGTCATCGACGTGCTCAACCTGTCGCTCGGCTACTACCACGAGAACGCGGACGACATCGCGTTCGACGGACCGTTCGCGTCACTCCTGGCCGACTTCGGTGCGTGGGGCGTTGCGGTCGTGGCGTCCGCCGGCAACAGCGGTACGACGCGTCCCATGTATCCGGCTGCCTTCGCCGCCGCGCCCGACGAGCCGGGACGTGTCCCGCAGGTCACCGTCGGCGCGCTCAACGCCGATGGAACCTCGGTCGCGTACTTCTCCAACGCCGGCGCCTGGGTCACCGCGCACCGGATCGGCGCCTCGTTGGTGAGCACGGTCCCGACCACGCTGTCCGGCGACGCCCAGCCGGCCGCCGGCCTCATGTACCAGGGCCTGCACCGCACGACCCCTGATCCCGACGCGTACGCCTCCGGCTTCGCGACCTGGTCAGGGACGTCGTTCGCCGGACCGGTGCTCGCGGGCGAGATCGCCAGGGCGCTGGTGAGCGACCCGGACCTGACGACGATCGATCGAGGTGCGTGCGTCGCCCGTGGCCGTCGGGCGATCACAACCGTGCATGGGAGAGCCACATGACCATGCCCGATGTCGAGGCCTCGCTGACCACGCGGGCGGCTGTCGCATTCGCCGAGTACCGGGACGGCGACCTCCAGGCCCTGCACCGGCTGGTCACCGCGGTGACTCCGGTGCTGTGGCACGTGGCACGCTCGTGCGGGCTGTCGCCGCAGAATGCCGAGGACACCGTACAGACCACCTGGCTCCGACTCGTCGAGCACGCGAGCGGCATCGACGCGCCACAGGCCGTCCTGGGCTGGCTGTGTACGACGACGAAGCGCGAGGCCTGGCGGGTACAGCGCATCGCCCGCACGGTCGATCCTGTCGACACGACTGAGCTCGAGCCCGACGACCCGACCCCGCACGATCCCGCACACGTGGCGGCGATGAACGACGAGGCCCGTCGCCTCTGGGAACACTTCGTGACCCTGTCACCCAAGTGCCAGCAGATCCTGCGCGTCGTGTGCATGGGTGGCGCACCCGACTACGCCGGCCTCGCCGAGGCGATGGGCGTCCCGATGGGTTCGATCGGCCCCACCCGCGGCAGATGCCTCGCCACCCTCCGCCGCGCCCTACTCGACGATCCAAACTGGAGCCTGACATGACCGCAGCATCCCGACGATCCCATGGACGACATCGACCTCGCCATCCTCGGACGCACTGCACCAGACACTCGCTCTGGCCGATCCCGTACCGCCCTGGCTGATCGGCGACATCGAGTTCAGCCTCTCGCTGGCCTCGATGAACGCCGAGCTCGCGCTGCTCGCCGACGAGCCGGTGGGGGTACGCGCTCCGACCGCCGAGAGCGCCGACTCGGTGACGTTCACGAGCAGCACGATGACGCTCATGGTCGTCATCGGACGCGACGACGGCCAGCTGCGGATCGACGCCTGGGTGTCCGGCGGAGGCATCACCGTCGAACTCATCCAGGGCGCCGACCGCACCCCTGCCATCAGCGACGTGAACGGACGCGTGAGCTGGTTCCCCGTACAGCCCGGACTCGCCCGCTTCCTCATCGCGCCGATCACCTCCGGCGGCCGGCCGGTCATCACCCCCGCGATCGAGTTGTAGGGCGTTGGCGAGGAGCGCTCAGCCCACGACGTCCCGGCCCTCCCGGGCGGCTGGCGCGCGCGACCGAGCTCTACGAACAGGCGCGGGGCGACATCGCCGCGTACGCCATCGAAGCGGCCATGTCTCTGCTGGACGAAGCGACCGAGGAGCTCGCCGACGACCGGTCCGTGGGTGCGTCGGAGCTTCGGCTCCGCATCGCCATGTCCCGAACCTGGCGCTCGTTCGCGAGCGACCCGGAGGGTACGCAGCGGGAGCTGGACCGCGTCGCGTCCGAGGCCAAGGGACTGGGGCTCGACCACATCGTGCCGCTGGCGATGCTGCAGCAGGGCACCCTGTGGACCCGGCTGGGCGAGAACGCGCGGGCGCTGGAGGTCCTGGAACGGATCGCGCCGTACGAACAGCTCCTGGGCGTCGACGACCGCGTACGGCTCCTCATCAACCGGGGGACGACGGCGTCGCTGCTGCTGAAGATCGAGGAGGCCTCGGCGGACCTCGGCGAGGCGGCCGCCCTGGCTCACCAGGCGGGGCTCGACAGGTTCGCGTACATGGCGCTGCACAACCGCGGCTTCGTCGAGTTCCTGCGCGGCGACCTGCCCGCGGCGCTGCGGCTCATGGACGAGGCGGACCGGCTCGGGGCGCCCGTCGACCGTGGCATCGCCAACCTCGACCGGGGACGGGTGCTGATCGAGGCCGGCCTCGTCACGGACGCGTGGGAGACGCTGCAGACTGCCGCTTCGAGCCTGGCCGAGGCGGGACTCGAGACCGAGGCCGACGAGGTGGAGCTGGATCTGGCACGCTGCGAGGTGCTGCTGGCCAGGGGCGACGATGCCGTCGTGCGGCTGACGCCGCTCATCAGCCGGTTCTCCGCACGTGCCGCACGGTTCCGCGAGATCGAGGCCCGGGTGCTGCGGTGCGAGGCGATGGCGTTCAGCGCGGAGGAAGACCCGCGTCCGGGCGACGCCGAAGCCCTGGCGCGCGACGCGGCCGACGTCGACCCACGGCTCGCGGACGTGGCGGGGACCCTGTACGTGGAGAGCCTGGTCCGTACAGGTCGGGCTGCGGACGCGTCCGTACGAGCGGTGCAGTCGCTCGCTCGGTCGACCCAGCTCGCACGACGCTGCCTGGCCCGGCGGGTCGCGGTGGACCTCGCTCTGGCACGGGGAGACGAGGCAGGCGCTCGGCGCACGCTTCGGGCGGTGGTCGACGACCTCCGTACAGCCCGTCGCGGTGTCTCGAGCCTCGATCTCAAGACCGGCATGGCCCTCCACGCGTCGCCGCTCGCGGTCACGGACGTGGCTCTGGCGGCACGGTCGGGGTCCGGTGCACGGGTGCTGGCGGTGACGGAGAGGTGGCGTACGGCGACGGGGTCGATGCCTCAGGTACGGCCCAGCGACGACCCTCCCGAGCAGGCCTTGTGGACGATGCTGCGCAAGCTGCGCGCCGACCAGCGCGACGCCGAGCCGGGAGCGGATCTCGCCGAGAACCGACGAGCGATCAGCCGTACGGTCAGGTCGCTGCGCGAGACATCCTGGGCCCGGGACCTGGGCGAGGGTGCCGACGACATCGCCGCGTCGACCGCCGAGATCCGCCTGGCGCTGTCCGAGCGGCACACCGCGATGACCAGCATGGCGATCACGGGTGAGACGCTCGTCGCGGTCGTGTCGCGTGGCGGACGGTACGAGCTGGTCACGGTGGCGGGTGCGCGGGAGATCCTCGAGCTGGCGCGGCAGGCGTCCGCCGATCTCGATGCTCTCGCACGGGTGGCTTCGTCGGTTCAGGGTTC
This sequence comes from Propionibacteriaceae bacterium, assembly GCA_003158895.1. Classification (GTDB taxonomy): domain Bacteria; phylum Actinomycetota; class Actinomycetes; order Propionibacteriales; family Propionibacteriaceae; genus Fen-668. Next base: position 47,445 of record PMLO01000090.1, read on the forward strand.
TGCGTTGCGCGCGGGCATCACGGGTTCGCTGACAGGAACGCTCGAGACGCTGGACCGCGCGTTGTCACGGGCGCTCCCTGCCGGTCGCGATCCGCTCCTGCTCGTACCGCCCGCACAGCTCGCCGCACTCCCTTGGGCGATGCTGCCGTCGCTGCGTGGCCGAAGCCTGACCGTGTCGCTCTCGGCGACGCACTGGGTGCGGCACGACGTGCGGGTTTCTGACCCGGTGGTACGGGCGGTGGCCGGGCCGGACCTCCGCGTGGCGAGCGCGGAGCAGGAGGCCGTCGCGGCGATATGGCGGCAACCGGGAGGCTCGTGGTCGACCGGCCATGACTTCCGCGACGCCTTGGTGGCGGCTGACGTGGTGCACGTCGCCGCGCACGGCCAGCACGAGTCCGACAACCCCTTGTTCAGCTCGTTGCTGCTCGCCGACGGGCCCACGTTCGTCCACGAGGTCGAAGGGCTGCGGCTCAGGGCGCGCCACGTCGTGCTGTCGGCCTGCCGCGCGGGGAGGGTGAACGTACGGGCGGGCGACGAGCCTCTCGGCCTCACTGCCTGCCTCCTCGCCTTCGGCGTATCGACCGTCGTCGCCCCGGTGAGCGTCGTCGGCGACGACCTGGCGCTCGCGACCATGACCGCGTACCACGAGGGGCTGGCGTCCGGCCTGGACGCACCGACGGCCCTTGCGGCGGCCACGACGGACGCCCCACTGCTCGCGGCCTCGTTCACGTGCTTCGGGGCGGGCTGGCGGACAACACCGGCGGTCTCGCGAACAGACGAACGTACCTAACGAGCCATCCGGACTCGTTGCAGCCATCACCCACGCGGCGATGACCACCTAGGTCAGCCGATAGGTACGTCCGTGTGTCACGCGTCGCGTTGGGGGTCCATAACTACGCCACCGGGCCCTGCGGAACACTGCGAGAACTCCGCGCGCCCGCTGCCTGAGGTGGCCCGAAGCGGGCTGCCCTGATGGTCCTCACATGTCCCGGTAGCGCTTCGCCTGCGCGAGCGCGACACGGAGGGTCTCGGAGGTGTGACGGGTCACGTAACCAGGTGTGTCGCGCTGGATTCGCCAGCCCTCAGACAGCGGAGACACCTCAACGGCGTCGAAGCCGAAGGAGTCGATGAGCGCGGCGACGCTCGCCCGGGCCTCCGGATCGTCACCGACGACGGCCAGCGCTCGACGCCCCGGTGTACCGGCAGCCTGGCCCTCGGTGGTGAGAGCGGCAGCCTGGATGTGGTTGAACGCCTTGACCACCTTCGAGGTCGGCAGGTGCCGCTGCAGCAGCTCCGAGACCGTCGTGGACTCGTCGTCCAGCTCGGCGATCTGCCCGTCGCGCTGCGGATAGTAGTTGTTCGTGTCGATGACGAGCTTTCCCGCCAGCTCCTCCACCGGGACGGTCTTGATGCCCTGCAACGGGATCGTCACGACCGCGAAGTCGGCGGCGGCAGCCGCCTCGGACGGTGTCGCGGCTCGGGCATGCGGGCCGAGCTCGGCGACGAGATCCGCCAGGGTCTCCGGGCCGCGGGAGTTGCTCATCACCACGTCGTGCCCGTGAGCCACCGCGAGGCGAGCCAGTTGCGAGCCGATGTGTCCGGAGCCGATGAAGCCAATTGTCGTCATGCCCGCTCCAACCGTCATGAGCATGGCGGCATTCCCCCTCGCTCCACCCGCTCCTTGATGCCTAGGAGCATGCGGCGTTCCATGACGAAGCCGATGGGCTCGACCAGTCGCCACATCGTCCGCTGCTGGGGTGGATGGGCGTTGCGCTGGCGGCTGATCAGACGCGTCGCGGCACCGCCCCGGATGGGACGCAGCACCCATTGCCACGTGGCGCCGGCGCCATCCCGTACCGGCGTGGGGACAGGCTCGCCCGTGGCCGGGTCGGCGCCAATGAGGACGAGAGATCGGCCCTCGTCGAGCGACACCACGAAGAAGCACGGTGAGCCGGGCTTGCCGAGGCGAACCAGGTCGCCACGCGTGAGTCGCTGGTCCTCGGGCAGGAGTGTGTCGGCGCTGTGGATGTCGAGGCCCAGCAGGTTCTCCAGCGCGTCGTAGCTGTACAGACCACCTCGGCCCTGCCCGACCTGGGCGAGCCAGGGCCACACCGCGTCCGGCGGAGCACCGATCGTGACCGCCCGGGTGGACACCAGCACCGGCGTCGGCACCAGCTCGTCGCCGGGCATCGCATCGAGCCACTCCTGCTGGCTGACGCCCCACCTGTTGTACCGCTCCCTCAGCCACGGCGATCCGACGAGCGTGTACGCAATCGCTGCGGCGCCACGTACGGCGTCCCACAGGAGCCGGGCGTCGCGATCGATGCGTACGGGCACGTCACGACCCAGATGGTTCGCGTGCATTACTTCTGCCTCCATCGTCGCCAGTGCCGGGAGGACCAGTCAGGACTGGTGTCTCGCGCGCCCCCGGGAGGACTCGAACCTCCGACCCGCGGATTAGAAGGCCGCCGCTCTATCCAGCTGAGCTACGGGGGCGAGACAAGCACAGAGTCTAGGGCTCAGGCGAGTAGGTTCGCGCGAGTGACTACGGCTGACGGGTTCTCGTGGAAGCAGATCGCCGTAGCTGCGTATGGACCGACAGCGCTCGCCTCCATCGGGTACGGAGCCGTCATCCCCCTGGTCGCCCTGAGCGCCATCGACCGTGGCGCCTCGCCGGGCACCGCGGCACTCATCACCGGCCTTCTCGGCATCGGGCAACTGCTCGCTGATCTTCCCGCCGGCTGGGTCGCCGAACGCCTCGGCGAGAAGTGGTCGATCATCCTGGCGTGCCTGGTCGACGTCGTCATGCTGTCGTCGGTCTCCTTCACGCACAGCCTGCTTCACCTGGCGATCGCGACGTTCGTGACCGGCATCACCGGCGCCGTGTTCGGCCTGGCCCGCCAGACCTACCTCACCGTCGCCGTACCGCTCCAGTACCGCGCACGCGCCCTCTCCTCGCTTGGCGGCGTGTTCCGGATCGGGGGCCTGATCGGCCCGCTGATCGGCGCTGCGGTCGTGGCGGCTTTCGGACTCCCCAAGGCATATCTCTTCGCAGCCAGCATGAGCCTCCTCGCAGCGATCGTGACGCTGACACTCCCCGACCTCCCCGGCGAGACCCCCGGCGAGAACGCGCCGCAGAGCGCCGGCATGTTCGTCGTGCTGCGCCAAAGCGTCGGCATCCTCATGACACAAGGCGTGGGCGCGCTCGTGATCATGTTGGTCCGCTCGGCGAGACAGGCGATCATCCCCCTGTGGTGCAGTGCGCACGGGATCTCACCGGCCGCCACCAGCCTCGTCTACTCGATCTCCATGGCCTTCGACGTGGCCCTGTTCTTCTTCGGCGGCTCGCTCATGGACAAGTTCGGCCGGGTCTGGGTCGCCTTCCCCGCCATGATCGTCATGGGCATCGGGATGGCGATCCTTCCCCTCACCCACCACATCGGCACGATCATTGCCGTCGCCTGCCTGCTCGGCCTCGGCAACGGGATCTCGTCGGGTGTCGTGATGACGCTCGGCTCGGATGCCTCCCCCGCAGTGGGCCGTACGAAGTTCCTCGCCGGCTGGCGACTCCTGTCCGACTCTGGCAACGCCCTCGGCCCGCTCGCCATCGCGGCGGTCACGACGTTCGCCACGCTGGGGTCGGCGTCCGTGGTTCTCGGCGTCCTCGCATGGGGCGGCGCCGCCTGGCTGCTGCGCTTCATCCCTCGCCGCGTGCCTCCCCAGACACTCAGCGCCGAGTAGCGCGAACACATTAGGCTGCCGGGGTGGACAACCTGGTATGGATCGACTGCGAGATGACCGGCCTCGACCTGGCCACGGACGCGCTCATCGAGCTCGCAGTCCTGGTCACCGATGCGGAGCTGAACGTCTTGGGCGACGGCGTCGACATCGTGATCAAACCGTCGGCCGAGGCACTCACACAGATGGGCGAGTTCGTGACCGACATGCACCGCAAGTCGGGACTCCTCGACCTCCTGGCGGACGGCGTCACGCTCGACGACGCGGAGGCCCAGGCCCTCGCGTACATCCGCACGTACGTCCCCGAAGTCCGCAAGGCTCCCCTGGCGGGCAACACGATCGGTACGGACCGTACGTTCCTCGCCCGCGACATGCCGACGCTCGAGGGCCACGTGCACTACCGCAACGTCGACGTGTCGAGTCTCAAGGAGCTGGCCAAGCGCTGGTACCCGCGGATCTACTTCACCGCTCCGTCCAAGTCCGGCAACCACCGCGCCCTCGCCGACATCCGCGAGTCGATCGAGGAGCTGCGCTATTACCGCGAGGCCATGCTCGTCCCACAGCCAGGTCCTGACCGCGACATACTCGCGGAGATCGCCGCACGCCACCAGGGCTCGCTGGCCTGACTCCCTGCGTATGGGTTGGTCAGACCCCGTACCGCTCGGCTAAGATGGCGCTCGCCCTTTCGGGGGCATCGCGGTGTGGCGTGGTGGGTATAGCTCAGTTGGTAGAGCTTCTGGTTGTGGTCCAGAAGGTCGCGGGTTCGAGCCCCGTTACTCACCCCACTCGCTAGGGCGCTGGTGGCGCCGAGACCGGCAGCCCGATCTTTCTGATGCGTGGCCCGTTGCCCGCCCTGGCGTCGCTGCCTTGCCCAGGTGGCCCTTGCGCTGGGCAACTTTGTAAAGACATTCGTCTATTCACGCAACATGTGTTCATCTTGCGTCATCCGGACGCCTACAGGTAATGCCGCTGCGCTGCCTTCGCGGCGACGTACTCCGCGTACGCCTTCTGCGTGCTCCCCAGCTCGGACACCTGGGACACGGGAACATCCCACCATGCCGTACCGGGCGGGTTGGGGCCGTACAGGTCCGTCTCTATGTACAGGACGGTCGTACGGTCGCTCGCCGCGGCCTTCGCGTAGTTCTCGCGGAACTCGGCCATCCCGTGGCATCTCAGGACATCGGCTCCCCAGCTGGCGGCGTTGGCGGCCAGGTCGAACGGTACGTCGTCGCCGTCGAGCCGACCGGACGTGGAGCGCACCTTGTAGCGGGTGCCGAAGCGCTGCGAGCCGCGCGACTCCGACAGCGCACCGATCGAGGCGAACCCGTGGTTCTGCAGCAACACGAGGATGACCTTGATGCCCTCCTGGGCCATCGTCGCGATCTCCATGGGCAGCATCTGGTACGTACCGTCACCGACGATCGCCACGACCTCGTGGTCGTCGCCGACAGCGAGCTTCACGCCCATGGCGGCAGGGATCTCGTAGCCCATGCAGGAGTACGCGTACTCGAGGTGGTACTGCTCAGGCGTCCGCGCGCGCCACAGCGCCTGCAGGTCGCCGGGCATCGAACCGGCTGCGTTGATGACCACGTCGTAGTCGTCCATGAGCTCGTTGAGCGCCCCGAACACCTCGGTCTGGGCAGGCAGCTCCTGGTCGTGGGGCGCGATGCAGGTGTCGATGACCTTCTGCCACTCGTCGTCGAGCTCCCCTGCCCGCGCCTGATACGAGGGGTCGGTGCTCCAGCCGGCAAGCGCGGCGGTAAGCGCCTCCAGCGTGACCAACGCATCGGCGACGACCATCTCGGCCGCGTGCTTGGCGGCGTCGAACGAACCCACGTTGACGTTGACGAACGCGACATCCGGGTTGGCGAAGATCGTGTGCGACGCCGTGGTGAAGTCGGAGTAGCGGGTGCCGATGCCGATCACGAGGTCGGCGTCGCGGGCCAGCGTGTTCGCCGCCGCGCCTCCGGTGGAGCCCACGCCGCCCACGGCCATGCGGTGGTCGAAGTTGATCGCACCTTTGCCCGCCTGGGTGTCGGCGACCGGGATGCCGGTTGCGTCGGCGAACGCCCGGAGGGCGTCTGAGGCGCCGGAGTAGATCACTCCGCCGCCCGCGACCACGAGAGGACGCGTGGACGCCTTGATCGCCGCCACTGCGCGTGCCAGGGCCGCCGCGTCGGGCGCCGGCCGCGCCACATGCCAGATCCGCTTGTCGAACAGACGCGTCGGGAAGTCGTACGCCTCGGCCTGTACGTCCTGAGGCAGGCATACCGTGACCGCGCCGGTCTCCGCCGGATCGGTCAGGACCCGCATCGCCGCAAGCAGAGACGGGATGAGCTGCTCGGGCCGGTTGATCCGGTCCCAGTACCGCGAGACCGGCTTGAACGCATCGTTGACGGAGATGTCGAGCGAGCGCGGGTCCTCGAGCTGCTGGAGCACCGGGTCCGGGAACCTCGTGGCGAAGATGTCCGATGGCAGGAGCAGTACCGGCAGCCGGTTCGTGGTCGCCAGTGCGGCACCGGTGATCATGTTGGTGGCGCCAGGCCCGATGGAGGACGTCACGACCCAGGTCTGCAGCCGGTTCTTCGTCTTCGCGTAGGCGGAGGCGGCATGTACGGCTCCCTGCTCGTTGCGCACGAGGATGTACGGAAGGTCGGGCGCATCAGCAACCCCGTCCAGCGCCTGCACCTCGGCCTGCAGCAGTGCCTGGCCGATTCCGGCGACGTTGCCGTGCCCGAAGATGCCGAAACAGCCGGCGAAGAGCTTCTGGGAGACCCCGTCACGCTCGCTGTACTGGTTGGCGAGGAACCTCACCACGGCCTGTGCGACGGTGAGCCGGACGTTGTCCGTCATGGTGTAGCGCTCCGGTCTGTCAGGTGGACGGGATCAGGATGTCACGGACGATCTGGTCGAGCTCCTCGTCGGCCGATAGGAACTGGCGCAGCGTGCGACGGGTCGCCCCGAAGTCGGCGAACTCGTCGGGGGTCATCCCGTCGACCTCGTACGCCTTGCGGAACTCGGGCATCGTCTCCAGAGCCTCGAGGATCCTCGACTCGACCGGGATGTCCATGCGCGGCTGAGGGTCGATCCCGCTGGCCTGGAAGCGCTCCTGCCAGGCGAACGGCGGCGACAGCACGAGGTTGCCGCCGACGAACTCCGTCCACTGCAGCGCGTTGCGGTACGCGGCCACGAGGATCCTGGCGCGCAGCCCACGGGCCTTGAACTCCTCGTACGCCTTCTTCACGACAGCGACCCCGGCCCACTCCAGGTAGCCCGGGTCGAAGCACAGGCCGTCCTTCGCGTACACCGACTTCAGCCAGTCGTCGAGCCGGCCGACCATGATCGTGACGACAGGTCCCGCCGCCGACGTGTCCTCGCCGGCCGCCTCGCGGCGCCTGAGCCCACGCTCGATGGCCTCTCCGGTCGCGACCGCCTGGGCGACCGTGAACGACACGGTGACGTTGATGTTGACGCCGCGGGCGGTGGCGTCCTCGATGGCCGTGACGCCGACACCCGTGGCCGGGATCTTCACGATGATGTTCGGGGCCAGGGACGCGAAGTACTCGGCCTGGTCCGCCAGTGCCTGCGCGCTGCGGGCGAGCCGCGGATCGGTCTGCATGGAGAGTCGCCCGTTGTAGCCCTTGTGGGTCTCGAAGGCCGGCAGGAGCAGCTGGGCCGCTTCGAGCGAGACCTCCTCCACCAGCTTCCAGCCGATCACGGACTCGGGCGCCTCAGGAAGCTCCGATACGAGCTCCTTGATCCGCGCTGTCCACCGCGGCAGGTCCGAACGAATGGCGGCGAGAGCGATGACGGGGTTGCACGTGGCCCCTACCGCCCCCCAGCTGATCGATGTCGAGAGCTCCGAGTACGTCGCGGAGTCGTTCCAGAGCGCTGTCGGGCCGCGCCGAGTCATCAGTCCGAGCGGAGTGTCGTTGTCTGTCATAACGCCTCTTCGTTGAGCTGGCGGCCGGTGGACGAACGGGAGTCATTGAATCCCTGAGCCGCGAACACTGTCAATAGAATGTCCTCACAATGTACCAGTTCGAGCGGACATGAACTCAGTTCGCGGACCTGGCGGTGGGTCGCGTCGGTCATCGGCAAGAATGGCTCCGTGCCCGCCGACCTGACGATCCCCCGCAGCCCTCACCGGTTGCCGGCTCTCGTACGGGCTCGTCTGGCCGTCGCGCTCGCCGTGGGGAGCATGGCCGGCGCGGCCTCACGAGTTGCCGGACGCGGCTCCGGAGCCTCGATCCGCGGCCAGCTGATGATGAGGATCGCACCCGACGCGCTCGCCAACCTCCTCCCCGGCCGCACGATCGCCAGCGTCTCCGGCACGAACGGCAAGACGACGACGACCCATCTGCTCGCCGCGGCCGTGAAGGCTGCGGTCGGCGCCGACCGAGTCGTCACCAACGCCGACGGCGCGAACCTGCACTACGGCATCGCGTCCGCCCTCGCCGTCGCGCCTGGGCGCGATGTGGCGATCCTGGAGACCGACGAACGGGTCGTCCCCGATGTCGTACGGCTCGGACGCCCAGCGGTGCTCGTGCTCCTCAACTTCTCCCGCGACCAGATGGACCGCAACCACGAGATCAAGTCGCTGGGCCGCGGCTGGCGCGACGCGCTGTCACGTGCCGGGGCAGACGGTCCCGTCGTCATCGCCAACGCGGACGACCCGCTGGTCACGTGGGCCGCCCGCTCGGCGACCAAAGTGGTCTGGGTCGACACCGCGACGTCTTGGACCCAGGATGCGTCGCTGTGTCCCGAGTGCGGCACGATGCTGACACGTACGAATGGCCGCTGGGCCTGTCCGACCGGCGATCTCGTACAGCCCGAGGCCACCTGGCGCGTCGACGGCGACGCGGTCGTCGACCCGGACGGAACCCGCTGGGAGCTCGGGCTCAAGGTACCCGGCGCGTTCAACGTCTCCAACGGCGCGTGCGCCCTCGCAGCGGCCGCCGAGCTGGGCATCGATCCGGAGGCGGCGATCCGCGGGATGCGTACGATCACGTCACCGGCCGGCCGGTACGCGACGGCCCACTTCGGCTCCACCACCGCTCGGCTCCTGCTCGCGAAGAATCCTGCCGGCTGGGCGGAGGCGCTCCCACTCACCACGAGCGGTACTGTCGTTCTTGCCATCGACTCCGCCGCTGCCGACGGACGTGACGTCAGTTGGCTGTGGGATGTCGAGTACGAACAGCTGGCCGGACGGCACGTCGTCGCCACTGGGCCGCGCGCCCAGGACCTGTCGGTCCGGCTCCTCTATGCCGAGGTCGAGCACAGCGTGGTGCCCGACCTCGCCGTTGCAGTCGCCGGTCACACAGACCCGGTGGATGTGGTGGCCACGTACACGCCGTTCCAGCGGCTGCGGAAGCTGGGCGGTCTGACATGAGCCCCGTGACGATCGTCCTGGTCTACCAGTCGTTGCTCGGCATCTACGGCGACCGTGGCAACGCGACGGTGCTCAGCAAGCGCCTCACCTGGCGTGGCATCGACGCCCGAGTCGTCATCGTGGAGCCCGGTGAGGAGCTGCCCGCTGACGGTCAGGTCTACCTCCTGGGAGGCGGCGAGGACCTCGCCCAGACCACGGCTGTCCGGGAGCTCACGAAGGACGGCAACCTGTTCCGGGCTCTCGATGCGGGTGCGGCGGTGCTCGCCGTGTGCGCCGGCTACCAGATCTGCGGCACGACGTTCACGATCGGTGAGCGCGACGAGGTCGTACCGGGTCTCGGCATCCTTGACGTCGAGACCCGTCGCGGGGACGTACGAGCGGTCGGCGAGATCCTGTATCGCTGGACCAAGCCCGACGGTACGACCTCGCTCGTCACCGGGTTCGAGAACCATGGCGGCTTCACGCGGCTCGGCGCCGACGCGCGCCCGCTGGGCGTCGTCGAGAAGGGCATCGGCAACGGCTACGACCATTCAGAGGGTGCTCAGCAGGGGAAGGTCGTCGGGACGTACCCGCACGGACCTGTTCTGGCGCGCAATCCCGAGCTGGCCGACCACGTGCTGGAGCTGGCCCTCGGCTACTCGCTCGACCCGCTGCCCCGTCCCGCCATCGACGTGCTGAGGCGTCAGCGGATCGCGGCAGTCAGCGGGCAGCCGGAGCGCCCTGAGAGGTAGTGCCTCGCTACACGACCCGCCAGGACCACGAGAAACGGTTGTCCGCGTAGGTGAGGAACTGGGGGATGAACCCGGGCGTGGCCTGGAACGAGATGTACCCGGAGGCGCACTGGCCCTTGAGGTAGTACCACTCGTCCGGGAAGTTCGGGTCTGGGCCTCCGGTCGCCAGAGGCACGAGCAGCTCGTTCGTGCTGCGCGACACGAGCGTCCAGAAGTTGCGCATGATCGGGACCCGGCCGCCCGCCGCGCTGCCGATGGTCGAGTTGACACACACGCTGACCTGGAAGCTGAGGATGCTGTCCGCGGTCCGCGGAAGTGTCTGCGTCAGCGTCACGATGAGGGGCTGCGCCTCCACGTCGTCGCTGGGCGGTGCGGGCGTGAACGCGCTCTCGGTGGCCACGTCGACCGGCTGGTACGGGGTGACGGGGGCTGTCGCAGGCCCGGTCGCGGTGGGCAGCTTCGGGGCCACGAACAGCCCGCGCCCCGCGCCTCCGATAGCGAGCGCGGCGACGATCGCCCCGACCACCAGGAGAGCGAACGGTACGAGGAGGCGCCGGTTAGCCGTACGTGGAGGCTCGGGAGGAAGCGTGGAGTCCCACTCGTCGAGGTACTCGACGCGATCCGACTCATCCTCCATCATCCAAGAATGTCATAGGGCGCCAACCGGGGTCCCATGGAAAAGCCGGCCTCCGGGTCGTGGGCAAGCGGGCACCTCGGATTCGCTGCAGGCGAGCCCTGTTTGCTACTGTTGACCCTCGGCGCGCACCACTAGCTCAACTGGCAGAGCAGCTGACTCTTAATCAGCGGGTTCAGGGTTCAAGTCCCTGGTGGTGTACTGAGGGGCGTAGCTGCCGTCGGAGAGCTGTATCGGCAATAGTGCGGATGCGTCGACCCCGAGAGCAGACGCCGCAACCATCACGTCTGATGCGCTCCAAGAGACAATCCCCCTGAGCTTCCGGCCAGCAACTGATCCTGACACCTTCAGGTGAGTGGCGAGTTGAGCTCTCGTCATGTGCTCTTGGAAGAGCCTCGCGTGAACAGCCATCCCGATCGCCTCGTCAACGTTGAGGCCCTTTGGCCGAGCTACAGCGCTTGTCGTCATGCGCTGGATGCTACCTCTGACGTCACGCGTCAGCAACGACACTTGACGTAGTTGACGCGTGACGTCAGAATCGACGCCATGAACGTACGCGATACGTCAGATGTGACGCCCCAAGACGCTTGGCTGACCGCAGCAGAGGCTGCCCCGTTGATCCCGACCGCGAGCGTACGCATGGTGCAGCGGTGGATGAAGGACGGTCGGCTGCCTTCCGTCCTCCTGCCGAACGGTCGCCGGGTGACTCGCCGTGAGGATGTCGAGGCCCTGTTGTCGCCGTCGGTTCCGAGTCGGGTGGCGTGATGACGGATCAGGAGGCCGATGAGGTGATGGACCTGGGCCTTATCACCCGCGCGGATCTGTTGACCGAGTTGTACGTGTTCGCACGCGAGCTCGGCGAGCGAACCAGTGACAGGACAGCCGGCCGAAGCTGGTCCGATCTTGCCTCCTGCCTTGAGCGTGGTGAGCCCCTGCGGCTCAGCGAGCGGAACGTTGATCTCCTCGCGACGATGTTCGCCGAGCATGACGCCGAGTGGTCGTCGGCGCGCTCGCCCGGCGTCACTGGCGTTCAGGAAGCCGTAGCCGCTGCCCAACGCGGAGAATCCTGGCTCAGCGACGAATGGATCTTCTTTGACGCGGAGCAGCGACGCGCGCTGGTCGGGGCTCTTGCGTCCTTGGGGCGGTTCGAGGCCGACGTGGCCACACGCGTTCTTCAGTACCTCGACGATCCGCACACGTCGTTTGTGAACGGGTCCGCGGTCGCTGTCGTTGACAGGGCTGCGTCCGACCTTGCCGTGTCGGCCGACTGCGCGGCGCTGGCAGCGCGTGTTCAGGATGGTGCGGCGGTCTTCGACGACAACGAGATAGCGCTCCTCGCGCACGCCAACCGGCGTCAGCAGAGCAGAGGCATCCTCGGCGTCCATCCGGTCCCGCAACAGTTTCAGACCGATCGGGTCCCCGCCCACCGCGACCTCATCGCCCCTCGCCTGGAAGGGCCGAAAGAGTGCACCGTCGTCCTCGACGAGGAGCAGCGCCGAGAGATGATCGCGGCCTTGGCCAGCCTCAGCAAGAGCCAAGGCGCCACGGTAGGGCACTACCTCAGGGACCTCGAAGGGCCGGACCTGCTCTTCACGGACGGTTCGGCCGCCCAAGTCATCAACAACGCCGCGCGGACCCTAGGCAGGTCGGGCGAGTGCGCGGCACTTGCTGCCGGGATCAAGTCAGGGACACAGGCGTTCGACCAAGGCGAGATTGGTCTCCTCGCGGAGGCAGCTTCCCGTCAGTGGGGAGAGGGCATTCCCGACAGCATGGGGACGGTCGCACCGCAGCTGCTCGCGACCCGTCCCTGGTTCAACGGCTTCCAGGAGCACATCGCTGATCTGGTGAAGGAGGCGGAGGCTTACCGCGCGGAGCAGGAGCCGGGTTTGGCCCCGGAGTCGATTCACCCCGCGAGCGTGGCTGGTGTGAGTGCTGAATTGGCGGCGACCGATGAGTCGTGGGTGTCGGATGCTCCTTCGCTGACGTGTGTGGGTGTCGCGCGGGTGTTGGCGGAGCGGCTGGCGGAGGTTGATTCGTGGTTGCCTTCGGAGGCTGCGCGCCATCCCGGGTTGGCTGAGGAGCTGGAGTATCACCTGGCTGCTGGCGGGCCCCGGTCAGAGAGCCCTTCCCCCGAGCGGGCGGCGCTGGTGTGGGCTGCTGTCGCGGGGACGCTGCATGGTGCTGCGTGGGCTCTCAAGTGGCCGTCGATGTACCAGTCGGGCACGGAGCGGCGGGGCCTGTGACGGGCCTGGCGGGTTTGCTGGGTGGTCCGGTCCGGGCATGGCAGGCCGGTGATGAGGCGTGGGTTGTCGCGGAGGCGTTGCTGAGCTCGGTGTGGGCGCCTGCTGCTGGCGAGGTCGGGCTGTGGCTGTCAGATCAGCCGCGGTCGTTGTCGCCGACCGCGGTGGCTGCTGGGGTTCAGGCTGCTGCCCGGAGGGTCGGCTGTTGGCCGGGCCGCGGTCTCTTTGCGTCGAGTACGTCGTCTGAGGTCTGGTCTGACCTGGTCGCTGGCCCTGGTCCGGTCGTCCCTGCGGAGCGGGCGGAGAGTGTCGACGTGTGGCTGGTCCGGGCCGCGGCCCGGTACGAGGCTGCTGTCGGGACCGAGGTGCCGATGGGTGTGGTGCCGCTGATCAGTACTGGCCTGTCGGCTGTCGCCGAGGTCGTCTCGGCGGCCGGTGCGGGGGGTCCGCGCCGGTCGTTGTCGGGGTGGCGGTGTGCGTCGTCGTCGTACAGCTCGTCTCGTCGTCCGCCACTGCCGGCGGAGTTGCAAGCGTGGGGCCTGGCTCGTCGCGAGTCGGTGTTGTTGTCGCGGCTGGTCCTGGGATCGGTGTACGCGGATGCCGGCGTGTACGGGTCGAGTGTCCTGTGTGCCCCTCTCGATCTGCCAGTCAGTGATGTGGCGGCGGGCAGGTGGGCTGCGACCGTGACCCGGCTCGCGGTTCCCGACGTGGACCATGCCGGGCTGTGCGAGGTGTCACGTCAGGTCCGCGCGTACCGGGAGTCACTGGCCGTTGAACCGATCCAGGAGTCTGAGTCGCCGGTCGAGGAGTCTGAGCCGATCCAGGAGCCGCTGTTCGGATTCGAGGTGGCCGCATGAAATGACTCAGGCCCCCATCTTCCGATGAGGGCCTGACCACCGTTTCGCCCCAGTTACGAGCTGGGATTCAACATTTCCCGTCGCCCGACAGGAGTTCTTATGGCGGAAATCCTAGCGTCAGGGCCGCCTGGCCGCAAGCCCAAGGGCGAGCGCCCCGGGGAGGCCCGTGCGTTCACGGGCGCGTTGCAGGGCCGCTTGTCACGCTTCGTCCCCCCGTGGCAGGTCTAGATGGTCGCGCAACGGGCCGAGTCGGGCGGAAGCGTTGTCCTGGAGCCAACGAGAGCGAATTCGTTGCATCCGTTGGGTCCTGGCGAGGACGTGTGGGCGGCGGTGACCGTCCTGGACAAGGCGCTGTTCAGGGACAGGTGGTTCGCGATTGGCCTGGACAACCGGCACCTGGCTGGTGTGGTCGTGGCCTCGCTCGAGGCGGGGTTGCGGTTGCTGGCCGACCCCGGAGCCAAGCTGGCACTGGTAGGCGAGCTGCAGCCGGGTCTGCTGGCCATCGACGTCGACGTGCCCGGTGAGCGGGGCTGGGCGATCGCGGAGCAGATCATGGCCTGGTGCGCGTCGCGGGACCTGTGGCGGCTGTTACGCCCCTCGGGCGGCGCGGACGGGCGGTGCCATGTGATCGTGGCCCCGGGGGCTGGTGAGGACGACCTTCGGGCTCTGGTCGACCAGATCCGCCGCACGTACCGGGTGGGTGCGAACCTGGTCGATGTCCGCACCAAGGTCCGGCCGTTGTGCTCTCCGCACCGCACCACAGGGCTACGGACACTGCCCCACGGACTGACCACGGTCGCCAGGGTCCGGGTCTCGTTGCGGCTGCTCCAGGCCGCCCTGGAGGCGGCGCCGGCGCCAGCCAGGAAGCGGGGCCCGCGGGGTGGCCGGGGCCGGCCGGAGGTGGCGCCGCTGGTGCCGAAACCCCGGCCGCGACGCGAGGTGCCGCCGGAGTGGGCGAGGTACTTCACGACCGGGGTCGGGGCGTTCTTGGCCGGCGCTGACCAGTCCGGTTCGACCTACGCGTTCGCCGCAACGAAGGTCTTGATCCGGGCCGGCCACAGTGTCGAGTCGGCCTGGGACCTGATCCTGGGCTGCCACCCGCAAGCGATGTCGAAAGCACGCCAGGACAAGCGCTGGTGGATCAACCACGCCTGGAACCCGCAGGTGCTGGCCACCGAGCACGAGACCGGTCCCAGGTCGGCCCCGTCGCCGCGGGTGGCGGCCGCGATCGGCGCCGCCGAGCTGTGCCTCGACGAGCTGCTGTGGACGGTCCCGTCGGTCCGTTCGCGGGCCGGCGTCTGGGCCGTCGCGCAAGCCGTGTTCGCCCGGATGGCCAGGCAGGACCAGTTGCGGGTTCCCTGCGCGGAACGTGACCTTGTCCAAGACGTCGCGGGCATCACGACCCGGCGCCCTATCCGTGCCGCGCTTCGCCTACTCCACGGCCACGTCGGGATCCTCCACACCGACACCTTCAACCCGGCCGACCCGTACAGCGGCTACGAGTTCGAAATCTGCGAACTGCCCGACCATGACGCCATGGTGGGGGAAAAGGACCCACCTGTTCTCACATCCCCCCGCCTCCCCGGGGGTCCCCAGGAAGTCCGGGCGCGTCTGCTGCACAGCGTCCTTGCCAGGGCGGACGAGACGGGGATGACGGTGTCGGAGCTCGGATGGGCCGGGTACCAGACCACGAGCCCGGTGGATGAGCTGACTGTCGATCAGGTCCGCGGGCTGCGGCAGGTGCTGACCGGCTTGGCGGGGTCTGGGTGGGTGGCGTGCGACGCCCAGGGGCGGTGGCGGGCCACGGTCCCTGACCCGATGTCGGAGCGGGTGCAGCGGGAGCGTGCCGAGGCGGCCGCGACGCATGATCGGGTCGTCGACCAAGTTCACGTCGAGCGGGCCGACTACCGAAGGTGCGCTGCGGTGGTGTGGGCGGCGACGCGGCGTGCGGTCGTCGACGCGGTCCACGCTCGGTACCGGGCATGGTGGGCGGGGCTGTCGAGTCATCAGCGAGCCGACCGCGCCGCTGCGGCGTCGCAGAGGTTCCGGGACCTGCCGGCAGTCGAGCAGGCCAAGGCCAGACACGAGTGGGTGACCCGACGACGCGGGACACCGGCGAGCGAAGCGGCACGACACCGGGCATGGCAGGCGAGCCTCACCCCGGCCGAGTACGAACGACGGCGCGAAGACCGCAGAGACTGGTACTACGCCCAGCCGCCGCAACGACGCGTCGAGCTCGTCCGCATGTGGGACGCCCACCGCACACGACACGGCCCGGCCGCCGGCATGTCGACGCTGGTCGCCACCTAGGCTCACGGCGTGGCGAAACACAAGTCCAAGTCTCGAGGGCGCACGCGATGGTCGGCGGTGGTCGGACGGCGTCGACCCGCGGGGCCGCTGGAGCTGGCGAGAGTTCATGAGCAGATGAAGACCCGAGGCTGGACCGGGTGGCGATGCGACACCGAGCTCGCGGAATGGACATGGTTCCCGGCGTCCGCCACTGACTGGGCCGAGCCCACTCACATCATCTTCGGCGCCGCAGATGCGGAGAATCCGGCGTTCGTGGTGATCCTGGCCACCACCGTCGACAACGTCCGGCTACCTGCGACTCGGTACTCGTCCTGGTCGGCACTGGCCGCGGACCTCGGCTCGATCGAGCGCTACGGCCTCACCGGTGACGTGCCGGCCCTCCCCCACCGCGACGTACTACCACCGGGAACCTCTGTGGCCAGAGACCACCACACCTGCCAAGGCTGTGGAGAGCAGATTGAACTCGGCGAGGTCATAGTCCGTAGCCACTTTGGATGGGTCCACCCGCAGTGCCGTACCGCCGGCGCGACACGCACACAGCGACAGCCGGTGATCGCGAAGTACGAAGGCCCCTGCCAGGGCTGCACAGACCCGATCCTGCCCGGACAGCTAGTCACGACCTGGCTGTGGGGATGGCTCCACGCCGACTGCGTCGGCTCCTATCCGGGCACCCACCGGCGAACCGCAGTCGGCTACAACGTCGCGTGCCCCAAGTGCGGGTCCGCAGCCGACGAACGCTGCGTGACTCCCTCAGGCAAGCCCTGCCCCGTCCACGCCGGCCGCCGCGCCGTCGAGCTCGCATCCGGCGCCACCTCGACAGCCACCGATGGACACTCATAATCACGCGGACCACAGGATGTACGGAGGTACGTACCGCAGGACACACGCGCGGCAGGCACCTGCGGCGCACAACGTGTCGGGACAAGCGCGCCGGTTCCCGTCATTCCATTCACCGGCGCACCGACGTACGCAAGGGCGTAGATCCTGCACTACGTGACTACGTACCCGAATAGCGTGGGGAGGGTCGGCTCCCTCGCTACGCTGGAGAACATGTCCATGGCCCGCAGACGCGCGAAGCGCCGCAAGCAGCAGGAGGCATTGTTGCAGCTTGTCGCCGATATCCGCGCTGGAAAGGTGAACACCGTCCAGTCAGAAGATGTCGCGACCGATCTCGGCCTGAGCCTGTCCGGCGCGCCGTACGGGTCCTTTCGCGACGGCACCCCCGTCACCGAAGCCGACATCTCTCGTTGGGCCGACGAAGCCGAGCGCGGCTACGACCTCGAGTCCCTGAGAGAGACGCGTGCGGTGCTGTCCGACCCGGCGCTCATGCGACAGCTTGCCGAGAGCAAGGCTTCCCTCGCCGTCGGCGACGTCGTCGATGAGGCTGGCCTGCGCGCCCTCCTGACAGAGCACAACCGCTAAGGAAGCGCTGATTAATGGTGGCGCGCGGCCCAACTTCACCGTGCGGGCCGCGTCGACGACGTCGAGAAGCCCTGGGGTCTGCTGAAGTGGTACCTCGAGCGGATCCCCGTAGACGACTCGCCCGCGTGGAACGCATGGAGATCCGCCGGCGTCCGCGAAGCCGCCGACCGTGACCGGGCCGCATGGGCCCAGGGGCCGCCCACCAGCGCCGCCTCGAGGACCAGGCCATCGCTGCCGCGTCCACCCCCGAACGCCGCGCCGCGATCATCGCTGGCGTCCGAGCTCAGCTCGCCGCATCACGCGCCGGTCGAGGCAGCACCGTCTCGTCGCCCCATGACTCACTCTCCTACTGACATCGCCCCCGCCCGGGCCGACCTGGTGTACGCCGCGGCTGACTGGCATGTCTTGCGTCACAGGGAATTGTCCGGGCCGACTGCTACCGTTCCGCTTCATGACGAGTCTTGCGCAGGTGATAGTGGTGGCCGTGGTGATCCGGACCCAGAACGGTCGCGCATGAAGCCCCCGCCACGAAGCCCCGGGCACGCGCGCTGGATCCTCCCGGGGCTGATCCTGCTGCTGATCCTGCCCGGGGCGCTCGCCACTCCATCCACCGTCGAGTGGGTGTTCACCGGGATCCTGTCCGCTCTCACTGCCGCGGGCATCGTGAGCGTCGTCAAACGATCCAGGCGGATCGCCCTAGACCGCCAGCAGCGGGCCGCCATCGCGGCCGCGCAGCGGGATCATGCCTGGCGAGTCGCCGCGCAGCTGCGGCGCGAGCTGCCCGACCGTCAACCTCGCAACACCGTCAAGGTATGGGACCTGATTCCCAATGCCGACGAAGTCTTCATCACCGACGCGCCGGTGCACTATGCGCGGTATTACGGCCAAGACGTCACCTACACCACCTCGAGCGGCGTCTACTTCGGCAGTCCGCTGTTCGTCGTCGCCGGCCTGATCGGGACCGCTGCCAGCAACTCGGCAGCACGCTCACGCGCCGAGGCGATGGCCCGCAGCCAGTGGCGCGAACACCAGACCGTGCGCCTGGTCGTGACCAACCAACGGCTGTGCTGCCGAGTCGGCAATGACTGGTACAGCTTCTACTACTCCCACATGACAGCGATATACCCACTCGCCGAGCAACAGACCCTGGTCTGCACCTTCGGCAAAGGTGCCCCGCTGATGATCTCCGGCCCCTGGGCGCCCGCAGCAGCAGTCGTCACAACCCTGATGACTCTCGGCGTCGACCCGCTCCTGACTCATCCCGGACTGCGCTGCCTCGACGGGGCGCCAGGGCTGACCCGATGAACGGCACGTAGGCGCGACTCGATGAACTCGACCGTTCCGACGCGTCGCGCAGGACCTCCGCGACGCGTCGTGCCCACCAGGTGTACGCGTCGCTCTCGGCCGCCCGCGACGGTTCCAGGTCCCCGCTCGTCGGAGCGCGAACCCGGTTGGCTGTAGGCGAGGAGCTGGGAATCCGCAAGCAACTCGTCTATTGGCTCGGGAAGACCAGCGCGTAAGCGCTCTTGGACACTCGGCCCGTCCGCGCAGACCGTCGCGGATCAGGGCTGACGATAGGCAGGGTGCGGTTGAAGTGGCCTAGCCCTGTCGTCTTCCCGCGGAGGTGCGTTCTCGACGACCCACGACCAGTCCTCGCCGAGTGCCTCGGTGGCCGCTTCTGGCCCCCATAACTCTCTGGCATAGGCGGCGACGTTGTTGAGCACGTCCGCAGGCAACAGCTCGAAGTCGCCGGAGGTCAGCTGAAGTCCCCTGACCACACGAGCTGCTGTCGTCTGCGGCAGGCCGAGGAGCAGTTGGAGTTCTCGCATCGTCGTGACCATGTCGATCACGTACCAAGTCGCTCGACCCGCTCCGCGTTCACTGAGCACCCACCTCACCACGTCGCCCGAGACGTTCGGCGGCATCATGAACGTGACCACGGCGTGCTGATGAGCCAGGGGAATCTGCTCCTCCCGATCGCGGTACTGGTGCATGACGATCCACATGGCGTCGTAGCAGGCGCGTCCGGTGAGCAGGTAGTCAACGTTGAGCGGAGTCGTCGGCACCTTGGTGACCTCTACGTCGTCCAGGCCTGACTGTCGGATCGTCTGAGGTTCGCCTTCCCGCGCTGCGGAGAGGAGTGCCGCGAATTTGGCTCGCGCTTCGGCCACTGTCCAGAGTCTCATGCCCCCAGCATACCCGTCCCTGTACATAAACGGGTCACGCTCTGGGTAGACGACCGCCAGTGGAGGCCCCAAGGAACTCGACCCTCACGCCGATTCAGAGCTGACCAGTGATCTTCTCGCGCAGAGTGCGGGCGTCCATGGCGGTCCGTACGGTCGCGAGGGCCTGCTCGAGCGCGAGCCGGGCGCCGAGAATGACGAGCAAGGCCGGGATCCAGCCGAGCAGAAGTACCACGAGGCCGGGGATCGGGCTGCCAGCGACGGGGATGAATCCGGCGAGTGTCTGGTCGGGCAGCGTGGCAGCGAACGTGGCGATCACAGCGACCAGATAGCCCAGGGCTGTGACGGCGACCATGAGGCCGTAGACGATCTTGACCAGGCCTGGTGTGGCGTAGGTCTCGAAGGAGAAGTCGAACGCGGCCGCGAACGGGTTCGGGTCAACGACCGGAGGGGTCGTGTAGATCGGGTGCGCGTGCGGCCCGGGGTAGTTCGGCGGGAGCTGCGACGGGAACTGGCCTTGGAGTGGGCTGGACATGGGGCCGATCATTCCAGATCGCGGCCGAGTCCTGGTTGCACTTCTGCCCCCCGCATGGCATCGCTGCTCATCAGGTACGTATCCCCGTGAGTACGTACCTCCGTAACAGCGTGCCAAGCGTGCCGAACAGTCCCGCCCCCATTCCACTCGTCGGTAGACTGATGTACGCTGATACGTAGATACGTAGATCCGGGACTACGCGGCTACGTATCCGCGTAGTGCAGGAGGCACGAGGGGTGGATGAGGCGGAACCGGGACGGTTCCACGTGACAGGTGTGGACCTCTCGCGAATTAGCACGTCGACCGCTCTTGTCAGAGGTATCCGCTATACAAGCCCACAACGACATCGAACAGGACATGAAGTGAACCGCTACTCCCTCCGCCTGGCCCTCGCCACCGGCCTGCTAGTCGCTGTCCTGACCGGCTGCGCGTCCGCTCCGGCCACCACTTCGACCGAACAGGTCGTCCCGACGGCCGCCGTGGCGACCTCGACGGAGTCGGGCACACCCGCACCATGGCCGGCCGCCTGGACCCCCGACCCGACCCCAACCGCGGCCGACCCGGCTGCCACGGATGCGCCCTCCCCGCCAGCTGACCCGGCCACCACTGACGCACCCGCCGGGCAGACCACACGCGCAACAGCCGCGGCCAAGACCACGACGGCCGCGAAGACCACCACCAAGGCCGCCACCGCACCGAAGACCACCACCGCGCCCGTTCCGCCGGCGCCCCCCGCGCCGCCGAAGACCACCGCGCCCACCGGGCCGGGCACCGTTACAATCCAGTGCTACCCCACGGGTACTGGCATGACCCGGGGGGTCATCAAGTGGAGCAACGCCGGCACCTTCTACGTCGTCATCACCGTCAACGGGCACACCTTCACCGACACCATCACCGAGGCCAGCGGTTCGAGCGACGGAACGACTCAGCCCGAGACCACGCCGGGTCACGGGTCGTGCTCCGGATCGGTTGCTGGGGTTTCCCGGTCGGGCTCGTACTGATGACTGCGTAGCTGATATCCCGCTGCGCGGATGGGCCTAGTGCCGAGTGTGCTCGGGTGGTGAATCGGCGCGCTGGATAGGCGCAGATCATCCGTAGCCGCGTATGTACGTAGCGGCGTACGGAGGGAAGGAGTGAGAGGCCCCGATGTCTCGCGCTCCCCGACGTACGGAGGTACGTAGCGGCGTAATGCCGTAGGTGCGTGTCCGGTGGCGCTCCCGGGTCTTCTTCAGGAGCGTTGCGTATCGGTGGGCCGGGTCTCTGAGATGGAATCGGGGCAGTTCCGTGGGGAGGGTGAAGAACTCCTCAACACGGAAGGTCTGACACGTGAAGCTCACGAGACTGTTCAGGCGAGGTGCCACGGCTGTTGCTGTGCTGCTCGCCTTCCTGATGTCTGCGCCGGCGGCGCAGGCGTACCTGGGGCCGCAGACCGCGACCACACCAGGATTCGTCGGCATTAATGGAAAACACGAAATCGGCACAATGGGTCTCTCGTTCTACAACAATGCACGGTTCGTGTGCATCGATGAGTCCGGCGGGACCGCAGGGTTCATGGACACGCCTCATAGCGCGACCGCGGCAAGCGATGTGCAGAACTGGGCAGCCGCGTACGCGCTCAGCGACCGCGCGGGATACCTCTACTCCCCCGCGGACAAGAAGGCCGCAGCGCTCGACTACTACGTCGGTGTGATCCAGAACATGAACTCGAATCCTTCCGAGGTTGCGCGCGCCTGGAACGCCGCCGCAGCTGCCGGAATGTGGGCCGATTCCACGGCCGAGCTCGCGGCGCTCGTCGCTGACGTCAACGCTAACGCGGGACCTTACGACATGAGCAGGATCGCGCTCTCAAAGTCTGGCACTGGTGGAGGGACGGTGACCGACATTGGAGTTCAGTCGGCGGCCGGGACCTGGCAGGCAGGGTATGCGGTCACGCTGAGCTTGACGGGGCCTGGAGTCTTTGCGGCGACTGGCACGAACGCGATGACTGTCACCTCGGCGACGAGCCCGCTGACGGAAGCGTTCACGTTCACCGGACCTGGCACCGTCAAGGTCAGGCAGGCGACCACCGGACTTCCCGAGATGGTCGCGGTGCACCCCGCACCGGGCGCCGGGCAGCAGCGGGTTGTAGCCGAAGGCGCACTCGGTATCGCCAGCGGTACCGATCCTGTGGATGTGACGGCGTATGCGCCGAAGGCCACGTCGACGGTAAGCAGCCAGCTTGTGGCGGCCGGGTCGCAGGTCACCGATACGGTCCTGCTCACTGGTGGCGTGCCGAATGGTGCGTTCTCCGGGACGGTCGATGTGTACGGGCCGCTCGCGACGCATCCGAAGGACGGCATTCCCGCTGGGACCGTTCCGGCGACGACGCTCACCTACCCCGGGACGTTCGCCGCGGACGGCACCGGGAAGGTCATCACCTCGCCCGTGACGCTGCCGAAGCCCGGGTTCGTCTACTTCCACGAGAAGGTCGATGCGACAGCGGACTACGCCGCTTACACCGCGCCGCTGGGCAAGGAGCTCAGTGAAACGGTGCTGGTCATGGCTCCCGAGCTCGTCACCCAGGCCAGTGCACAGACTGTCTCGCCAGGCTCGACGCTGACCGACACGGTGGCGTCTACCGGCAGCAGCTGGCCGGTCGTTGACGTCAACGGGGATCCCATCTCGTACACGGTCTCTGGGGTCATCCTGGCGTCGTCGTCGTGCTCGGGGCCGTGGGACCCGAGTGCCCCAGTGTTCTCGTTCGGGCCGGTGGCGTTCACGCCCGGACAGCCCCTCACCACGGGAAGCTGGACCGTCCCAGCATCAGTGGCCGGTCAGTGCGTCACGTATTCCGAGGTGACGAGCTGGTCGGCGAAGTCGGGCACGGGCCACACGGCGCCGACCACACCGGGTCTGGCGACCGAATCGGCGCAGATCACCGACAAGGGCGGTGCGGGTGGTGCGGGTGCGTACATCTCGACCGGTGCTCCCACTATGACCACGGTGCCTGCACCTGGTGTGTGGGCGGGCAGCGCTGCGGTCATGTTGGGCGCTCTGCTCGGTCTGGGTCTGCTGGTCACGCGTAAGAAGGGTGCCCGCGCATGACCAGTCCGCGGCGATCGAACGGCCTGGCCCCATCAGGTCGTCACGGCGTCCCAATGCGCGCGGTCGCCGCAAGCAGCGGCCTGGCACGGACCCGTGTGGTCCGTGCCGGGTTCGCTGCCCTCGTCCTCACCCTCGTTCTCGGCGGCGGGTTGATGAGCCTGACGGCAGGGACCACGAGCAGTGCGGCCGCGGCACCCATGCCTACCGCGACGGTCTCGACCGGTCTCGCGCCGGAAGCGGCCGGTCCGACAGCCCTACCCGTTGCCTCGGGGTCCGCGTCGCCGCAGGTCATCACCACCGACACGATGGCGCCGGGGACGGTCCTGATCCCTTCGGCGGGCATCTACATCAGTTACGCACTGGAGCCGGTCATTAACGGCGAAGCGACAGTCCCGGACTGCACAGCCGGCATCTGGGACAAGGGCGCCACGCCCACGGACAAGGCCGGCACGGTCCTGCTGTGGGGCCACGTCGACACGAGCCACTGCCGCACCGGCGCGTTCGCCGGCCTCGCCTCGACCGTCCCGAACGGTGCGATCTATCTCAAGGACGCCGATGGCCACGTGACGAGCTGGCAGGTGACCCAGATGTATACCGAGCCGCGGAGCTCGAAGCACGCCGAGCTGTTCACCACTGCGGGTCCGCACCGGCTCGCGGTCGTGACCTGCGGTGGTGCACCGACCACTGATGGCTATTACACGCACAACGTCATCGTCATTGCACAGGAAACTGCGTCCCAACAGGCGTAGATCCGTAGCAGCGGATATACGGAACCGCGTAGGTACGGAAGGAAGGAGCAGGGGATGCCTGTTGTGATCGGTGTTGTCGTGACGATTGTGCTGCTGCCGTTTGTCTTGGTGTTCGGTGTTTTGGGTCTGGTGGTGATGGCTCCTGCCGAGTCGTCTTCGTCGAGCTGGGCGAATGGTGCGGTGTGCGCGACGTCGGGTGGCCTGCCGGGGTTGTCGGCTGAGCAGGCTGGTAACGCACGATCAATCATTGCTACCGCGGCCGCCCGTGATGGGTCCGCTGGTGCGGTTATTGCGGTGATGACTGCGATGACGGAGTCGGCGCTGGTCAACGTCTCGCATGGTGATGTGGCCGGCCCTGACTCCCTCGGTCTGTTTCAGCAACGCGCCAGCTGGGGCACGGTCGCGCAACGCATGGACCCGGCTACGGCGACCGGGCTGTTCCTGTCGGCCCTCGAGCAGGTGCCGAGCTGGTCGACCGTGGCGGCGCCGGTCGCGGCGCAGACGGTGCAGCGGTCCGCGTTCGCCGATGGCAGCAACTACGCCCGCAACCTGGGCCAGGCGCAGCTGCTCGTTTCGACGGTGTTGGCGGATGCGGCCGCGGCCGGGTGCGTCCCGGGCGGCTTCAGTAACGTCGGCGGAGCGCCTGTCGTGTCGGATGTGGCTGGGCTGAATGCTCGTGCGCAGGGGTTCGCTGATGCGTCGGCGGCGGGCCGGCCGGATCCGTTCTTCGGCGGGACGTCGTATTACCGGCTGTGTGGGGAGCTGGCCGCACGGATCAACGGGCATCCGATGTCGGGGTGGTCGTCGGCTGCGGTGCAGTGGTCGGCGTATGTGGCCTCAGGTGAGGCCCACGCGGGCGATACGAGCCCGCCGACGGGAGCGTTGTTGTTCTACTCGACCTCGTCTCCGGCCGGGCACGTCGCCACGTATCTAGGCGGCGGGAAGGTCGCGTCGAACGACGTCGGCGACGGTGCGTCCGGCCGGAGCGGCGGCGTCTACATCGTCTCCGCTACCGCGTTGACTTCCGGCCCGTGGCGACTGCACTACCTCGGCTGGGCCGCACCCAGGTACTGACCCCGGTGCGCGGGCTTTGAGATGAACCCAGGACGGTTCTCCACGGTCTGTGAGGAACCACACCCGAAACAAACCCAGAAGGAGACCCGTCATGGGACCGAAGTTCGAGACAGTGCCGGCCGCTGGACCCACGCCGCCGCCCGGTGGGTGGGATCCGGGCGTGACGCCCAACACCACCGGCCTGCCAGGAATTCCGCAGGCGCAGGCTCTGGCCGGCGGCATCATCACCTACGTCCTGATCGGGTTGGTCGTCGCCATGATCATCTCCGCCCTGGTGTGGGCGTTCTCGGCGTGGAAGGGCCATCAGGGCGGTGTGCAGGGCGGGAAGATGAGCCTGATCGTCTGCTTCGCTGCGGCGATCATCGTCGGCGCGGCTGACGCGATCATTGTGTTCGCCGCGGGCGTCGGCCAGCAGGTGAAGTGATGCGTCTGCTCGTGCACCGGGCGGTCAGGTCCCCACTCGTGATCATCTTCGCCTGCCTGCTCGCCATTCTCGCTGTCGGGGCCGTGATGACGGCCGTGTCGAGCCACACGGCCTCGGCCGCTTCTCGCCGGGCATCTGCGGCCGGCTCGGTCGGTGCCGCGACCGCGTCACCAGGGGCGGCGTCGGACGGTGCGGCGTCCGTCGAGACGGGGGCTCCGAGGTCGTCGCTGCCGGCGTTGTCGGCTGAGCAGACCTCGACGCCGGAGGCGTTCATCGAGGCTGTCATGACTCAGGTCTTGACGATCGACTATGCGCGCACGTCTCGTGCGGACCTTCAGAACTGGGTCGACGCTAACCAGTCGATCGTCCACACCGCTCCGTCGCCGCCGGAGATCACGGCCGACATGCTGCGGCATTCCGCGTGGTACGAGCTCACGAAGGTCATGGACACCGGCGCCGCGCCACTGGTGGTCTCGGAGTCGGAGTGGGCCGCGTACGCCCGGGCCGGCGCCACCTCGAGCGTGAAGAACGTGCAGGTCACCCGGGATCCGGTCTATGAGAAGAACCTGGCTGCCGGTATGGAAAACCCTGGACCGTATGTGACCGCCCGGCTCTACATCGCGGAATGGGACATCACCATTGCCGGTGCCGTGACCCACCGCAACCTGTCGCTGTCTGTTTCGGTGGATCTGGCCCTGTTCCGCAGTGGCTACGGGTTGCTGGCGGTCCTCTGATGGCCTGTGATCCGATCGTGATCGCGGCATCTCCTCTCGCGTGCGCCGCCGTCGACGCGGCTGGGGCCGCGGGTTCCTCGGCCGTGGACAGGGCGATAGATGGCTTTGCGAATTCCGCGGGGAAGGTCGCAGGCGGGATGCTGCGGTGGTTGGCGGAGCAGTTGTCGACTGCTACCGGTGTTGACTTGTCGGTGCTGACTCCGTCGGGTAGCCCGTCGATTCTGACGATCACGTGGGCTATCGCATTGGTGATGTGTGTGATGTTGCTGGTGATTCAGGTCGGGTTGGCAGCGTTGACCCGTAACCCGAAAGGGATCTGGATCGCGCTGCGAGGTGTCGCGATCGCGTTCCCGGGGGCAATGGTCGTCCTGATGGCCCTGCCGACGCTCCTGGCGATGCTCGACGCCATGTCAAGCGGCGTCATGAACTGGTCGGTCACCAACCAGGGAACACGGGTGTTGAACGACATGGCGTCGACACTGAGCGCGGACCCGACGGGCCTAGGTGCCGCGTTGTTGGAGATTGTGCTGATCGTCTCGTCCGCGATGGTGTACGTCGCGTTGCTGTTGCGGATGCTGCTGATCCTGGTTGCGGCAGTGATGGCGCCGCTCGCGTTCGCTGGCGCTGTCGCCGAATGGTCGTCGAAATGGCCCCGACGCTGGGTCGAGATCACGCTCGCCCTCGCGGTCTCGAAGCTGCTGCTGGTGATCGTGTTCGCGACAGGGTTCGCCGTCATCTACGGCGTGAACAAGGCAACGGTCGGGCTGCAAACCCCGGCGCAGGTCTCGAACGTCGCTGCCGGTGCTCTGCTCCTGCTGTGCGCCGGGTTCGCCCCGATGGGTGCCCTGAAGCTGTTCCATTTCGCCGGCGACAGCCTCGGCCAGATCCACGCCATGCACCAAGCCGCCGCGTCCGGCGGGCAGAAAGTCGTCGACACCGGAAAGGAAGTCGCCAAGAAGGCGATATCGGCCGCGACTGGGGTACCGGTCTCCAGCGGCAAGAACCCGCCCGCGCCCAGCGGCACGCCGGTGAAGACGCCACCGGAGACCCCCGGCGACGCCGCGTCGCCCACAACAACCCCCGAGTCTGCCCCTGGGGGTGGTTCGTCGTCCGCGCCGGTTCCGGTCAGTTCGGGGTCCGGGTCGGTCGGCGGGTCCTCAGATGGTGGTTCGTCGGCCGATACGTCCGGTTCGGATGGTTCATCGTCGTCGGTTCCGGTGAGCTCGGGGCCGGCTGAGCTGCCGGCGAAGGAGAGTGTGTGATGGGTGAGACACCGTTGGTTTCGGCTGCGTTCGGTCGCCGGCAGACTGCCGGGTTACTGTTCGGCTTGTCGCCGATGTCGCTGGTGAGTTTCGCGCTGGGCATGGTGATCGTGTTCATGCTGTTCATGTCCCGCGCGGGTGCTGTGGGGTGGTGGGGGTTGGCGCCGTTGTGGCTGGGGCTGATCGCGGCTGCATTCGTTCCGCTGCATGGCGGGTCGTTGGCGGACTATGCGCCGACGTTGGTGTCGTGGGTGGTGCGGAGGGTGTCTGGGCAGTGGCGGTTCCGGGCGGAGGTGATGCGGCCGCGGCCGGCAGGGACGATGGCGTTGCCGGGGGATGCGGCGGCGTTGCAGTTCGTGTCCGCGCCCCCACCGGACGGGTCGCCGGGGCCGGTGATGGTCCACGACCCGTGGCGGCAGACGCTGACGGCGGTCGTCGAGGTGGAGGTGTCCGGGTTTGTCCTGTTGGACCCGGATGCGAAGAACCGCCGGGTCCGCGGGTATGCGCGGCTGATGGATGCGTTGGCGTCGTCGTCGACGTTTGCCGCGTGTCAGGTGTGGGAGTCCGTCATCCCGGACTCTGGCGATGGTGTGCAGGGCTGGTGGCGTGACCACGGCCAGCCCGACACGGTCGCCGGGTCGTTGTATGCCGAGGCGATCACGGCGGCTGGGCCGGCCGCGTCACGTCACCGGTTGTTGATCGCGGTGACGTTGGACAAGCGGGCCGCGCGTAGCGAGATCCGCCAGCAGGGCCGCGGAGTGACGGGTGCGGCACGGGTGCTTTATGGCGACATTGCCGCGCTGGGGTCGACGTTGGCGGATGCGGAGCTGCGGGTGGTGGGGTGGTTGGCGCCGGACGCGTTGGCGGCGTTCATTCGTGGCGCGTATGACCCGGCTGATGTGCCGGTCGCCGGGGACGCCAGGACTGAGCTGGCATCGGCCGGTCCGGTCGCTGTTGATGAGCATTGGGACTTCCTGCGGCACGATTCCGGGTGGTCGGCGGTGTTGTGGGCTGGTGAGTGGCCGGCGTCGGCGGTCGGTCCGGAGTTCCTCCACAAGCTGATCTTCGCCGCGGGCGTGCGGCGCACGGTGAGCATCATTCAGGTCCCCATCTCGCCGGAGAAGGCACGGCAGGCGCTGCGGTCAGAACGGACGCAGTACGAGACGGACCGGCACGCCAAGCAGCGCGCCGGGTTCCTGATCGACGACATCGAGGACGCGGAGCTGGGCCAGGTCCGGCAACGGGCCCGGGCGCTCGGCGCCGGGCATGCGGACATCCGGTTCGCGGGGCTGGTGGTGGTGACCTCGACGGTGTCGCTGGAGCAGCTGCGGGCGGATGTGGCGGCGGTGAAGCGACGCGGCCTGGGTGCCGGGGTGGACCTGGTCGTCTTGTACGGGCGGCAGTCGCAGGCGTTCATCGCCGGCGCGTTGCCGCTGGGCAGGTCGGTGTTCTGATGCGATGGCCACGAACTCAGGTCCCGGACCCGATCAGCTCGCCCCGGATGGGGCCGGCTGGTCGGCACATCATTGTTGTGTTCGCCCCGAAGGGGGGTGTCGGGAAGACGACGGTCGCGGCCGGGATCGCGCAGCAGCTCGCCGCGACCCGTGGCGAGACGGTCGCCGTGATCGACGCGAACCTGCACCGCGGCACGTTGCGGCAACGGACCGTTCCTGGTGAGGTCCCTCCGCCGTTGTCGTTTGTGGAGCTATGTCGCCAGGCGCCCGTGTTGCGGCCGGAGTGGCCGATGCTGGTCCCGTTCCATGACCTGGTCGGCAGGTTGCGGGTGTTCGGGAACGACGCCGCGGATCCGGCTGCGGTGGAGGCGCTGGACGGGCCGGCCTTTGCGGCAGGCGTGGATCTGGTGGCCCGTGCGGCGCAGGTCGTGGTGCTCGACATGGGTACCTCTGCAACTGGGCCGGTGATCCGTGCCGCGTTGGAGATGGCGGGGACTGTGGTTGCTGTCGCTGACCGCAGCGCGGACTCGTTGGAGCTGCTCATCGAGTGGGTGTCGGCGTTGGCCGGTTCTCCGCAGTCGTTCAGTCCCGCTGCGGAAGCGGTCGCCGGGTTCGCGTCAGTCGCGGACGGCCGCTATGCCGACCTGGTCCCGGGCCTGGTGATCGCGCTGAATCCGTCCCGGACGCGTAGTGACGTACTGCCGCGGGACCAGCGCCGGTATCTGGAGTGGCTGAATCAGGCGTGCGGGCATGTGGTGTCGGTACCACGGGACCCCCAGGTCGCCCGCGGTGACGTGATCGACTGGGACACCGTGTCTGCGTCGACGTTGCGGGCGTTCCGGGACCTGGCCGGGTGCTGCGCTTCCCGGTTCCCTCTGCCGCCGCGCGAGCGCGTGTCGTGAGCGTCGGCCTGCCGGCGTTGCCGCCGCGAGCCCGCCGCCGCACGGAACGGCCAGCCTGGCAGGGCCAGGCGGTCGTCGTCGCGATGGTCGTCGTGTTGATCGTCGGCGCCGGGTGGGTGGGCGCTGCCGTCGTGACAGCGCCAGTGTCCGCAGCGTCGACCACGGTGGCAACGATCACCGCCGTGACGACCGCCACGGCGATGACCACAGTCACCGCGCCTGCGCCAGAAACGCCGCTCTCAGCGGCGCCGACTGACACCACCACGACTACGGCACCGATCCAGGCGCCGGCGCCGGCGCCGGCGAAGACCACCACGGCGGCGGCACGGAAGACAACGACAGCACCAGCCGCCCCCGCGAAGACGACTGCTGCGCCGGCGCCGGCGCCGGCGGCTCACCATGTGTCGGCGTCGCTTGCGGCGTCCGGAGGTGGCGGGGCGATCACAGCGACGGTGACGGTGACTAGTGATGCCGCGACAGCGGCGGTGACGATCTCCGCCACATCCCCCGGGAAAGCAACTGCGTCGGCGAGCAAGACGGTCACTGTCAGCGGCGGCACAGGCAGCTGGACAACCACGTTGCACCCCGGTTCCGGGACGTGGTCGGTGTCGGCGTATGTGTCGTGCAGTTCGGGATCTGTCACCACCGGCACCTTCACACTAGGAGTCTGAATGCGGCCTCTTCCGCCACTACCCAACAAGCCGACCGTCCCCGACGCGGCACCCATTCCGCCTTCCTCGGCATCGCCTGGCCCGGTCGAGGGGTGGAGCTGGCCGGCGGCACCCGCCGCGGCGCCCACCTCCCCGGCGGGTCCGGTGCTGGTGGGTCCGTCGACGGTGGATCCGGGTGCGACGACGCTGGCCGGGTCGGGGTTCATCCCGGCCGGGGACCGCAGCGCGTTGCGTGCAGCTCGTCGGCTGGCGACACGCCGCGAGGCTGCGACCAGGTCGGCCCGGGCCGAGTTGGTCAAGGGCGAGAAGGCGCGCGACATGGCGGAGAACCGGAGCGTGGACTGGTTACCGCGGCGGGGCACGAAGGGTCCCGATGCGGGTCGAACGGTCGGCAGGTTGCGGCTGAGGCCGCACAAGGCGACCAGTGATGTGCTGTCGGTCGCGTACCCGTTCTTGGCTGAGGCCGGGATCGGGTCGTCCGGTCCGTGGATCGGTACCGACTCGTGGTCGGGGTCGTCGTTCTGCTTCGACCCGTGGGAGCTGTACAAGCGGGGCGTGCTGACGAACCCGAACGTGTTGCTGGCCGGGGTGATCGGCCGCGGGAAGACGACCTTGTCGGCGTCGCTGGTTGTCCGGTCGCTCGCGTTCGACCGGCAGGCGTTCATCCCCGGTGATCTGAAGGGCGAATGGGCGTTCCTGGTCCACGCGCTCGAGGAGATGGCTGCCAGGCGCGAGAAGCGGTTCTCGGGGGCCGTGTTGGCGTTGGGTCCTGGCATGGCCACCCGGTTGAACCCGCTCGACGCCGGACCTCGGCCGGCCATGATGATCGGCCCGACTGGGGGCCGGGAAGCGATGACTGACCAGGCATGGACCGACATCGTCCACAACCGCCGTTCTGCGCTGCTGACGGCGCTCGCGATCACGGGCACCGGCCGGGACCTGTCACCGGTCGAAGGGACCGCGTTGGCTGCCGGGCTGGTGGAGGCCGAACGCCGCCCTGATCCGATGCTGCCGCATGTGGTGGCAGCACTGCTGGACCCGCCCGTCGATGGTGTCCGGGGCTCGACCCGCGCGCAGCTGATCGAAGACGGCCGCCCGGTCGCCCACGCCCTGCTGGCCTTGGTCGAAGGAGACCTGAAGGGCATGTTCGACGGTGCGTCGACGACGACGTTGGACACGACGTGCGACATCACCGTCGCGGACCTGTCGCGGATCCACGGGTCTGACACCCGCCTGGCGTTGGTGCAGACGTGCGTGTCGTCATGGATGGAAGCCGCGCTGATGGACCCGGAGTCGCCGAACAGGTGGGTCGTCTACGACGAGGCGTGGCGGCTGATGCGGCTGCCGGCGCTGCTGAGCCGGATGCAGTCGCAGTGGAAGCTGTCGCGGGCGCTCGGTATCGCGAACCTGCTCGTGATCCACCGCCTGTCCGACCTCGACTCGGTCGGCGACGAAGGCTCGTCGATGCGTGAGCAGGCGCTCGGGCTGCTCGCCGACTGCTCGTCGCGGATCCTCTACGCCCAAGAAGCCGACCAGGCGGCAAAGACCGGTGCGTCGATCGGCCTGACGACGACGGAGATGGACCAGCTGTCAGCGCTCGACAAAGGCGAAGGGCTGTGGAAGCTCGGCGGCCGGTCGTTCATGGTCCGCCACCGAGTACCCGCCTCAGAGTTGACGCTCCTGCCAGATCGGATGCGGTGATGAAGAACGAAGTGGAGGCTGGCCATCTGTTCGACGGTGAGCCGGTGTACCTGGTCCACATGAGGACCCCGCGAGAGCGCCGTCGGTCACGCCGGACAGCCGGCGACGAACGGTTCGCCTCGCCCATGGTCGACGCGCTGCTGACCAGCGACTTCAGCGAGGGGTACGACGTCCCGCAGCGGGACCCTTTCACCGGGCAGTACCGGGTGATTGTGCGCCTGGTCGATGGCAGGACGGTCCTGTGCAACCGGTGGAGCCTGGCGCATGCCCGGTCCTGCCCGAAGTGCGAGCAGAGGTGGAAGGACGCCGAGTACGCCCTGACTCATCAGACCCCTGAGGGGGGACTGCGGTCCACGATCGTCGCGAACCTGAGCGAGTTCCGCCGGCATGACTACTACATGGCGGACGCCCTGGACCTGACGTTCGAGCGAGACGACGTCGAGGTGGCCGGGATGCTCGACACCGAGGAGTTCGGCATGTACCTGATCACCATTCAGGCGTGGGAGGTGGCCGACCGGACAGCGCGTGCGCAAGCGACGGAGACGGCCACGGACTGGCTCGTGCGGTGCGCGGGTGCTGTCGGTGGCCGACCGGTGAGCGCCGAGCAGGTGTCTGCCGTCCGAGCTTCCGTCGACTCGCATCTCGCCGACGACGTGTGGGCCGCGACCATCATCAACGAGTGGTCGGCGACCATGTCGATGGTGGCGGATCCGCTGTGGACCCAAATGCCCGTGGCCGCACCGGACGCGCTCACCACCGGTGCCCGATCGGGGACGGTTGAGGGCGAACTGTGAAGACCAACACCAACACCCGATGGGACCCGCAATGAGCGACAACCTGCCCGGTAGGCCCATGCTGCGGTGGCCGGCTTACCAGCCGACGCGCCTCGGACTCGTCTACGCCTCGATCACAGGAACGACACTGGCGGTGCTGCGCGGGACGCTGCAGACCCTGAGAGTGACGATCGCACTTGGGGCCGCCTACACCATCGTCGAGCTCGGCAACATCGTTGAGCTGATCCATGACAACTGGGCGACGTTCGTCGCCTCGTCGCCGGGGGTGATCATCACCTTCGCGCTCGGGATGACCGTCATATGCGCCGGGGTCGCCGTCCACGGAATGGCGCTCCGAATGCTGAGCAGAGAGCTGGCGGCCCTACCCAGGTACCGCCGGTGAGCGCCGCCCCCTGACCGCGAGCATGTGGGACCGATCGGGGACGGTTTCGGGGGATCAGTGAAGACCAGGGAAGGAAGTCACGTGGAGGTTGTCGTGCCTGCTGAGGGCAGGTTGGCGTTGCTGGTCGACGTGTCGGGCGACATCAGATCGGTGGGGTTGTCGGCGTCGTCTCCTGCTGCGTGGGCCGAGGAGCTGGCGGGCTTGTTGGGCCATAGCCAGTGGGTGACTCGTGAGGTGACGTGTGCGGATGCGGCGGTGCTGGTGTGGTCGGCGCAGGGCAGCCTGCCGCCGGTGAATGTGAGGGTGATGGTGATGCTGGCGGGGCTGGGTGAGCATGCGTGGCTGGCTCGTGGGCCGGTCCTGATGACCGGCCCGGCTGGTCCTGGCGGGATCCCCGGCCCGGTGTCGGCTGAGGTGGCTCACAGTCTGGTGTTTGGGGATGACCCTGATGAATGATCCGGACGCGGCGGCGGACGTAGGGATCTGGGCGCTTTTTGGGGTGCTGGGTGTCGGTATCGCGTTGGGGCTTGGCGGGTCGGTCGCGATTTGGGTGTTGACCGGGCATTGGCCGCACGCCGGCGTGTGGACGGGGCTGATGGTGTTGCTGCATCCGGGCAGTCCGTGGGTGGCGTGGCAGCAGCCGACAGGGCCGTTGTGGGCGTATTGGCTGATTTCCGGTGTGGTCGGTCTGCTCGTGGTGTCGGTGCTGGTGTGGGTCGGTGTCCGGGTGTTCGGGTTGGGGTCGAAGCAGCTCGTCGATCCGGGCCGGCATCCGGATCGGGTTCCGGGGTTGGCGGGGGCGGCCGAGGTTCGTCGGGTCGCGGGCGATCGTCAGCTGCTGAAGGCGGCGAAGACGCTGCGGCCGTCGCTGGGCCGTTCGGCGAGGTTGACTGATGTGGGGTGGACGGTCGGTGTCGCGTGCGGGTTCCGGTGGTTCTCGATCCGTTTGCGGCGGCTGGTCGCGCATGGTGTTGCGGTGTGGGTGGGTGTGCGGGACTCGATCGTGGTTCTTGGAGCTCCCGGGTCTGGTAAGGGTTTGCATCTGGTGATGCGGGCGATTCTGGACGCACCGGGTGCGGTGATCACGACGTCTACCCGTCCGGACAATGCGCTGGTCACGATGACTGCTCGGGCAGATGGTGGGCGGCCGGTGATGGTGTTCGATCCGCAAGGCCTGGCGGCGGGTGTTCCGGGTGTGATGGCATGGTCGCCGATCCGGGGCTGTGAGCATCCGCGGACGGCGATGGTCCGTGCGGTCGCGTTGACTGCCGGGTCAGCGGACGGCACTGAAGACTCGAGCTACTGGGCGACACAGGCCGCGGGCGTGGTCCAAGGCCTGCTCCATGCCGCAGCGTTGGCGAAAGTCTCGACCCCTGAGCTGTGGTCGTGGACGTTGTCGCCAGGTAACGCCCGTACCGCGGTCGACATTCTGTCCAGCACGGCTGGTGCCGCGCCGGGTTGGGCGGGTGCGCTGCGGGGCGTGGTGGAGGGCGACCCGAGGCTTCGGGACAACATCTGGTCGGTGGTCACGGGCGCGTTCGCCGCAATGGCGGACCCGGACGTGCTGGCTGCCTGTACCCCGCCAGCGGGGGCGGCGTTCGACCCGGTGTCGTTCCTGCGTGACAAGGGGACGTTGTATCTGCTCGGTACCGCGTCGGGCGCGTCAGCGGCGGCGAACCTGATCGCCGCGCTGGTCGAAGACATTGTCGAGACGGGCCGGGTGTTGGCGGCCGCGTCGACTGGTGCCCGGTTGGATCCGCCGTGCGCGCTGGTGTTGGACGAGGCGGCGAACTATCCGCTGCCGAGCCTGCCGTCGTTGATGAGTGAGGGCGGCGGGACCGGGTTCACGATGTGGGTGTTCTTGCAGTCGCTCGCGCAGGCCCGCAAGAAGTGGGGCAAGGACGCGGCGGAAATCGTGTGGGACGCGGCGACGGTGAAGGTCATCCTCGGGGGTGGCGGGAACGCCGACGACCTGAAGGACCTGTCGACGCTGATGGGACAGTATCGCGAGACCCGGGTGACGACGTCGGGCGG
This sequence comes from Propionibacteriaceae bacterium, assembly GCA_003158895.1. Taxonomy (GTDB): domain Bacteria; phylum Actinomycetota; class Actinomycetes; order Propionibacteriales; family Propionibacteriaceae; genus Fen-668. The sequence goes on from PMLO01000090.1 coordinate 82,752, forward strand.
CCGCTCCGGTCGGGGCTGGTCAGAGTCGGTGCAGGATTCGCCGATCCTGGATCCGGGCCAGATCCGGCGGATCAAGTTCGGGTGGGGTCTGGTGCTGCTGCGTTCCGGTGCTCCGATCATGGCCAGGTTGCAGCGCTGGATCGACCGTGACGACGCCTCCCGGCTCACCACAGACCGTCGCCGGCTCGAGGAGCTGTTGCAGCGTGCCGCAGCGCAGAAGCCCGCCGGCCGTGCGTGACCCTCGTCGCGGCGTGGCGTGGACGCAGGCTCGGGTTCGTCGCCGTTCGAAGTACTCGGCCTACATCACCAGCCCGGCCTGGTTCAGGCGGCGGGAGTCGTGGGTTGCCGCGTACACGTTGCGTCATGGGACAGGCCCGGTGTGCGCCGGCTGCGGCGGTGCCTGGTCGGTCGCGCACGGTGACCTGCACCACATCACCTACGCCCGGCTGGGCGCTGAACACGACGCGGATCTTGTCGCGTTGTGTCGTGTGTGCCACTCCACGCTCCACGACCTGTGGGACGCCTCCCCCGCGTGGCGTCGTCTCGGGCGAGTCACGGCCACACGCGGAATCCTCGCTCTGCTGCGCACCCGAAAGGCGACCACATGACCCTCTCGACGTCGATCGACCCGGACGAGCCCACCGGCGCGGACACCTTGGTCCCTGAGCTGGCGGATGGTGACTCTTCCGCCCTTGACTTGGCGGCGCTGCTTGGTGGGCCTGACTTCGGCGGTTTGGGCGTCGGGCCGATCTACTGGCCGGACCTGTCGCCGGACGAGTATGGGGAGAAGCTGCGTGAGTTGGCGGTGTGGGTAGGTGGGTTGCAGGTCCGCTACCCGGAGATGGTGACGTTGCCGTTGTGCTGGTGGAAGCACAACTCGATCATCGAGCTGCTGTCGACGATGCGCGAGCATGAGCAGTTCTCGTACTCGCGGGCCTCGCCCCCGCCGGCGTCCGCATCGTGGCAGCTGATCTTCCGGGACCTGGAAGCACGACTTCGCGACTGGATCCGGATGCTGCGGTGCAACAGCGACTACCGGGTCACTCACGACCACCTGATGCTGCCTACCCAGCCCCCGGACGGACTGGCTGACTGGCTGAAAGAAAGATCCGAACAACTCACACCCACCGGAGAGGACATCACTCATGGCGATCAAAACTAAATGGCTCGTCTCGCACGCCTGCGGGCATCAGGAGACCCACGACCTTGGCGGGAAGCCGGCCGACAAGCGAGCCGGGTATGCGGCCTGGCTGGCCCGGACAGATTGCCGTGCGTGCTGGCAGGCGTCCCGTACCCCGTCGAAGGAATGGCTCGCCGAGCAGGCGGCCGAGCTGGACACGTGGGAGACGACGGCGGAGATGCCGCCGCTGGAAGGCAGCGAGAAGGCGGTCACGTGGGGTCGGCAGTGCCGCCACGACCTGTTGGTCGGTGCGTACTCGGCGTTGGTCACCGACGCCGCCGACCTCGACGATGACTCGTGGCTGGCGCAGGTCGAGATCCCTGCGCGCCGGATCGGACGGGCGTCCTGGTGGATCGATAACCGTGACACCGACACGGTCGACATCCTCGAGCTCCTCGAGGTCGCTCAGGGCGATGAGACGGCGGGGATCTGCGAGAATCCCGCATGACGAGCCCTGCCGGGTGGGTCGCCGGCCCTGACCCTGACCCCGCGGCGCGGCCTGTTGCGACCGCGTCGTCGTCGCCGGTGTCCCGCGCTGACCTGGAGGAGTGGGAAGTCGCAAACGAGCTGCCGGAGCTGACGGGTGTCAGCACGAAGGCAGTCGACTGGGGTCGGCAATGTCGCTACGACTGGCTGGTCCGCAGCGCGGCGGCGTGGGTCGGGGTCGCAGAGTCGAACGACCACTCCTGGTACAGCGACTACCGAGACCCGGCCCGGAAAGTCACGTCGGCGTCGTATTGGATCTCTCACCGCACCGACCAGTTCGACTCCGCGGATCAGCTGAGTCCCGAGCCCGTCTCCGTCAGCTCGACCGCACCGGTCACCGCGGCCGGGCAGGCGCCGGCGAATGCGGGGGCTGCGGATCTTGCCCGGGCGGCCGTCGATCAGAACACGATCGTCGAGGTGCTGGGCCGGATGGGTGTCTCCGCCCCGGCGGACTGGGACGGGTTGTCGGACTTCCGGGTTCCTGCCGCCGCTTTGGGCATGCCTCACGGCCCCGACGACGGGCAAGGTGTCACGATCCGTCCACGTACCGGCACCTGGATCGCGTGGCACGGCTACGAGCTCGCCAGCGGGACAGAGAAGAGCCCGTACCGCGGAGACGTCATCCGGCTGGTGCAGACAGCGGCCGGCATCACGTATCCGGCCGCGGTGCGGTTGCTGGCCAGTGAGGCAGAGATTCCGGTTGTCAGGCGTGAAGCGGATGCGCCGCTGGCGGGCAGATCAAAGTTCTGGGAGTCGCCCGTCCGCACGCGGACATCGTTGGCGGAAGTCCTGGACGTCAACCGGGCCGCGTGGGCTTTCTACACCGAGCCGGTGTTGGCGCAGCAGGCGGCACGGTACCTCGCCTCACGCAGCATCGACGTGACCGCGTTGGAACGCGAAGCGGGCCGGCCGTTGGCCGGGCACACGCCCGGCTCCACGACTGGGCTCGTGGATCATCTGCGGCAGGCCGGTTTCAGCGACGACGCGATGGTCGACGCGGGCTGGGCGAACCGCCGCCCTGACGCCACGGAGCTAACCGACAGGTTCCGGCATCGTCTCCTGATCCCGTTCCGCGACGACCAGGACAACGTTCTGGGCGTCACAGGCCGGGACGTGACCGGGGTCGCGAAGGCGAAGTACCTGAACACGTCCGCCACGATCGCCTACGACAAGTCCGCCATCCTCTACAGACCCGTACGAGCCGCCCTGGACCCCGGAGCGACCGTGATCGCCGTAGAGGGAACCCTCGACGCGCTCGCGATCTCCGCCGCGGCCGCCACCGCCGGCGTGAGCGCGAAGTTCGCCCCGTGCAGCCAGTCCGGGCTGTCGTTGACGACGAAGGTAGCGCCCGTGTTCTTCGGCCTGTCGGACAGTCCGCCGCTGGTCTGTGCTGACGGTGACCTCGCCGGCCGGACCGCGACGGAGAAGTGGGCGCGGCTCGCAATGGGCACCTACCACCGCGAAGTCCTCTGCCTGGCCCTACCCGGCGGAAAAGACCCGGCCGAGTGGCTCTCTGAGCACGGCACCGCCGGGCTCGCGACGTTCACTCGCCAAGCCACATACAACACGGTCGTGGGCGTCCCCGCGGTATCGATGGCCCACCCGGTACACGCCGGCGAGTTCCTCGCCGCGGCGGAACTGGCGCGGCATCCGACGACAACGGAAACAGTCGCCGCCGAGACCCTGCCCGGACTGGCAGCCATCGCAGCGCAAGTCCCCGACCCGGCCGCGGTCAACAGGTTCGCGGCCGCGGCCGGGGCAATCATCGCGGGAACCGTCGACAACAACGACGCGGCGGCACCATGGCGCACAGGCCAGCTCCTGCACCTCGTACAGCACGAGCTCCACGACGACCACCCCCAACACACCCTGACCCTGACCGCCGCCCCGGCCCTTCATCAGATGTGAGCCGAGCCAGTGGCCGTGTACGAGGTATTCATATGACCGTTTCGGCTGAGCCGGTCCTGCTATTGGCGCCCTGGTCGATCTGTCCCCCCGGCGGGTCTGTGGCATGAACCTCCGGGAGTGTGCGTGGTGTCGCGGGCCGATTCCGGCGACGCTGAGGCGTGATGCGGTGTGTTGTTCGGTTCGGTGTCGGCAGGCACGTCACCGGTTCACGACCGGTGCAGGCGTCGCGCAGGACCTCCACGACGCGTCGTTGCTGCAGCCGCCGACTTACATCGCGATGAGAGAAGCGATCGCCGACGCCAGACGGGTCCTGAAGGAACGAGATGAGAAGGCGGAGCGGGTCGCCGACGAAGCCGAACGGATCGCCGCCGCTTCCCGGGCCGCCGAGCGAGACGAACGCATCCGCACCATCGATGCCAGCATGGCAGCGAGCCGGGCTCGTCACGAACGATGGGTGGAGGCACAGGCGCTCCGACGCCAACAGGCCGCAGCCGAGGCGGCGACCCGCCAACCCCAGAACCCAGGCGGCGGCGACGAGACCCTCGGCTTTCCGGCCAGGAACGGCTCGTTCCCCGTCGTGTACACGCTGCAGGACCTCGCCGGGTGGGAGGCCACGTATCAGCTGGAAGCGCCGGGCATGGGGCGTGGCGGCGAGTCCTCGAGCATCACGTCGGCCTGTTCGCCGACTGGGTCGGATTGATGACCGACCGGTGGGCGACCGGCCTCCCTGAGCATCTCGTTGACCCGGCGTGGGCCGCGCTGTACCTGACGACAACGTCGCTGTCGGGGCAGGTCAGTGTCTTCGTCGGCGGCGGCGATCTCGACCGCGACCTGCTCTACCCGTACGACCCGATCGACCCTGACAGACTCATTTTGGCCAGGATGGCCGCGTTGGGCCTGATCCGGGTGGACATCGAACCGGGTGAGCCTGTGATGGTGCGGGTCCTCCATGACCTCGGCCAGGTCCAGTGGAACGCGAAGGTCCGGCAGCCTCACGCGTCCTGATCGTAGGCGCCAGTATCGTCGCCGACCCCCGAGGAGCGACGAGGAGAAGGTGGTCGTCGCAACGCCATGTCGATCGCGATCGAGGAGGCGACCAGCGCGAACCCAACTGTCCATCCGGTGCGGGCACGGCTCCCGAGAATCTGTGTCACGGTAAAGACGCCAGCCCACCCCCGTCGCGCTGCCGTTCACGGCGGGGCTTGCCTGACACAAGTGTCACTTGGTCCTGCCACCGACAGACACGCGCACACTGCACGCCGCGACCCTCTGACGGCAACGAAACCCGGGGCACGACGGCCACGACCACGACGACGGAGCCACCCATCCGAGACGAAAAGGGGAGGGTTCACCGCGGTGCATGAAGAACCACTTCTGGTGATGGGACCTGCTCATGTCGGTGTCGATCAACCGTCTTGTCGGCGCCAAAGGCGCCGAGTATCTGCTGCGCACCATCGCGCACGGCGACGGACGATCGGCTGCCGGCTCAGCACTGACTCGCTACTACGCCGAGTCCGGAACTCCGCCTGGCCGCTGGTTCGGGGCCGGCCTCACCCAACTCGACGACGGCCGCGGCATCGAGGCCGGCAGCGAAGTAGGCGAGGACCAACTACGCAACATGCTGGGCGGCGGCTTCGATCCGGTGACGATGAAACCGCTCGGCAAAGTCCTCAGCCCGTACCTGAAGCAGACCGGACCCGACGGGAAACCGATCGAACGCCGCTCAGTGACCGGCTTCGACCTGACCTTCTCGGTGCCCAAGTCTGTCTCTGCGATGTGGGCCATCGCTGACGGCGGGACCCAGGCGATCATCTACGAAGCGCACCAGGAAGCGATCAGGCAGGCACTCGTCTGGGCCGAGGAACACGTCTTCTTCTCCCGCTCAGGCCACAACGGCGTACTCCAAGAACGGATCCATGGTGTCGTCGGGGCCGGGTTCGACCACTGGGACTCGCGCGCCGCCGACCCGCAGCTACACACCCACCTCGTGATACAGAACCGGGCAAAGTCGGTCTCCGACGGGCAGTGGCGCACCCTCGACTCCCGCGCCATCTACAAGGCCACGGTCACGCTCTCCGAGCTGCACCAGGTCTTGCTGCAAGACGAGCTGACGCGCCGACTCGGTGTCGGCTGGGACCCACGGACCCGCACCCACAGCCACGTCCCGAAGTGGGAAGTGACCGGAGTCAGCGACGCGCTCCAGGCCGAGTTCTCACAACGCTCCGCGGCAATCGCAGTCCACAAGGACGAACAGGTCGCCGCGTTCGAGGCGACACACAGCCGTAAACCGACCGCCGTTGAGGTGCTACGGATGCGTCAGGCAGCGACCCTGGCGACCCGGGAAGACAAGCACGAGCACTCCCTCGCCGACCTCACCGAGCAATGGCGCGAACGAGCCCGAACCTATGTCGGCGAAGACACCGTCTCCTTCGTTGAGAGCCTCGCCCGCAACGACATGCCGCTACTACGCGCCGACGACCTCACCGACGACATGCTGACCGAGCTCGGCACGGTCGCTCTCACCGGTGTCACCGAGAAGCGGGCGACGTTCACCCGCGCGAACGTGCACGCTGAACTGTCCCGGCGAATGGCCGAAATCCGGTTCGCCTCCGCAGCCGACCGCATCGCCGCCACCGAACGCGCCGCCACCATCGCCGTCGAGTCCGCGCTACGAATCTCCGCCGACGAGCTGCACCACACCCCCGACGCGTACCGCGACCAGAAGGCCGGCGTGTCCCGCTTCCGAGGCGTCGGGACCGAACTGTTCACCACCACCGCACTCCTCGACGCCGAACACAGACTCGTCGAGACCTCACACCTGACCACCGGACCCCGCGTCAACCTCGACACCATCGACGCCACAGTCGGCGACGACGAGCACGGCCAGCGACGCAACATGACCGGCAAAAAGCACGGCCTCAGCGACGAACAACTTGCCGCAGTCGCCGACATCGCCACCTCCGGCCGCATCGTCGACGTGCTAGTCGGACCAGCCGGGACCGGGAAGTCGACCACCATGGCCGGCCTACGCCAAGCATGGGAACACCACCACGGCGACGGCTCAGTCGTCGGCGCAGCACCATCAGCAGCCGCAGCTGAAGTCCTCTCAGGCGAACTCGGCATCGCCTGCGAGAACACCGCGAAATGGCTCACCGAGCTCGCAGCGACCGGCCGTCGGCAGGCCGAGCTCCACCGGCTCGAGCATCCGACCCTGACCCCCGAACAAGCCCGAGCGGCAGCACAACACGCCCACACACGACTCGCAGCAGCCGAACAAACCGGGAACGAAGCCACCATCAAAGCCGCAAAGCAGGACTACTTCGACCTGCTCGCCCTCACCTCACCGCAGCGACGAGCCGACCGGATCGCGGCCGTCAAGGCCGAGCTCCAGCAGTGGACCATCAAACCCGGCCAGCTCCTCATCGTCGACGAAGCCTCCCTGGCAGGCACGTTCGCCCTCGACGAACTCCGTCACCATGTCGCAACCGCCGGCGCGAAAATGCTGCTCGTCGGCGACTGGGCACAGCTCGCAGCCGTCGACGCCGGCGGCGCGTTCAGCCTGCTCGTCCACGACCGCGGCGACGCTCCTCAGCTCGCGGAAGTCCGCCGCTTCGAGCAGGACTGGGAGAAGGCGGCCTCACTACTGATGCGCCTGGGACATCGCGAGTGCATCGCCGACTACCAGCAAGCCGGCCGCATCGTCGGCGGAACCCGAGACGCGCTCCTCGACAAGATCTACGACGACTGGCGCGCAGACCTCGCAGGCGGCGACACCAGCGTCATGATCGCCGGCGACAACCAAGTCGTCGCCGCGCTCAACACCCGCGCCCGCACCGACCTCATCGCAGCAGGCGTCGTGCGCGGCCGCGAAGTCCCTATCGCCGACGAGCTCCACGCAGCACGAGGCGACCGGGTCATCACCAGACACAACGACCGCAGACTCACCACCAGCAAACGAGCCGGCGGATGGGTCAAGAACGGCGACCAATGGGACGTGGTCACCGCGCACCGCGACGGATCCCTGACCGTGAAACGCAGCAAAGGCGGCGGCACACTCCGACTGCCGACCAGCTACGTCCGCGAACACGTCCAGCTCGCCTACGCGTCCACCACACACCGCGCACAAGGCATCACCGTCCAACACGGACGCAGCCTCATCGACCCGACTACGACCCGCGAAGCCAACTACGTCGGCGCGACCCGCGGCCGGATCGACAACACCATCTACGTCGACACCGCCTACGACCCCACACCCGACACCAGCTACCTACCAGCCGACACTGTCACCGTCGCAGATGTCCTGACCAAGGTCCTCGCCAACATCGGCGCCGAGCAGTCCGCAACAGCAACCATCGCCGCGCACCTCGACGACGCACAATCCCTGCCACGTCTCTACGCCGAATACACCACCATCGCCGCAGACGCCGACCTCAACCACTGGACCAACAGCCTCACCCGTGCCGGCCTCGACGCCGACCAGCTCCAACAATCACCCGCCTGGGGACCACTGGTCGCCGCCCTCCGCACAGCCGACAGCCTCGGCGTCAACCTCGACACCACCCTGCCGCAGCTCGTCACGAACCTGCCAGACGACCAAGCCGCCGTCCTGCACTACCGCATCGACACCCTGATCAAAACCCTCACCGCTCGCGGAGCCAAACCACGACGAGACCGCAGCATCATCGGCCTCATCCCAGCAGCCCACGCAGACGACCCCAGCCTCAGCCGCGCCCTCGCCGAACGCGCACGCACGATGGAACAACGCGTCGACACCCAGCTCACACGAGCGCTCGAGACACACGCCGCATGGACCCGGCTACTCGGCACACCACCCACCGACCCCGCACTCCACCAGCAATGGTGGACCCAAGCCAGGATCATGGCCGCGTTCCGCGAGCTCCACGACGCCACCACCACACCCGACAAGATCGTCGAAGCCGCAACCACCATCCGCGAACGCTCCGACGCACGAGTCGCCCGCGCGGCACTCCAACAAGCCCAACAGCTCGCACAACAAGCCGCCGCCCAGCACAGCGGGACCCCGGACCTCCGACCGCTGTAACGACCGCGCAGCCGCCCCGACGCCCGCACGCCGCTATCGTCCAAGGTCAGGGTCTCGCGCCGTGAATTCTCGTGACTGGTGACCGCAACGATGGCGGTCCCTATTGGGCTCTACGTTGCCCACTGGGACGCCGACGGCACACCATTCGGCGCCATCCAAGGACGACTGTCGGTGACGGCCTGCGCTGCGGTCAGAATGAGTTGCGCCGCAGAGTCCGCGACCTGAGAGATGTATGCGCTGATCCCGGCAATCGCGAGCGCCAAGAAGGCAACCGCGATCGCGAGAGGGACCAGCTCCTCCCAGGCGACGTCGACCTCGGCGAGGAGCGCGACGAAGGCCGCGATGTCTGCCAGCCCCGTGACGCCGGTTCCTTCAAACAGCGCGGCGACCGCCAAGCTCAGGGAACGGATGAACTGGATGGCGGACCAGATCGCCTCCAGCGCAGCCGCTCCGGCGGTCAAGATGTAGAGAAGTGCGCCAGTTAGCCAGTTCCGCATCTGCTCGTCGGCAGCCTCCAGAGCCCCGGCCGCAGACCGGAAGCGGTCTTCGAGGTTGAAGGCAATGAAGTGATCGTCTGCGACCAGCGCCTCATAGACGTCGCTCGCCGGACCAACCCAGCCCGACCTGCCGGCCGACATGCGATGGACCTCGAACTCGGTCGTGATCGGCTCAGCTGCCCTGGTGGCGTAGTCCCGGAAGACGCGCGCCGCATCGCCAAGGCTGTTCAGCGCCTGGCAGGTGGGCGTCCACGTGGGCACCTGCTGCGGGACGACCCGGCTGAAGTCGTTCCGGGCTGCGGACAGCTGAGCGGCAGCTGGCGACCGAGGAAAGGGAACTCCCGCTGGGAGACGCGATAGGAGGCTCAGGAGCCGGGTCACTTCACCGGTGAGGATGCCCAAGTCGGTCTGCACCTTCGCGGTGACTGCCGTGGCTCGCTCAACAAGCTGTTGCAGGTCATCGGCCACGTCTCATCTCCTGGCTTCCTTATCCGCGTCAATCAGTCTGGCGACCTCACCGGCCCATTCAGTTCCCTGCGCCTCGGCCGCTGCGTACGCATACGACGTCTCCAGGAGCTGGTCCTTGATGCTGGCGCACACCTGCGCCGCGACCCCGTAGCCGACACCCGTCTGTGAGTCGGTCGACTGTGAGAAGACGTCGATGAGATGCTGGTATGCCTCGTAGACCTTGGCGAATTTCGGCTCCTGGTTGGGCACGCTCAAGCAGTCCCGGATCGCGCCAGCAAGAACTCTGCAGTCAGCGCCGATCTGCCCCCACGAATCGGCTTGCTGACCAAACCAGGACAGTCGGTAACTGATCGTGGCCAGATCCTGACTCATGTGATAATCCCCATGTCTAGCAATTCGGTGACCTCGGCCACCATGTCATCTAACTCGGCCCTTCGCCTGTTAGTAGTGGCGTGGAGGTGGGACTCGGCGTCCTGCAATGTTTGTGTGATCAACTGTGCGATCCCGTCGACAGCCTTATGCCTCAACCAGTCCTCTGACAGGGCCACGCCAACGATGCGATCCCCGGCGACAGTGACAACGACCTCGCCGCGCAGAGATGACACACGGTTCTCGATCGGAGACGACTCGTTGAGGGCGATGTCGGCCTGAGCCCTTACCCGGTGAACGAGCCGGGCACTGGCCAGGTTGCCCAGCCGACCGTAGATGTCCGAACCCGACGGCAGCACGCGCCCCTTCGGCGTTCTAGACATGATCGCGACCTGGAGGCTCATTCTCAGCAGAGCAGGACTTGAAGCGAATCGGGTCCGCCATCGCGGGTCGATGTGCGCCCACGCAATGCGCCCGTTCGCATCCCGCTCGACAGTGACGAGATCGACGCGGTCGTGCATAGACAGATCCTCGGTTGCGGATGTCACGGCCGGAGCTTCCGCCCCGAAAGAACCAAGAGCACCAGGCTCAGCGCCACCAGACAACCATCAATTAGCAGCAAGTTGGGGCTCTTGGCTGTCGCCAGGCCCACGACAGCGAAAACGAACATGATCAACGCGATCACGAAGCTCACAAGGACAGACGATCTAGGAGGAGACTGCCGGCGCTGAATCACGGCACGTCCTTTGCTCGACGCTGAGGGGCAACGTTTGGCTGGAACAGGGGGGTCAACGACAACAGGTGGATCGAGCGTCGGGCCATGCGCGGCAGATTAGCAGAGGTGGGGTCCGTGCCCGGTTCACACCACATGAAGCCAGCCTGGTACCAGGACGCTAACCGCGCGGCGACACTGGCGCCCATTCGTCGTTCGTGGGCAGTGCCACCGGCTCGCCGGAGCAGAGCCGTTATGGGGTCAGCACCCGCGTCACTCTAGGCTTGCTCCATGGACCCTGTTGTCATTGAGCTTGCCGAATGGACTCAGCGGCTGCCAGCGCCTACTCGAGGATCGCTCAAGGCCCGAGCGGTGGGATCGCTCATCTTCGGCGGGTGCGCGATCCTCCTCACTGCGGGCGGGCTGGTCGCGACTCTCATCCAGGACGGAATCACACTCCGGCTTTTCGGGGTGTTCTTCGTCGGGGTGATATCAGTGCTTCTGATACGGAACGGTGTGCACTTCCTGCGGCACCTTCCGGCAGGCAGCTCAGAGACGCGCGTACAGTTCGCGGCGACCTACGCCTTCACCATCTCCAGCGACGCCATTCACTTCCCCGGCAGGTTCGCAGCAGAGCCAGAGGACTGGCCGCTCTCGCAGACCGAGGTCACAGCCAAGGCCAGACAGTCGGGCGGCACCCTGAGTCTGAAGTGCCCCGGCAGGCGATCACGGCGATTCCTCGCCCGTTCCCTGATCATGCCACCCGCCGACATCTGCCGGCTCGTCGAAGAACTCCGATCAGCTGCAACAGGGAGCATCGCCTAGGACTCACCGACGAGCGCGTGAGTCAGTCAGATCTTGCGGATGCTGCCGGATCCGTCGGCTTCGTAGTCGTCGAAGTTTCGTTCTGCCGCTAGCTCAACGAGCTCGTCCAGGGCTCGACTGATGGGTACCTCCACACCCTTTCCGGCGGCGTCATAGCAGCGCCACGTCGGGGTGAACGGGTTCGCGTCGACCAGGACGAAGTAGAGCCGCTCGAACTGCTCATCGCGGCCGGCAGGGTCGTTCCGGCCGCTGAAGATCCGGAACCTGGGCGACGCGTTCAGGAAGGTGGAACGCCGGCGCTTCGTGCCGTCGTTGCGGCGTCTTTGTCGAGAAAGAAGAACGCGGCGATCACGGCGTACGGGAAGCGACGATGCAGAATCGTTGCCTCAACGAGGAGGTCGGCCCGGCGGTTGGTGAGGTTCTTCTGGAAACCGCCCGACTTCCCATCGCGGAAGTTGATCGTCCACCCGTCGTACGTCGACGCGAGACGGCTAGTCAGCTCGACGTGATCCACCTCGCCAGCAAAGTCAGGGTGCGTCGAGTAGTACTGCCGCGAAAGACCCGGGTAAGGCGGATCGGCATACGCCAGCCGTAGCGGCTGCAGCCCGTCTTCGGGGGTGAACGTGCACTCCTCCAGCGGGAACCAGTCCGTGTCCGGCCTGTCATTGTTGGATGCGGCGCTGCGCACGCCGATGTCGATGGGCTGCTTGCTGAACATCGTCTGGGTTCGCCGGAGGCGCTCCTCGGGCGCGGGCCGGACTCGGACGAGCCGCACCACCCCATCCCGGTCCAGGGTCGCGTCGCGGCTGCTGATCGGGTTCGACGGATCGAACAGCCAGGTGACGATCTCGCCGTAGCGTCGGGTCCGGTTCCGCATCGAAACGTCGGTCTCGCCGGACAGCTGGACCTCGATGACCGAGTGCGGGGTGCAGAACACGTCGACCCGGGAGCACCGATCAAGGCGCTTCTCCACATCGGCTTCGGGATGGCCATGGGCTCGTAGCCACGTGACGAGCGCGTACTGGACGATCGCGTGCGTGTAGATGTCGCGGTTCTCCGCGGGGGTGATCCGGCACGTGCTGTGTGCGAAATGCCGGAAGTGCGGCCGGCGGATCCTGCCGTTCACAGGCATGACCTTCTCGCCGCACCCGCCGAGCTTCCTCGAGCAGTAGAACAGTTCGCCGCACGCATCGGCCGCCTCTATCAGGTCCGCCATGTCGTCATGGTCGATGAAGGCCTGGACATACCGGTCTTCGGCTGGGTCTCCAAGGACTGCGAACACTGCCCGGTCTTCGTCGATCACTGCGCTCCGTTCGCCGGCCAGTCTCGCCGAATCGCTTCGACGGTAGCGATCTCCTCAGACAATGCTCATCCGTCCTAGCCAGTGACAACGCGGATGGCGGGGTCGGCGCTCAGACGGACGTGGCTATGCGACGACCTGGGCTGGCCGCGAGTGTTGCCTCCCAAACCGGCCGCGGCATGGACCGATCGACATGGCCCTGACCAGCAGCCGTCTGCGAGTGATGAATCGTCGCTGCAGTGGCCGAGACGCACGCAAGGATGGGCTGCGTGATCGACAACTTGTCAGTGCTGGCGATGCCGTGGGTCTTCACCCAGTCGCATCCCTTGTCCACGGGCGACATATCGTCGGAGATGAAGAAGCGAGGCGCAGACATCGACCCCGCGACTCTGCGGGAGCTGTATCACCGTGGCGATCTGCGACCTCTGGTCGAACTCACCACTCGACGAGTGGCGCCACGCGTTCCGATCTCCGATCACCCGGCCGCGATGGGCTCCACGCAAGCTGCGCTGCGTCGAGCTTTGGCTTCGGGGCGAGTGAGGGATCTCTGGGTCGGGGAGTAACGTCCAAGGTTGCGTTTCGACGACCGGCGGCGGACCGACCCACCAGGTTGGTGGAATGGGCTCATATACAGTCGGTGGCAGGTTCTCGCTGCACCTGAGATTCGTCGCCGACTTCCTCGGCAGCGCGTGTTTCGAACGTATGAGCGTCGTCGAGTGGTGCTGCCCCCTCTGGAGGATCCGCCCCGCTCTTCCGTGGAGCGGATTGCCGGTTGGGTCCCGGTCCTGGCTGCAGTGGAGGCGCGGTATCTGCCAACCATCGACTCCGAATGGCTGCACCTCATCAACGCCGAAGTCGAGGAGTGGGAGCCATTTCGTAGCGACTTCGACCCTGTAGCGATGAGCATCGCACTTGGCGTGAAGCCCGAAGAGCTGCGGACTTTCGCCGAGTGGCTACTCCTCCGTGCCCGGGACCGTGATGCGACCGGAGATTGGTCGCAGTTGATCCGACGCGCGCCGCAGCGAGCATGGGAGACGTTGAGTGGTGACGTGCTGGTGGCACTTGATCACCGCCTCGCCGCGGAGGTCCTGTTGCAGTTCTACGAGGATCTGGTCGAGCGCGGCGCTGCCGAGCCTTTGCCTGACTTGCCTTGGCGGTTGTGGCATCCCCTTTTCGACCGCATCTCAGACCGGGGCGGCAGAGATCTCGACGGTGAGCTGGTTCACCTGGGGGTGTCGCCGCATCCTGGCGTGGTTCTCGTCATAGAAGGGGAGACCGAGGAACTGCTCATCCCGCGCATCTTTGACCACCTCGGCCTCCGCCGCACCCCTGACCTCATCCACGTGCTGTGCCTTCGGGGCTCCGACAAGCAACTTCCGCTCGTGGCCGCAGCCACAGTCGCACCATTATTGGGTCAACGCCGCGGCGACGGCTACGACGTGATCCGCCCACCGTCTCGGCTCGTTATCGCTGTGGACCCGGATCAGCGGTGGAAATCAGAGGACCTGATCGCCCGTAGACGTCGCGAGATTCTGGCAGGCATCGAGCAGGTGATCGCGGTTCACGGGCAGGGTGAACCCGACCGAATACGACAGACGGCGCCCGGTCAGCCACTCGATCAGCGCCTTGGTGCCGCCGGCGCCGTCGGTGCGGACCAGGACCTTGCGTCCGAAACGGTGACCGGGCCGCTTTCCGGGCAACTGCGCCAGCGCCTGTCTGACCACAGTGATGTGGTCGCTGGCGGTGTTGGAGCCGGCGTTGCCGGGCCGCAGCAGGATCGCCAACGCTTCCCCGGTGCCGTCCGGGCCATGGTCGCCGAACGCGCACAACGCATGAAACCCATAGCCGCGTTTGAACGTCGGGGCAGCGTTCTCCTTTTCCGAGTGGGAGGTGACCAAGGTCGCGTCCAGGTCGTTGACCAACGGCCGCTTCGCATCGGTGCCGTGGTCAGGGGCATGCCGGCCGACGAGCGGCCACGCCTGTTCGCGGGCCGCGGCCCGGGCGGTATCGATCGCCTTCAACACAGCCGGCGCGTCGCCGGCCAGCGTCGCGATCGCCCTCGACACGGTCGGGTCCGACGCCACCCGCCGGTAGGCGCCCGGTTCGGCGCGCAGCAGGGCGAGGTCGGCCAGACAGTCCCCGCCCAGGGCGAGGCCGAGCGCCAGATCGGTGATGATCTTGCCCGGATCATGGACCTGCAACGGCTTACGCCACCGGGCCAGGGCGGCTGACAGGTGGCGGTCCAGGCCCGTCGCCGTCACGGTCCGGGTGAGCAGAACCCCACCGGCCTGACCCATCGCGGCCGTCGCGGACGTGTCGACACGGACACGGGGATACAAGCCGGTAATCTTCACCCCGAAGGTGCTCCTCGAATTGGGAATCTGTGGACGTCAGCGATCCACATTCTCCCAAGTCAGGAGCACTTTCCACGTCACCTACGCCAGCGAGTCACCCACCAGCATTAGAGCCCGAGGCTAGCTAGGGACTTGTTGCGATGATCGCTGGAAACCACCGCGTCGCATCGGCCCCAGATTCGAGCGTCGTCGACATCATTTCGTTCCATCGTTTGACGATCCTTCGGAGGGAAGGTAGCCTCACGCTCGAGAGACCCCCCTCTAATGGTAGGAGTTGCCAAAATGTCCTCTATTCTCATTTTCGACGGTGATTGCGCGGCTTGTGATCGGGTCGCTCGAGAACTGATCGGTGTTCCAGGGATCGAACTGGTGGCCGCGTCATCGTCGAAGGGCGCAAAACCAAACCGGGGGCAGTCCCAACCGCTGGTTGAGCAGGATCGAGTAGGGTCAAGTCTCATGAGTTCACTCCAAACCGTCATTAGCGGCTCGTATCGCAAGCACTTCGCCCATATGCTAATTCTAAAGGAGTGTCTTCAAGAAGCGCGTATCCGTGTGCTCGCGCCCGTCAGCAGCGAACAACTGAACGCCGGCGAGGAGTTCATAATCCTGAATGCCGACCCTGTTAGCGATCCCAGGACTCTGCAAGACTCCATCTTCGCCATGATTCGGACGACAACTTTCCTTGTGGTTGCGAACGTGGGTGGATATCTGGGAAATGCAGCCGTTCTTGAAATAGGCTACGCGCTCGCCCAGGGAAATCAAATCCTCACTGTAGAGCCCGTGGCCGACCCCAACTTGGGAGCGTATACGCGCGAACTCGGGAGCGTCTTTCCAGAAATCGTCAGGTCATACCGCGACCAAGTCGCAATGCAAGGCATCTAGCTAGTGACTCGAGCACGCTGGATAACAGCTTCACAAACGAGGACGGCGCTTGGCTTGATGGTTCCGAGCGGAATCATGACACTCACGGCACCTCTTGTTCCGATCGCAGTGCTTGCGAGTGGGGGGAATGTATTCAACTTGACGGTCGTCGGGGCAATGGGCTCAGCCTTGGCGCTTGTCTTGCTTCGGATCGGCCGTAGAAGAAGGACGATACGGCGAATGGCGCCAATCTTCGCAACCCTCGCGGCGATAGGCACTGGAATCGCGGCAAATTTGCGCGTGGAGTTGTTGTTGATCGCTGTCGTTGGGACCCTGGCCACCATTCCTTCTGTCGCATCAGGCCTGACTGGCCAGGCACTTGGGCGATCCAGTCGGCCCGCTCGCGTCCGCCTCTTCTACACACTCGGCTGGGTATCTGGAAGCCTTGCCGGAGGCGCCTTGGCAACTGTGGTGGCACCAAAGCACGCGCTCACGATCGCGGCCCTGGCGCAGAGCGCATGCTTCACATATATCGCACTTCGGCAACAGCGAGGGGAACAAGCAGCCACTCCGCTCGTCGTTGCGGGTCCGAAAGCCACGGCTCGTTGGCCTCGTCCGGTGGTTCATCTATTCGTCAGCCTCGCCCTAATCTCATGCGGAGGAGCCTTTCGGGTCGGACCGCTGGCGGCGATGGCTCTTCAATCCACCCGGATGACCGCCCAGACATATTCTCTACTAATTGCCACCACGCCAATTGTAGAGATAGTCCTCCTGGGCCTGTTGGTCGCAGCTGGGCGGTCCATGACCCTACTTCTTGTAGTCGGGGCTCCAGCTGCAGCCATTTCCTTCTCCCTCATTCCAGCCGCGGAAGAGCCTCTTCTGTTCCTAAGTCAGGGGCTTTTTGCAGTGTACGTCGTGAGCGCTACGGTCGCGACCCTCGACTTTCTGCACGAGAATTGGCCCTCAACGACCACGGAGGACCGCACCTCGTGGACCTTCAGCCTCGAAGCTGTTTCGAACTTCACGGGCGGCGCGTTCGCGAGCGCGTCGGTCGCGCTGGTCGGCATACCTAATGCGTTCTATCTGCCCGCTTCGCTTAGCATCCTTGGAGCGCTTGGTGCAGTTATTGTAGTCCTTCGAATGGCTCGTCACCCAATCGCCAGTGAGTCAGTCAGCGGAGCCAACTCGCCCGATGCCGTCGGTCCCAGCGACAGATTTGGTCGCGTCAGAGGCTCCGGATGACTCTCTAGCCCTGGCATGCGTGATCCTCCCTCGACACGTGCTATCTCTCCACGAGAAAACACGTAACCCCCAACCGCTCACCCCCAACCGCTCACCCCAAAGTTCTAGATTCGATCGGAATCCGCATGATTGATCGTCAAGACTCGCCCCACGCCAATCCCATGTATGTAGCAGATTTGGGGAGCCACAGCATCAAGCTCTATAGACGCCTGGGCGACGGCGTAAAGATGCAAAAGACCCATGCTTGGCAGGTGTTGAAGTGGCCAGCGAATGGTGCCTATCACCACAAGGTGGGAATCTATCTCGACGAACTCATGAGTGGACTTCGGGAGGGTGACGGAGTCGTCGCCGTCGCCACGGCGGCCTTCCGCAATCGAATGGATCTATCCACCGCCGCTCGCTTGGCTTGTGCTGAAAGAGGTATTCCTTTAGAAATCTTGGAGCATGATAGCGAAGCAGAACTACTTGCGAAGACGATTAATGCGGACCCGAATCTTGAGGGGCTAATTGGTGTCAATGTAGGTGGCGGCAGCATTCAACTCGCAATCGGCGAGCAGCGGCACCTGCTCTCAGTCGGAATCATGGACCTTACGAAGCGCTTCCTGCTCGACGGTCTTCCTAGTGAGCGACTGGTAGCGGATTGCACCGACTGGGTCGTATCACAAATGCCGCCGTGGTCAGGGCCGTTTGCCTATCTCGGCGACGAGTTAACCTACCTTATGAGTTTCGGAGTACCCGTGGAGGAGGGATGGTGTCACGTTTCCGACTTCAAGCACTTCGCCAACAAACTAAACTCGCTGCCAATGGACGAGCTGATGAAGCGTTCCCCCTTTGATCCGGGATGGATGAGTGGGGCAATTGGGTCGAATTGCATCGTCCAAGCGCTGCTGCGGAGCTTCGGGACCGAACGCTTTCGCCCAGTAAACGCGAACATCGGCCATGCCGTATTCATCTAGCCCAAAGAGGGGAGTCAAGTGGATATGAGAACGCGCCCAGCGTCTGCGACCAAGAATGACCACCGCGAAGAGCGAGTCCAGAGACTGGATGGGGGATTCGTGGACTATGCATGGTTGAACCTTAGCGTCACCGATCTCCCTCGGCTTGCGCATGAGTCTTTGCATGCCGCCTATTCCTTCGATGATATCTCCTTGCTGCAAGGATTCTATGGATCCTTCTGGCTTGGCGCCCCTGAATCTCGTAGCGTCCTCTTTATACTCCCGAGTGTCCAGCGGGGACCTTTTCAGTCCAAGTATTCGCACGGCGGAGTAACCTGGGAGGGTATTCAATATATATCCATTGATGAAGGTGAGATTGCGTGCCTCTACTCCGAACGCGAAAGCGGTCTGAGGATGATTCGCGGCGAATTGCGGGATGGGGATGGGAGACCCCTCCGGGGCGTCGCCGCACGCGTTGCTGAAGTTCTCGCCGAAGAACGGCGACTGCTGTTTTTCCCGGCCGGTCATCAAGATATGCGACGGAATGTTCCTGCGCCTGATTCGGTGGATCTAATCGTACCGGTCTCACGTACCGCTGGGCGACTCTCGACTGCCTCGAAGGATGGGATAGCCTTTAATTCGGGCTACTTTGTCTGGACCGATGAAGAATTCTCGCAGGATCCCTCTGCGCGAGTACCGGATCCCGTGGGGATGCTGGTCGAGGATGGCATCATAATGCATCCTCCCATCTATCATCGACCGACTTTCGAGATATATGAGGGCACAACCCCTCAAGCGCGCATCGCAGACTACAGCATGGCGGATATCGATGTCTTGATAGCTGGATCTACCTATCCTGGCAGTAGCGCTTGCACGCGCGAGTGCCCCACATGCGCGTCCGACGAGAACCTCGTCGCAATCGTGGGACGGCAAGTCGTCGGGCTTGTCGAACGACGTGGTCGACCGACACCACCTGGTGGTGGCTTTCTCATGGCCGTTGATCCCGACACGATGGCAAGCATTCTTGGAGGCGCCACTGATGTCACTTACAAGCTCCGAGAGAGGGCGATTCCGCGCACGGCTGCGCAAGGTGCTATCCGGATCATCTCTCGGGGGGTTCCGCTGGACCTGACCGTGGAGGCCGCGGGGGTTACTCTCACGACGACGCCGGCCGTTGTCGGCGGCATCCCCCCGAATCACTTGACTGCAAGCGTTCTGCTTAGCGACAAGCGGGCCCAAACCGCGGTCGGCATCCGGGCGGATGGGAGTCTAGTTGTCTGCGTAGTTTCCAGCACTGAGCCTCGAAGCGCTGATCTACGTTTCGACAGTCTTGGGACTTCGCTAGTTAATGTCGCCAACCGAATGATGGAGGAAGGCTGCGTTGAAGCGATGGCTTTCGATGGCGGCGGAAGTGCGGTACTGGCGGTGGAAGGCAAAGTAGTGACACGGCCATCCGATCGGTTCGATGTCCGCCATTTGCCTCGTGAGCGGCTCGTGCCGGTCGGGTGGGTGGTTCGCAACCCAAGCGTATCATCCTGTTTGTCGAGTATAGAGATGGAGATCAGATGAAGCGAACAATCCTACTCCTTGTTCCAGCAACGTCCCCGGCGGTGGGAGGTGGCGAATCGCTGGCTCTGGCACTCATTACTGAATTGGCGAACTCCCATACTCTCTGCGTGGTTTCACCAAGACCACTCGATGTTCGGCTTGCTGACCATGTGCTGAGGCATGATGGGAAGGTCGTCATAGCCGATGCGAAGATCCAGCGGGGAGTCTCCCAGGCGCCCTGGGAGGCCGGACTCTTCGGACTTCCCCATCAACTTCACGACCTACTGGAGGCGACCCATTACGACCTGGTGTGGGCACTTTCCCATGAGTCGGCAATTGCGGCTGCGATTGCGCTAGCGGACAACCCAACTATCCCGCTGGTGACCACGTATTCGGAAATTGCGACAGAGTACTTTCCTTTCGGGCGTGCTCGCGCGGCGTTCGCATACTCGCTACAAAGGGTTGACTTGCATGTAACGTTAAGTGAGACCTATCAGGATGTTGCCTTGGCGCATGGAGCGATTCCTGAACGGGTGATGCTGAATCCGCTCGGGTTCAGTGTGTCTGGGATGCGTGAGGGAAACCCAGATAAGGGGCGGGCCCGCCTCGGGGCGAGTGTTCGCCAGAACGTTGTCTTCTGCCCAAGTAGGCTGAGTGAAAGGAAGGGGCAGCTGGTCTTGCTTGATGCATGGGAGCACGTGGGACGCACGGGCGAGCTATTGGTTCTTGCTGGCGCGGGACACTCGGCCGAGACGAGTTATGGTGAGAAGGTGGAGGCTCGGATCCTTGCTTGGAAGGGTTCTGCTGGTGTCAAGCTCATTGCCGAGGGAGTCCCGCGCGTAGAGATGCCTGACTGCTTGGCTGCATCCTCGGTACTGGTTCAGCCCTCCTTCTATGAGGGTCTCGGATACTCTGCTCTTGAGGGCATGGCTGCGGGGATCCCGTGTGTGTTGACGGATGTCGATGGGTTCAGAACCTTCATGCAGGATGGCTCGAACTGCGTAGGATGTGAGCCGAAGGACGAGGTGACTCTGGGGGCGGCGCTGAGGCGGGCGCTTGATGATGCTCGGCTCCGCCAAGCTGTGATTGTCGGGGGCCTGGCAACCAGTGCGGGTTTTTCAATTGAACTCAACTCCCGGAGAGTTCTTGAGCGCGTGAACGTGATACCGGCGCGAAAGCGCAGTGAGCAAATGTCTGACTGAAGTCTGCCTACTTCAACTCCCTATCGCTGGAGCGGCGATAGGGCAGAGCGCATTGCAGGCGCTCGGCCGGCTCGGTTTCCTGGCTCTTCGCAATCGCATCGCAATCGCCAATGTGATGTCTCAGGACATCGTGGACACGGGTATGTCTCAGGACTTCGTGGACGGCAGTGCTCGGGTGGGTCCGTGCCAGCCGTGCGGCTCGGTGGGCTTGGCGTAGGCGGCGATGAGTGTTCCGTCGGTGTCGGCCAGGGTGACCGTGGTCGCGTCCCAGGTGACGGTGACCTGCTGGCCGGATCGCTTGTAGCTGGCGTAGAACTTGGAGGCGAGGGCGCCGACGTATCCGCCGTTGGAGACGCTGCGTTGCGCGGTCCCGGTGATCCCTGCGGAAGGGTTATGGCCGGCGGTCTTCATCGGGGTGCCCAGCCGCGCGGTCCGCGGCCCGTAGTAGAGCCCGGTCGTCGATGGCCGTGGGTAGTCGATGAGGTACTCACCGTCGTGGGTGAAGATCTCCACGCCCTGCTCGTTCCACAACACGTGCACTTGTTGACCAGCCCGGCTCGTGCTGACGTAGAACAGGCAGCTCAACGCCTTGACCTGGCCGTTGCTCTTGATCCTCACGGTGAGGGTGCCTTCGGCCGGGTGCAGGGCCAGCGGTGCTCTGCTGCGGGGCCGCGCCGTCGGGGTGGCACTCGTCACGGTGCCCGGCGCGCTCGTGCTCGTGCTCGCGCGCGCAGAGGGTGGGATCGAGGGCATTCGAGGTTCGGCGGTCGGCTCGGGGGCGGGCTGGGTGGCAGCCCACGCCTCAGCTGGGGTCTTGCCGTCCAGGGCTTGGTGCACGCGCTCGTTGTTGTAGTAGTCGTCGAACTCGTCGACCAGGGCTTGCAGGGCGGTGAGGGACTTGGCCGGCGGTCGGGCGTTGAGCCACTTCTGCAGGGTCTGGTGGAAGCGCTCGTTCTTGCCCTGCGTCGTGGGGTGGTTCGGCTTACCCGTGATCGGCTTGACGCCCAGATCGATCAGGTAGTCCACCAGTTTGCCGGTGAAGCCGCGGCGGGTGGGGTTGAACGCGAGCCCGTTGTCCGACAGCAGCCGCTGCGGGACGCCCCACCGGCGCACGGCTGTGGACACGACC
>PMLO01000090.1:104836-123811 GCA_003158895.1 Propionibacteriaceae bacterium
TAGACGAACCGGCGATTGGCCGCACGTGGCCGCTTGCGCGGCTCCGACTTCGATACCCCAGCGGCGGCGAAGGCACGCGCGAGCGTCGCCCGCGACGGAGGTGTCAGGCCCTGCCGCTTCATCCTGGCAACCACAGACAACGGGCCGGCATCCAGCCCTTGCTCGGCGAGCCAGGATCGCACCGCCATAGCGTGCTCGATCACCGCCGGATCCGTCTGCCGAGGGCTCCTGTGCGGGCGACGCGAGCCGGGCTCCGTAGCGCCCACCGGACCCTGTGCCAGGGCTTGACGGCGGACCTTGTAGAACACCGAGCGACTGATTCCGTGGCGTTCACAGAAGCGGCTGACCTCGCCACGCTCTACATCATCAGCCCAGTTCGCGATCGCCCACCGCACATCGGCGGGCACGTGGTTCGATTCCATGACCGAACAGAACCCGACGACGAAGTGTCCACGATGTCACGAGACCGACTGTGCACGATGTCACGAGACAGATGCGTGCACGATGTCCTGAGACTTCACATCGCAATCGCCACTACACCGTCGTTTGCGAAGAGCCGCTATCCAGCCGACTGGACCGCTCAGGCGACGGGGGTGACTGAATCGATCGGAGCCTCAGGAGCTGTCGGTTGACACGCCACTTGAGACGAATCTCACAGGGTTCCGTCGGTGCGGTTGATGCTCGAGCGTGACAGACCCTGTGAGATTTCTCGGCGCATGCCCGAGGCACTCTGCCCGGCTCGTCCGCACGAAGCGCCAGCGGGGGTCATCCAGGCTGAAGGTGTCCGCGTCCTCGACGCGCTCGTCTCTCGCTCTCTCCCGGTCGCGTCTACTTGATCCCGTGAGCCCGAGCGATTTCGTCAGCTTCGGCGTTGGATCCGCGCGCCCGCTGCTCTTTCACAAACACCTGGGTCGGCGGCGTCGAAGCCATGAAGGGGTGGTCGCAGGGGCCGCTGTAGAGACCTCCGCCGGGACCGTTGTAGAGCCCGCCGCCGGGTGAGTTGTCGAGGCCGCCACCGTTGTAGTGGTCGAGGCCGCCGCCGTTGTAGTGGTCAAGTCCTCCTCCGCTATATGCGTCGGCGCCCACCGTTGTAGGGGTCCAGGCCCCCGCCCGGACCCTTGTAAAGACCGCCACCGGGGCCGGTGTAGCGGTCTCGGGGCCACTTCTTAGCCATGAGATTCCTCGCTCTGTCGTTTCGTTGGAAGGATCGCCGGGTTTGGTGCCCGCAGGTCGTTGCGGGGACACCATGTTCGCTACTTCTTGCGCTGGGACAGCGCGCTAGCGGCGATGCTCTTCGTCCGGTTCGACGAGCGCCCGTCGTTGAGGGCCTTTGAGGCCTTCGATGCGACGGCCTTGCTGGTCACCCGGTTCTGTGCCTTCTTAGCCATGCGGCATACTCCTTCCCCACCCACGTCCGGTACGGTGAGGAGGCCACTGACCAAGTGCCTCCGTGCCCTCTCGAACGACCTCGAGGGGGCATGACCGGTTTCGGGAGCCTGCGTGCCCGTGGGTGCGGGCAGCAAGGTGCAGGCCTGCGGCCTGTACAGATGTGGGGAGGATGCGCATCAGTCGTCGTCCTCCGGTGACAGGCCCATCGCGCTGCGAAGAACGCGCGTCGCGGCACGCCGAGCGGGGAAGCTGTTGCGGGTCGTTAAGTTGCCTGCCGTCCCCGACGGCGTTACGACGCCCACGTCTCTCCAGATCGGGTTGCCGAGCGCGAAGATGTCGGGGCCGGACGGGTTGTTGAGCTTGGGGAAGGCCTCGCGGGGCTCGACGCCCTCCGCGTACATCACCGACATGGCGCCGATGAGACCGAAGATCGCCACGGCGGTCGAGGAGATGGAGTTGCGCCGGAAGCTCTGACGCGCCGGGGTGGAGAGCTTGCCGAACTCGGGCCTCACGCTCACCAGAGCATCCCAGGCGTCGATGAGCCAGCGCGACTGCTCATCCAGGTCGGCTGCCGTGACCGGGCCGCCCTTCCAGAACGACTCGATCGCCTTGCTGATGGTGTTGAACGCCGTCAGCTTGTGCGAGCTTGCGGACACAGAGTTCGACAAGACCTCGACGTTGTCCTGACCGAGGTGCGGGCTCTGATTCACCAAGCGCCGAGCCAGCTCCTGCTCCTGCGTCTCGGAGTACGCGTACTTCGCTGTGGAGTCGTTGACCTTGTCACCGCGCGTGTTATAGATCGTCGCGACCTTCTTCGCGTCGGTGTCGTTCAGCAGCCAGATGCGCACCTGGAACCGCGTCTCGAGATTGAAACTCGCCAACGGATTCTCCGCGGCCGCAAGGATTGACTTGATCCGCGATAGAGAGTCCACGGCGCAGTCGAGAACCCCCTCACGAATCGTCAGGCAGACATCGCCCGTCTCCTCGTCGTTCCACTCCTCGTACTCCGACACGTCAGGATTCAGGCGGACCGAGATGTTGCCAATGATCGCGTTGTTGTCGAGGAGCTCCCGTGTCCACTTCTGGATCTTCGTCTTGGTCTTGCCGGTCACGTGCGCCCGGTTGTGCTCCGGGCGGATGTTGCCGGTAAGCGTGAGAAGCCCCGACCGATAGAGGTCGACCAGGTATGCGCCCGTCATCTGGCACTCAAAGTGCGTCCCGCCGGCGTCGTCGACGATGCCGACGTTCCGGATATCCAGCGGAAGGGCCAGCCCATCCGAGTCGATGGCCAAGTACATTCGCCCTCATCTCCCTCCTACGTGTTCTACGTGCATTCTATCAGGACTACGTGTGATCGCACAACAGTACGTGTCTTCAGCGCATCTTCGGCTCGTGGGCCTCACCTCGCCTCCACTTCGGGTCGCCCGAGCTCGATGATTACCGCGACCTCCCGATAGGTGGCCGCCACATCGTCCACAGGCGTCGAAAGTGCCCCCGCGAACATCGGCGCGGTGTGACGCCGTGGTGGGGGAGGGGCGCCTTCCGATGCCGTCCGGACCGCCCCCGCGGCGTGGTTCGACGATCAGGGTCGGGACCCGCCGACCCGTCTGGGCTCCGTCCATGGCGAGCGACGAGCTGCTGACCCATGCGTGTCATCGCCCGAGTCGCTCGCGACCGTCGAAGGGTTCGGAGTCTTACGAGAATGTCGCAGTCGTGATCTTGCCTTGATGTCTCGGTCAAGTCCCGGGGAGTGGTGTAGCGGTTTTGCCGCGTGATCCGGTGGGTTATGCGGTTAGTGCGGGCATGGTGTCGGCTCCGATCTGGTGTTCGGTGGTGGGGACGATGGTCATGCGGGAGCGGGCCAGGACGTCGAGTCCGAGGTAGCGCCGTCCTTCGGCCCATTCGTCGGTCTGTTCGGCCAGGACGGCGCCGACGAGACGGATGATGGCGTCGCGGTTGGGGAAGATCCCGACTGAGTCGGTGCGGCGTCGGATCTCGCGGTTGAGTCGTTCGGTGGGGTTGTTGGACCAGATCTGGGTCCAGACCTCGGTCGGGAACCCGGTGAACGCGAGGATGTCGGCGCGGGCCGCGTCGAGGTGGTCGTGGACGTCGGGCAGCTTGGCGTCGACGTAGTCGAGGAGCCGGTCGAACTGGGCGCCGACGGCCGTCGCGTCGGGCTGGTCGTAGACGCTGTGGAGCATCGCTTTGACCGCGGGCCACATCGACTTCGGAGTCACGCTCATGAGGTTCGCGGCGTAGTGGGTGCGGCAGCGTTGCCAGCTGGCGCCGGGCAGGTTCGCCGCGATCGCTTCCCGCAACCCTTGGTGGGCGTCGCTGGTGACCAGCCGGACCCCGGCCAAGCCGCGCGCGATGAGGTCGGCGAGGAACTCGTTCCAGGCCGACCCGGTTTCGCTGGTGGCCACGCGTAGGCCGAGGACTTCGCGGTGGCCGTCGCCGTTGACGCCGGTCGCCAGCAACACGACAGCGTTGATCACCCGGCCGCCCTCGCGGACCTTCATCGTCAACGCATCGGCGGTGACGAACGTGAACGGGCCTGCCGCGTCGAGTGGCCGGTGTCGGAAGTCGTCGACAATCGCGTCGAGGTCGGCTGCCATTCGCGAGACCTGCGACTTCGAGAGCGAGTCGATGCCGAGGGTCTTGACGAGCTTGTCCATGCGTCGGGTCGAGACCCCGGCCAAGTAGCAGTCCGCGACCACGGTGATCAGCGCCGACTCGGCCCGTTTGCGCCGCTCCAACAACCAGTCAGGGAAATAGGACCCGGTGCGCAGCTTCGGGATCGCAACGTCGACGGTCCCGACCCGGGTGTCGAGGTCGCGGTGGCGGTAGCCGTTGCGTTGCGCGGTCCGGCCCGGGCTGGGCTGGCCCCACTCGGCGCCGACGACCGCGTCCGCGTCGGCCGACAGTAGGGCGTTGATCATGGTCTGCAGCAGCTGACGCATCAGCCCCGGCGAGGCTTGCGCCAGGGCTTCGCTCAACAGGCCGGCAGGGTCAACAATGTGTGGTGCGGTCATCGCGATGGCTCCTCGAGGATTCTGTGGAAGGTTGACTCGAAGGATCACGCGGTGACCGCCTCGCCGTCCGACGAACACGCCGGTGACGAACACGGCGACCGCGCTACACCACTATCGGGGACTCAACTGATGTCTCGCTGAACATGTCGAAGTCTGAGGGGCGGTGTCAGCCGACAGGAGCGGTTGTGTTACCTAAAGGCGCTTTGTGTCATCTGAAGCTGCAACTGACAGTGTCTCGCTCGGTCGTGCGAGACCGCTGTAACACGGCTGTAACATCACGGACCGGTAACGAGGGGTCCGTGTCCGTCGTCGTCGTAGCCTTCGCGGGGCCTAAGAGAATCCTGAGCGACCTGAGAAACGCCTGAGGATTGGGCGGAGCGGGCTTCGGATGCCAGACGTGTGGGGCAATGGGAAGGTGTCGGTCGGAGGAGCGGAGCGGGGGAAGGTCGGCGGGGAAGCCATTGCGGATGTTGTGGGGGTTGGTTGGGAGGTGGCGTGTGGGGGAACGTGAGTGGCTGAGGTCGAGGATGCGAAGAAGTGCCAGGCGGAGCGGCAGGCGTTCGGGCCTCCAGCCCGCGGAGTACTACCTATTCCCCTGGACCCGGCGCATCCTCAGATGTGCCCAACCCATCACGGCCCGCTGTGTCATGCTTGCCTCCGGGTGAAGGGAGCCGGTGTGGCGTATAAACAACTGCCGATTGTGGAGGTCTCCGTCGACAGATTGCACCTGGATCTGAAGAACTACCGGATTCCGGTCGCCCCGGACGACGAGGCTGCGGCGCTCAACTACCTCTTCGCTTCCGAAGACGTGCTTGATCAGATCAAGCTCTTCCTGCGCGACGGCTACTTCGACAACGAGGTCCCGATCGCGGTCAGGGAGGACAGTGCCTACGTGGTCCTAGAGGGAAATCGCCGGGTCAGCGCGCTCAAGGCAATCAGCGATCCGGGTATCGCGCCGGCCCACCGGGCTCAGGTCGAGGAGTTGCGGACGCGCTACGCCACCGAGGTTCCGAACATGCCGGACAAGATCCGGGTGATCGTGGTGCCCAACCGTGCTGCGGCACGGAAGCACATCGCTCGTCTCCACACCAGCATCCCCAAGAAGCGTTGGAGCCGCGATCAGCAAGCCAACTACTACTTCTCTTTGCTCGGGCCTGGGTTCGACGTTCAGGACTTGAAAGCGTTGTATCCGGACGTCGCCGTTGTTCGGTTCCTCCAGATGGCCGCCATGCGCCGGTTCCTGTCCGGGGTGCTGTTCAAGGACAAGACACTCCGTGACTACGTCGTCAGCGCTGACCTGTACATGACGTCGTTTGAGTACGCCTATCGCAACGCAGCCATCGCAGCAGCGATCGGTGTGAGGTTTGACTCCGAAGGTCGAATCGAGCCAGTTCGCAAGAAGCCTGAGAACATCGGCGCAAGCCTGCCTGTCGCTGTGCGTAACGGACTCGAGTACCTGATGAACGGCTTCCGTACGGGAGACTTCAACACCCGCTCGCCGGAGTTCAAGGCCCGCTCACAGGAGCAGGCCGCACTGCTCGCTCGCCTGCTCGGCACCCCCGCCGCCGCTGACGACATCACCCAGGACACTTCAGGCAGTAGCGACGACCGGGCAGCAGGGGCGGGTAGCGGCGGATCGGCGGCGACCGGGGTTGGGAATGGACCTGCCGGCGCAGTGGATAGTGGAGCCGCTAGCTCCGGAGGAGGACGCGGACCCAACAGCCCCGACACTCTGCAAGGGCTCGACATCACCGGCCTCCCGTTCGACCACATCCCGTCGAACCTGAAGAAGCGGGTGCTCGAGCTGCGGTCGATCAATGTCAACAAGACTCCGTCGGCGGCCGCGATGCTGCTGCGTTCAGTCCTTGAGGCCACGATCAAGTGGCACTTCGACGGCACGGCCCAATCCGTCACCGGAATGCTCAGCCAAGTCTTCCCTTCGGTAACGAGCCGGTACGCCAGCCAGCGGTCGTACCGGGACTCGATCAACGCAATCCAGTCCGGTGCCGCGACCAAACCAGGGAGTGTCAGCTGGTTCAACGCCGCCGCCCACAATCCGCACCTCGAAGTGAAGGCCGACGAGGTGCGGGCGGCGTACTCACTCGTTCAGCCTGTGCTCATCCGACTGATGCGCCCCGCCTAGCCGTCCACTGCTCAAGCAAGTTCCCAACTGCCTTCGACGCCACGAGTAGTTCTGAGGCCTTCCCTGGGTACCGCGCCGAGTAGTTCAACCCCAGGCGCCCCTGAAAGTGATTGGCGTAGAGCATCTCGATGAACGATGACTGGTCGTAGGTCATCAACCAGTGCGCCTGGCCAATACGGTCGACCACTGCGGCGAGTGCTTGGTGATCGCGCGCCTCGAAGGCGTTCAGGTACAACAGCGAGCCTGCGTGTACGTACGGCGGGTCGATGTATAGAAACGACGATCTTCTCCTGGCGTGCTTCTGTATCACGGTCCGACCGTCAAGCGCGGTCACCTCGATCGCCGACCGCAGGGCCCCGATCGCGCGAACGCGTTCGATCAGAGTCTCGCGATTGAAGCGCGCGTCGATCTTGTAGCGGCCTGCCTGCGTCTGTCCGCCGATGACGCCGGCGTTGAGCACACCGCTGCGGTTCGTTCGGTTGAGATAGAAGAACGCCCGACCCAGTGCTTCCTGCTTGTTGCCCTTGAAGCGGTAGATCTCACGCTGCCTGCGCCACTCGTCGAGCGTCAGTGGGACTTCGGCGATCCAGTCAACGAATGCCGTGTTGTGGTCAACGACCTGGCTCCAAAACGAGTGCACCGCCGGGTCGATGTCGTTGATGACGAGTTGACTGGCGATGCCTTCGCGTAGCAATGCGATACCGGCGCCGGCTCCGCCGGCGTACGGCTCCACGTAGGTGCAGTTGCGGATGCCGAGGTCGGCGATCAGGTCAGCGAAGAGCCCGGCCAGCGCAGACTTGCCGCCGGGGTACCGCAGCGGCGAAACCGTCCCATATCTGCGCGCAGCTTCGACCACAACTTTCACGTGGTCCTCCCGATGCGCTGACGGTACGCCGTCGTTCGGCAGCGTCCAGAACAGAAGTGGGCACCCATGCGAGCGACGAAGGAAGTTCGACAGATCCCACAGGCGTGTTCGCATCCTCGGCGACTCAAGCGTTCGATGCGAACCTCCCGCCGCAGCTCGTCCAGGGCCGGATCTGAGAGTCGACTGATGGCTATCTCCATGTGACATTTATAATCGTCACACGCTACTACGTCAAGCGGCAGCACAACCGCCTCGGGGGTCGCCAGCAGAACCTCACCCCCGCCCCCAGCACGCCCGCATCCGCGCACTGGTGCCACCGGGCTGAGAGTTGCGACAGATCGGGGACGGTTCTTCGCGTGAGGTAGAACGACCGCTACCGAACTGGAGTTGAACCATGACGTACCGCATCCCGCCCGCTCTGAGCGACGCTCACCCCCACTTGTCCGAACTGCGCGAGGCCGGCGTCGCCCTGCACGCCGCGTGGAACCAGGCCCAACGCGCGTTGACGCGCATGAACTCCGGCTTGTCAGCGGAACTGTCCGCCGTCGCAGCGCCGCTGTCGCTGTCGCGGTGGGTGGCGGTTGCGGACGCGCTCGACTGCGGCGAGCATCACAGTTGGCGCGGCTGGATCGCTGACAGTGCGCACGTCGCCGCGACACGTGCCGGGATGGATGCACTCACTGCTCGGGAGAAGACGCACCACGACACGCAGTGGGCTGCCTACGTGGCGGCGTGCCGCGACTGCGACGTAGCCAAGACGAACCTGCTACGGGTCGAGGAGTCCGCCCGACAGGCCGGGGTGCCGCATCCTGAGGTGTTGCGGCCTCACCGGGACGCCGAACTCCTGGCCTACATCGAGGAGTCGGCGGCATGACGAAGTCGGATATCGGCACTCGGCTGGCAGAGCTCGTGCGTCGCGAACAGGCCGCAGTGAAGCGCGTCGAATCAGCCTCGGTCGGACTGGCCAAGGTCACGGCCGCGCGAGACGCCAAACTCCGCGACCTCGAGGTGGCCGTCGACGACGCGGCCCGCGCGTACACCGACGCGTTGCTCGACCTGGTCACCACCTCAGGCATGCAACGAGCAGCAGCGGTCCTGGATATGAAGCCAGCAGCTCTCCGCAAACTGACCCACCCGGCCGCGCCAACAACTGCGGCCAAGCAGCCGACGCCGGAACCCGAGCCCGAGACCACCAAGTGGGTGGAGTGATGGCCGGCACGGAAGAGAACGAACCAACCGACACCAGTCACACACACCCTTCAGCTGCAAATAGGAACGAGGCAACCCGATGATGAGTGACTACGTGCTGAACATCGCATCCCTTGGCGAAGGGATCAGCATTTTCACAGGGACCGTCGAACCTGGCGAGTACCTTGCCACGATCCGTACGCCTGGCGGCGACTACTTCCCGTTGGGCGAGCCAGGACCCCCGCATCCGCCACGAGTGACCATGAATGAACTCCAGTCCGCGTGGCTGCGGATGATGGACCAGGCCCACAGCCTCGGTGCGGCATGGATGACAGCGCACGCGCCTGAGGACCGCCTGGTCCCCGATGTGGGCGCTGCTGTGTACCCGTCTGTATCTGCCAAGGGCGAGGGTGCTGTCCGAGAGGGGGCCGAGTGATGACTGATTTCAGTGTTGTCAATGATTCCGACCACGCGACGTTGTGGGCCGAGGCCGTGACTGTGTTGACCCAGGCGATCCGGCTGACCTGCCTTCGTGGGGATGGGACTGTGGAGCCTGCCGATTTCGCGGACTTTCTGGTGACGGCTCTGGTGTCGGCCGCCGCCAATGTCGGGAGTGTGGAGCGAGTCGTCGCCGGACGGCCGGGCTCTTGGGAGGCGGGCCTTGTCCGTGATCTGTTGCGGGGGGTGGTCGGCTATGAGGATGAGGCTCAGACCCTGGTCGGTCATCGGACTGAGCCGGTCGTGGTGCCGCTGAACGTCGCGCAGCTCGTGGAGGACTCTGGCTGTCTGCCGACTCTGCTTGAGGCGCTGGACGGGATCGGTTGGCCCGGTGACGGGACCCGCGAGCATCCCTTCGGTGAAGGCGCGACTGCTGATGAGCTGGCTGTCCTCGAGGCGGCGACCGCCGCGCTGTTCGAACGGTACAGGGCATCGTACGACGCGTACGCGCAGGTGTTCGCTGATGCCGTTCGTCTGGAGGAGGACGGCATCGAAGGGCTGCGGGTGGAGATAATGGTCGTGATCGAGACCGATCCGGAGGGGGCTGACGCTGAGGTGCAGAACCCAAGCGAATGGGACAGCGACCCGCTGGTCTGGCGGCTCTGGTCGTCCGCCCGCGAGCGGGCTGGAACGCCGCAGTTGTGATGACGAGCTATCCGGACACGGCCCACAGAGAACGAGGAGACCAGGCATGACGATGTCCACCGGGACGGGGAAGTCGTTTCGGTATGGGTCGCCGATCAGCGTGACGCATCCGGAGGTGGCGGCCCAGTGGGCTCGGTTGCTGAATGGGAAGCTGACTGCCGATGATGTCTCGGCCGGTTCGCGGAGGATGGTGTGGTGGCGCTGCAAGCGTCGGCATGTGTGGGAAGCCCGCGTGTACGCGCGGACGGCGGGTAGCGGTTGCCCGTCGTGCGCGGGGTTCTACTCCAAGCCGCTGAGCGTGACGCATCCGGAGCTGGCGGCGCAGTGGCATCCGACGCGCAATGATGACCTGACGCCGGATCTGGTGACGGCGGGGTCCGATAGGCGTGTGTGGTGGCTGTGCGAGAGGCTCCACGAGTGGCAGGCCACGGTGGGTAACCGGGCCAGGGGGACGGGTTGCCCAGACTGCCGGAAGGTACTTGTCACCGAGCGTTGGCCGGAGCTGGCGGAGCAGTGGCACCCGACTCGCAACGTGGGGATGGTTCTGGAAACGTTGACGGTCTGGGACCTTCGGCCGGTGTGGTGGCTGTGTGACCGGGGTCACGAGTGGGAGGCAACCGTCCACTCGCGTGGTCGGGGGAAGGGGTTGTGTCCGGAGTGCGTTCTGGATAAGCGGTCCCTGCCGGTCCTGGCGCTCACCGTTCGGCAGGACTTGCGGGCGGAGTGGCACCCGACTCTGAATGTCGGCATTGACCTTGAGACGCTGACCACGGGAGATCCCCGTTGGGTGTGGTGGTTGTGCCGGGCAGCTCATGAGTGGCAGGCGCCGGTTGCTGCGCGGCTGCCGGCCAGGGGGTGTCTGCTGTGCG
The DNA here is from genome assembly GCA_003158895.1 of Propionibacteriaceae bacterium. Lineage (GTDB taxonomy): Bacteria > Actinomycetota > Actinomycetes > Propionibacteriales > Propionibacteriaceae > Fen-668. The sequence continues at coordinate 115,466 of PMLO01000090.1, forward strand.
CGGGGAGGCGGTATCTGGAGAGCCTGAGCGTCACGCATCCCGAGGTTGCCGCGGAGTGGCATCCAGTCCTCAATGGGGATCTGACGCCGGACCAGTTCACGGCCGGCTCCTCGGCGCGCGTCGCGTGGCTGTGCCCGTTAGGTCACGAGTGGAATACGCGAATTGATACCCGGACCTTCGGGAAGGGGTCTGGTTGTCCAAAGTGTGATCCGGGTCGGCGGCACTACCGGCGAGAGAGTCTGGCCGTGGAGCGGCCCGAGTTGGCCGCGCAGTGGCATCCGACGCTCAACGGGGATCGGACTCCCCATGATGTGACGGCTGGCTCAGGTCGCAAGGTGTGGTGGCGATGTGAAGCCGGTGACGATCACGTGTGGCAGGCGAGGATCGCGCAGCGTACGAAGGGGTCGGGCTGTCGGAAGTGCGCGGGGTTCTACGACAAGCCTATGAGCGTGACGCATCCGGAGCGGGCTGCGGAGTGGCATCCGACGTTGAACGGTGATCTGACGCCGGATGACGTCACCGCTGGGTCGCCACGGAAGGTGTGGTGGCTTTGCCCCAAGGAGCGCCACGAATGGTTCGCCTCGGTCAACAATCATCAGCGTGCGGGTTGCCCTGAGTGCGCTGCGGCACGTCGCGCTCAACGTCTGAAAGCACTCGGTGTCGGCCGCCGGCGACGGCAGTCGCTCGACTCCGGATCGGGTGAGCCCGTTTGATTCGAACCCATCACGCGGAGCGCGAGGCTGTGGATAGATGAGTGGATACGGCGCGTCTGGTACATAGTCATTGGTGAAGCCCCGGAATCCCTCGGGGGCGGATGGAGGTCGGTTCGGTGGATGCTTCGTCGGTCGAGGTGGGCGCGGTTCGCGTCGGCCAAGTCGCGATCGTCGCGGTCGCGCTCTACGGGCCGCCCGTTGGCGCGGATGATCCGGTGCTGGCGGCGTTGGACTACCTGGTAGTCGCAGGTCTGGGGTTCGCCGGGGAGCAGCCGGATGAGGCGTGGGCGTTGGCGCCTGAGGGGCCGGGGCCGGCGACGGTGTTGGCGTGCTTGGAGCTGATCGGCGAGCTGATCGCTGACTGGCCCGAGGAGATGTGCGCGGCTCACCCGGACTGGCCCGGGTTCTACCGCAGGTTCCTGACCGCCCTGACTGCGACGCGACGCGCACATGCCGCCTGACCCGTTGACAACGGCCCTTCGACAGATCCGCTGGCTGGGACCCGCCACCGCCGGGGTGGTGTCGGACACGTTGCCGCTGGACTGGGGAATGCTGGTGGGTGCGCTGGTGCAGGCGCGCCTCGAGCACGGACCGATCCCGGTGATGGACCCGATCGCGGTCCTCGCGGTCGCCACGAAAGCGGCCCTGCGGTCGGCCCCTGCGGGCGGTGCGGATGTCGGCTACCGGGACGTCGCCGCCATGGTGGCCGGGTACCGCGCAACCCAGGGTGAGGACCGTCGGGCCATCCTGTACCGGATCGCGTTCGAGGCGGTCCACCAGGTGCGGCTGCGCACCCAGCAGCAGGAGGCCTCCGGCTGGTTGTACGCGGCAGAGCGTTCCCTCGACGTGGCCCTGTGCCGCCCGGTCGAGCCGACCCGGACGGCGGCCGCACTCGCAGCATGGCTTCCCGCCTTGGCGCAGCTGCCCGCTGGTGACGCCGCCCGGTGGGCCGGTGCTGCGACGCAGCGGACCATTCTGCGTGAAGCCGCGGCCGCGATCGACGCCGTGTGCCTGACGAGCTCGATCGGACCTGAGGTCCTGACCGGGATCCAGCAGCAGCTGATGGACGCGCTCACCGCGTTCACCCCGCCGGCGGCGACACCCTCTCTGGACGCGGCGGCCCGAAGCCTGAGCATGATCGGTTCGGCCCTCGCCGCAGCGCGTCACGAGCCAGCCGAGGCCCGCGCGGCGGCGTTCCTCGCCTCCCATTTCGGGCACGTCGGTGTCGCGGCCACGGTGCTGGATGCGCCGCGCGTCCGGGTAGCGGCTCAGCGGCTCGAGCTGTCGACCCTGGCGTGGGTCGCCGGCCAGATACAAGTACTCCCCCAGCCCGCTCCGGACCCGGCGCCGCTCCCCGCGCCGGCCGAACCCGTGGCCCAGCCGGCTCCGCCAGACCGCACCATCCGAACCTCACCCCAGGTGACCGCGCGCGAGCTCACCGATGCCGGGTGCACCGCCCTGGCCGGTGACCGTGACCGCGGCACCCTCGCCGCGGCAGCTCTCGCCGGCGACACCGACGCCGCGGCACGCTTCGCACCGGGTACGGACCTGCACAGCATCGTCGACGCCGGCCGGGCCGCGACCGCCCAGCTCGCCCTGTCAGCGGCCCCGATGGCCGAACAGGTCGCCCACAGAGCCGCCCCGAGCAACCGCGACGATGTCAGGGCCGACATCCACCTCCGGCTCCTCCAGGCCGCCCAGACGTTCAATCCCGACCTGGGTCGCTGGTACACCTACGCCCACCAGTGGATCCACCACGCACACTCGATCTACGACAGCGCCGGCATCCCCGAACCGCGCCGCGTCCGGCGCATCTTCGCCGCCGAGTCCACTCTCCACGGCAACCTCCACCGCGAACCCAGCCGTCAGGAGATCGCCGACGCGGCCCGGTCGTCCACCGACCACGTCGACAGAACCCGCCTGTTCCAGACCACCGTCCTCGACGAAGCCACCATCCCCCACGCACCAACCGTAGATTCTCCCGAAAGCATCTACCTCGCCGGCCACGATCAGCGGGCCCTCGCCGTGGCCATCAGCTCCCTTGGCCGCGACCAGCAGGCCGCCCTCCTCGGCCGCCTGGACGGCCTCACCCTCGATCAGATCGCCGAACAGGCCAACGTCAGCCCCTCCACGATCAACCGCCGACTCGCCGAAGCTATCAATCACCTACGAGCCATCCTCACCACCCACGACGGCCACCACGGCGCACTCTCGTCCCCACACAACCAAGGCATCCTGACCCATGACGCGAGCCGACCCGGCTACCGCGACGAACGAGGCATCGATTGGTAAGCCCGGCGTCAGCCGAGCTCCAGTGATAGTGAGTGCGGTTAGCTCTGGTCCGAGTCAGGCGTCTCGATAAGCGCCCGGATCGCGTCCGCGGCCCTCTTCGTGCCCTCAGCGATTTGATCCGGGTCCGTCACTAGGTGGAACAGGTCATCCCGGCCTACTGGCTCTCTGTGCAGCCGGCCACCAAGCCCGCTGTGACGGACAGCGGGTACGTCGTTCGAAGGGAGATCGGTAGGGCTCATCCGTGGCTTCCTCTTGTTGGTCTGGTCATCGTCCCGGGACTTGTCGCCGCGCCCCGTCCACCGGCCTGAGGTGTTCATGCCTGCGTTGGTGTCAGCCCTGTCCTGCGCGCCCGTCGCGGTGAGCCTTCACACCGTCTGTGATCTTCTGCTGGAGGACCGTGTCTGTGAGTGCTTGCCGGATGAGCTCTCGGATGAGTTCTTGGCCGGCGACCCGTGCGACGCCGAGCTCGGCGGCAGCGTCGAGGCACCAGCGCGCCAGGTCGGCGTGGTCGCGGGCCGGGATGTCGACGCTGAGCCGGACCGTCCGTCCAGCCGGCTCTGGTGTCGGCACGGATCTACGGACATCCGCTTCTACTGTCTTGGCCTGCCGGCTCTTGAGTCGGGCTGCCTTGTCGGCGAGGTCTTCGGCGGCGCTCATGCGGCGGATGCTCCTTCGATGGTGAGGGTGATGTCGAGGACTTCTGAGGCCACAGCCGCGTACGGTCCGGTCTGCTGGATCGGGTCGCCGGCAGCTTGAGCAATGGATTCGAGCCTGCGGACCTCGGCGCCAAGTACCCGCCAGCCGTCGTCTACGAGCGCTGCCCGCCACACGGCCGTTGATGCGGCCCGGGCGACGGTCCGACTCAGTACCGCCACTGCTGACGGCGGGCACCCGTCTGGGCGAAGCGCTGCGACGTCGTCGATCGCGTCTCGGACAGCGCTGAGGCGCTCGACCTCCATGGGCGTCGGCGCCACCGGAACCACCACCAGGTCAGCGGCCCGAAGTGCCGAGGACACAATGCCGGCCTGCGAGTCCAGCGGCGGCGTGTCGACGATAACCACGTCATGTTCGCCCGCGAGACCGCGCAGCTGCATGTGCAACGTACGGGCCGGAAGAGCGATGGTAGGCATCGGCCATTCCGCACCGTCCGCCCACCGCAACAGCGAACCCTGGGGGTCAGCGTCGACGACTAACACGGACAACCCCGCGTCGTGGAACGCCTGCGCCAGGAACGCGGCAGTCGTCGTCTTGGCACTCCCGCCCTTCAGATTCACAACAGCAATCACAACGGTCACAACCACGTCTCCTCACGGTCAGCCGCATCCAACCGGATACGGGGAGTACGTAACTACGTTAACACGTATCCGCGCCAGTACGTGGATACGTAACAGTCCACAGTGTGCGGTGTGTCGTGGGCTCAGGCGGCCGCGGCCGCAGCGCGTCTGAGCCGGTCATCACCGATCGCCACATAACGCTGAGTCGTTGCCAGCGACGAGTGCCCGAGCAGCTGCTGAACCGCGACGATGTCGCCGGTCGCCCGGTAGATGCAAGTCGCATAGCGGTGACGCAACGTATGGAGCCCAGTACACGTCGGCAGCACCCGTGCAGCGAGCTTGCCGGCCCAGCCCGGAGACATGTGCCCTCCGATCTGGCCAGGGAAGCACCACCCTCCTCCCGCCGTGGTCCGGCAAGCCACCGCCAAGTCCGCCATGATCGGCACCGCCCGCTCCCGGCCCCCCTTGCCATGAACACGGATCCACCAGCCGTCGTCACCGCGCGTCAGGTCGCGCGCGTGGACCTGGACAATCTCGGCTCGTCGAAGCCCGCACTCCCCCGCCAGCCGGATCATCAGCTCGATCATCGGCTCCTGGCACACCGCCACTGTCTGTCGGTAGACGTCTTCAGCGAGCGGCCGCGGCGCCGGCGGCGTGACCGGCACCCGCGGTAGACCGATGGCCGGATTGCAGGCAGTCACGTTCCGTTCGGTCGCCCACCGCCAGAACAGAACCATGGACACTTGAACACTCCGCCGGGTCTCCCGTGACCAGGCCTGCCGCGCCATCCATGACGTGAGGTCATCGTGAGACACCTCGGCGGGTGGCTTCTGTACAGCTCGCGCCATCCGGGCGATGGCGGCTCGACGGGTGTACCTGGTCGTCGTCGCGGCGCCCCCAGCGGCTAGAAACTCAAGCCACGCGCGGATATTCGCTTCCCACCCGGGCGGAAGCGGACGACATCGAGGATCAGAGAAAGTCATTCCGGCAGCATGATCAACCGAGTTATGCCTCGGGTGCAATGGGCGGAATGTTAAGACTCCGAGCAGGGCGACGACCCGGGTGCTGCCGTAGGTGAGTCGGCTACCCCATCAGCCGCTGAGCGGGTCTCAAACTGCGGTTCAGCCACCCGCTTCCACTCGAACATGTCGATGACATCCGCCAGCTGTGGATCAGGTTCAGACGCCGGCTCCCACGCGACGAGGTCGAAGACATCCGTCGACTGTGGATCAGCGGGTTCAGGGTTCAAGTCCCTGGTGGTGTACGAATGAGGGCCTCGCTGACGCGAGGCCCTTTCGTCGTTGGTGCGACCGGCTCCGCCACTGGTCGTACGCAGAACGAAGGCCCGGGAGATTGCTCACCCGGGCCTTCGTCAGGACACTCGCAAGAACCTACTTCACGCCACCGGCTGTCAGGCCGGCGACGATGCGGCGCTGGAAGAACAGCACCAGGACGAGCAGCGGGACCGTCGTGATGACGCCCGCGGCCATGATCGAGCCGTAAGGCGTGTTGAAGCCCAGGGTGCCCGTGAACTGGCTCAGGGCCACCGTGGCGGTCTTCATGTCCTTCGCCTGCAGGAACGTCAGCGAGATCATGAACTCGTTCCACACCGCGATGAAGGTGAGGATCGCCGTCGTGAACACACCAGGTGCTGCGAGCGGAAGGATGATCTTGCGGAACGCCTCGCCGGGGGTGCAGCCGTCGACCATGGCTGCCTGCTCGAGCTCGACAGGGAGCTGACGGAAGAACGCCGTCAGGTTCCAGACGCACAACGGCAGACCGAAGGACAGCGACGGGATGATCGCCGCCTGGTACTGGTTGAGCCAGTGGATGGGCAGCCAGTCGTACGAGCCGGTGAACAGCTTGAACAACGGGATGAGCAGCGTGACGCCGGGGAACATGGAGGCCCCGATGATGATGGCCAGCACGAAGCCCTTGGCGGCGAACCGCAAGCGCGCCAGCGCGTACGCGCCGATGATCCCGAACACCAGCGTGAGCACCGTGGTCGTCACGGAGACGACGACCGAGTTCAGGATCGCCCGGAAGAAGTTGTTCTCAGCGCTGAAGACGCCTGGGTAGTTCGCGAGCGAGAACGGGTTCGGCCAGTAGTCGTTGCTCAGTCCCATGGTGGGCAGCCGGAACGACGAGATGACCATCCAGTAGAACGGCACCAGGCAGTAGATCACGATGAGCGCCATGCCGACGACCGAGGCGACCGTGCCGATCCACCACTTGGCGGGGTGGCTTGGCTTCTGCAGCGCACCGAGCTCCTCAGGGGTGAGGTGCGCGACAACGGGAGTTGCGACCTGGGTCATGATGCCGATCCTCCGCTCGTCACCGTGGTGCGTACCTTTGTAGCCTTCGTCTGCTGCTTGTTCAGGGCATGCATGCGCTTGCGCTGCGCGTTGACCGCCTTGAGCTCCTCGTCGCCCACGACATCGGCACCAAGCAGCTTCACGAAGAGGAACGCCACGAGGACGATGTAGAAGAACAGGACGATCGAGTAGGACGCCGCCGTGCCGTACCGCGTGGCGTTCATCTCCTGGTACGCGAACATCGACAGGGTCTCCACCGAGTACTTGGCGGGGCCGATCATGCCCCAGGGCAGGTCGAACATGCGGAGCGTGTCGAGGGTCCGGAACAGCACCGCGACGACGAGCGCCGGCTTGACCATGGGCAGCGTGATGCGTACGAACGTCTGCCACGCATTGGCCCCGTCAACCTTGGCTGCCTCGTAGACCTCGGCGGGAATCGTCTGGAGTCCAGCAAGTGTCAGCAACCCGATGAAGGGCGCTGTCTTCCAGACGTCCGCGATGATGATCGCCATCTGCGAGTACTTGTTGTCCGCGAGCCAGAGGATCGGGGTGTTCGAGAGGCCGAGCAGCTTGTTGGCCACGCCATCCGTGTTGAAGATGAGCTTCCACATCACGGCGGAGACGATCGTCGGGATGGCCCACGGTACGAGGATGGCCGCGCGGACCAGGCCGCGGCCACGGAAGGCCTTGGCCATGATGAGCGCCATGGCGACGCCGAGGATCGTCTCGAGGACGACGCAGACGATGGTGAACAGGGTGGTGTTGAGGAACGAGTTGATCAACCGGTCCATCGAACCGTAGACCCCGACAACGAGGGTCGGGTGGGCGAAGATGTCGGTGAAGTTCTGGAGGCCGACGAAGCTTGTCCCCGTGTTCACCAAGCCAGTGTTGGGATCGACGCCGCCGTTGGCGCGGAAGAACGACTCCGTGACCGACATGACGATGGGAATGCCGGTGACGAGGAACATCACCAGCAAGGTCGGGGCGAGCAGCATTGCCGCCAACGCACCCTGACCGTCCGAGAATGCGTTCTTCTTACGCTTTGTAGCTACCGGAGCTGTGCGCTCCGCTGTGGTGACTCCCATGGCACCTCCTGAGCGAGATTGGCCCGCTGGCGTGGCACCCGGGGACGGAGCCCCAGGTACCACGCCAGCGACACTACCGAGTGATGCCCTACTTGACGAGAGCTGTGAGCTTCGTCTGGAGGTCGTCCATGGCCGCTTGAGCCGTGGTCGTCCCATTGAGTGCGTTGTACGCGGCGTCCTGGATGGCCAGGGTGACGTCTCCGTACTTCACAGCCTTCGGACGAGCCTGTGCCTTGTCGATCGACGCCTTCAGGACCGGCAGGTACTGGAACTGGCTTGTCAGCGTGGGATCGGTGTAGAGCGCGGTCCACGTCGGAGCGTTGGAGGTCGCGATCGTGTTGGCCTTCTGGTTGTCGGCGCTGTTCCACCACTGGATGAACGCGAGCGCGGTGCCCTTGTTCTGCGAGTAGGTGGAGATGCCCATGTTGTGGCCACCGAGGGTGGACACGCCAGGACCGTTCAGGCCGGGGATCGGCGCGACGGCGAACTTGCCGTTGACCTTGGAGGAACCGTCGGTCTTGTTGGCCAGCGAGTACACGTACGGCCAGTTGCGCAGGAAGACGAGCTTGCCGTCCTGGAACGCCTGCCGAGACTGCTCTTCCTGCCAGGTCAGTGCGGCCTTCGGGATCGTGCCGTCCTTGAACGCGTCGACTGCCCACTGCACGCC
>PMLO01000071.1 GCA_003158895.1 Propionibacteriaceae bacterium
TTGTCCGTGCCGCCGGTGACGAGCTTGACGCCGCGCTTGAGCAGCCCCTCGGCCAGCGTCTTCGCGTTGTCGGCGACCGCCTGGGCGTACGTCTGGAAGGACACTGTCCGAGCCTCGGCGAACGCGACGGCCTTGGCTGCCATGACGTGGCCCAGCGGTCCGCCCAGCACCATCGGGCAGCCCTTGTCGACGGAGTCGGCGTACTCGGCGGTCGCCAGCACGAAGCCGCCGCGCGGGCCGCGGAGCGACTTGTGCGTGGTCGAGCCGATGACGTGCCCGTACGGGATCGGGTTCTCCTCGCCGGTGAACACCTTGCCCGCCACGAGCCCTGCGAAGTGGGCCATGTCGATGAACAGCGTGGCGCCGACCTCGTCGGCGATCTCGCGCATCTTGGCGAAGTTCACGCGACGCGGGTACGCGGAGTAGCCCGCCGCGATGATCAGCGGCTTGAACTCACGAGCGTCCGCACGCAGCTTGTCGTAGTCGATGAGCTGCGAGTCGGGATCGGTCCCATAAGACTTCTGGCGGAACATCTTGCCGGAGATGTTGTGGCGGAAACCGTGGGTGAGGTGGCCACCCGCGTCGAGCGCCATGCCCATGACGCGCTGGGTGTTGAACTCGCGGCGGAGATCCTCCCAGTCGTCCTCGGCGAGGTCGTTGACGGTCTTGGCACCGAGACGCTCGAGCGTCGGCGACTCGATGCGGTGACTCAAGATCGCCCAGTACGCGACGAGGTTGGCGTCGATGCCGGAGTGGGGCTGCACGTAGGCGTAGTCGGCCCCGAACAGCTCCCGCGCGTGCTCGGCGGCGACGCTCTCGACGGTGTCGATGTTCTGGCAGCCGGCGTAGAAGCGGTGCCCGACCGTGCCCTCGGCGTACTTGTCACTCAGCCAGGTGCCCATCGTCAGCAGCACAGGCAACGATGCGTAGTTCTCGCTCGCGATCAGCTTCAGCGACCCTCGCTGGTCGGTCAACTCCTGCTTGGTCGCCGCGGCGATCCGAGGTTCGACCGATCCGATGACCTCCAGGATCTGGCGGTACGCGCTGCTGGCAGTGGCGGTGACGTCGCTCACGGGTTTCTCCCTCATCGTGGCTGGCGGGCTTAGCCTATCGGTGCTCACTGACAGGTTCCGTCCGTTTCCACGCCCCCCGGCGGCGATGGCCGCACGATGGAGATGTTGGTGCCGTACGGGACATTTCCGGCGCTTCTTCTCGGCATCGGGCTTCTGATGGGCTCCAGAGTGTTCGTCGATGCCTGGTGACGACGTGCACTCCGCAGAGAGCCCTGGGCCGGAGTCGAGCGCGCGGCCGGTTCGACGGGGGTTGTTGCCGTTCTCAGCGGGGTCATCCGGGCAGCCATGGGTTCAACCGGAGTTGTGGTCGTTCTGGAGCAGCAGACGGGTTCCATAGCGACCACAACTCCCGTTGAACTTCGCGGAGGCCTCGCCACCCCTCCCATAGCGACCACAACCCCGGTTCATCGGTGGGTACGCGTCGCGATCCCTAGACTCCGGGGGGACAGGAGTGCGACGTGAACTTCCGGAACGTACAGGCCCCGACCGCAGCCGTGATGGTGAGGCCGCATCGGTTCGCGGTGAACCCCGAGACCCTCGCCGACAACGCATTCCAGGCCGCGCCCGGGGAGACGCCCGCGGCGACCGTGGCGCAGTCGGCGCGTGAGGAGTTCGACGCGATGGTCGCAGCACTGACGGCTGCGGGCATACAGATCCACGTCTTCGACGACTTCGGGCAGCTCGACACCCCGGACTCCGTCTTTCCGAACAACTGGTTCTCGACCCATCAGGGCGGTCGGATCGCGATCTACCCGATGTACGCCCCGAGCCGGCGCCGAGAGCGTCGCATGGATGTCATCGAGCTGCTCAAGAGCACGTACCGCGTGCAGGAAGTCATCGACTACTCAGGACTCGAGTACGACAACCTGTTCCTCGAGGGCACGGGCGCGATGGTGTTCGACCATCTGGAGAGGGTCGCGTACGTGGCGAGCTCCCACCGCGCCGATCCCGTCATCCTCGAACGCTTCTGCACGGCGTTCGGCTACGAGCCGATGGTCTTCCCGACCGCGGATCGTACGGGCCGGACGATCTACCACACGAACGTGCTGATGACGATCGCCACCGAGTACGCGCTGGTCTGCCTCGCTGCGATCAGCGAGCCGGGACGTCGGGCTGAGGTTGCCGAGCGGCTCGCCGAGAGCGGCCGCCAGGTACTCGACCTGACGTTCGAGCAGGTGGGGGAGTTCGCCGGCAACGCGATCGAGCTCACCGGTACGAACGGACGCCTGCTGGCGCTGTCGGCTCGGGCCGCCGCCGCTCTCACCACCGATCAGCGCGTTGCGATCGAGCGCTCCGCGACGCTGCTGCCGCTGTCCATTCCCACGATCGAGCTCGCGGGCGGGTCCGTCCGCTGCATGGTCGCCGGGGTCCACCTCACCCCGCGGTGAGCGGTTGCAGACCCGCATAGGCTCGCGCTCGTGAGCGGGTCGATGGTCGCGACGACGTACGCGCCCGTTGCGCTGCCGCTCCGGCGACGGCTCGCGACCTGGCTGCTGCTCGCCTGTACGTCCGTGTGGCTCGCGGAGGTGACGGCCACCTCGTCGCGGTTCCCGTTCGTCACACTGCAGGGGTGGGCCATGCTCGTGCCGCTGTACGGGCTGCACGCGCTGCTGGGCGGATGGCACGTGATGAGGGCCAACCGCGTCACGTGGCCGGTGGTGTACCTGCCGGGAGTGCTGTTCGGGCTGTACGAGGCGTACATCACCAAGGTGCTCTGGGATCCGACCTGGTCGAAGGCCGAGTGGCACTGGCAGGCCGGCGGGCTGTACCTCGCGCAGACCGCGATCCTCGTCCTCTTCTGGCATCCCGTGTTCGCCTTCATCCTGCCGCTCACGCTCGTCGAGCGCGCGGCGACCGGATCGTCGGAGATCCTCGCGGTCCTGCCGGGGCCGCTGCGTTGGCTCGCCGGCAACCGCTGGGGGCTCCTCGTGCTCGGCCTGATCGCCGGCACCTACTCGGCGATCGGTGCGTCCTGGCTTGTCGCGCTGGGGTCAGCCGTCTCGTCGATCGCGGTTGTCCTGCTCCTGCGCGAGGTCGCGGTACAGGTCGGGCCTGCACCGTCATTGCGGGCAGTCCTCCCGTCGAACCGCCAGGCCGCATGGCTGGCCGGGTTGCTCGCGATCGGCTACCTCGTCCTCGGCGTCGGCATGCGCCGAGAGTCCGTCCCGCCGGTCCTCAAGGGCCAGCTCACGGTCTGGGTGATGTACGCGATCGTGATCGGCCTGTACGTGCTCGCCCTGCGCCGCACTCGTACGCTCCCGTTCGCGATCGCCGACCCGTACACGCGGCCCGCGCGCAGACCGATCGTGACGCTTGCGGTCGCCTTCACGTGTGCGGCGCTGGCCGGGTCATTGGCCGGTGCGTTCACACTGTTGTTCGGCGTGGCGTTGTTGATCGTCGGCACGGCCACCTGTGCGGCGTGGTTCGTGAGCGCCACGGTGCGAACCCTGGTCGGACGGCGCGCCTGAGTTCATGACCACAACCCTCGTTGAACGTGCCGGAAGGGCTCACTCGGCCAGTCGGGCCAGCTCCAGCTCGACGAGGCGGCGCGAGTCGGCGCCGGTGAGGATCCGTACAGCCCGCCGTCCCGCCCACGGCTCCTCCCAGCCGCTGTGCCCATGGGAGGAGACGGTCTTGCCTCGGCTGAAGCTGTCGCCGGTGTCGACCCGGATCGGCTGCTCGACCCAGGTGAAGGCATCCGGCGCGATCAGGTAGCTGATCGCGGTCGAGTCGTGGACGTGGATGCCGTCGAGGCCGTCCGTCGTTGCATGGAAGTCGAGGTAGAACGGCAGGATCCGGGCGAGCTGGTCGGCGCGCGCGTTCCCCATCCGGCCGATCCGCGCCAGGTCCGCGCGGGTCATCTGCACCTTCTGCGTGACGTCGAGGCCGGCCATCGTGATCGGGCACGACGCGCCGAAGACGATGTCGGCGGCTTCTGGATCGTTGTGGATGTTGGCCTCTGCCGCCGGTGTCGCGTTGCCTTGTGCGAACGCGTTGCCACCCATCAGCACGATCTCGCGCACGTTCTCGGCCAGCCGCGGTTCGAGCTGCATCGCGCGGGCGATATTGGTGAGCGGGCCGATCGGTACCAGGGTGACCTCGCCCGGTGAGGCCATGACCGTGTCGACGATGAAGCGCGCCGCCTCCCTGTCGATCGCGCGGGACGAGGGGGCGGCGATTCCGGCATTGCCCTGCCCGTCGGTGCCATGGACGAAGTCGGCCGGTCCGGCGAACGGGGCGACCAGGGGCGCGTCGGCGCCTCGTGCGACCGGGATGTCCGATCGCCCGGCGAGCTCGAGCAGTGCCAGTGCGTTGTACGTGGTGGTGTCCGTCATCGCATTGCCGAAGATCGTCGTCAGCCCGATGACCTCGACCTCGGGCGAGCCCAGGGCGTAGAAGATCGCCATGGCGTCGTCGACGCCCGGGTCGGTGTCGATGATGATCGTGCGAGGTCCGGTCACGCCCGCGAGCGTACGACCGCGTCGCCGGGGCCGCTGGGGACTCGCCGTGAAATCACGTTGGCCAGCCAACCCCCCCCTAATGGGTGGCAGCGCCGGATACGTCGTAGTCCCTAGGGTCGGTGGCGCAAGCCGGACAGGGGGACACGTGATCGTCTACGCTGCATGGGCTGCGCTGGGGTGTCAGAGCACAACCTGACGAGACCCGCGCAGGTTGCCCGAGAGAGGTCCGCGCCGGTCGTCCTCGGGCCGGTCGAACCCGTCTCCCCGGTTGATGTTGGCCGGGGTCCCGCGCGCGGGCCGTGCCCCGTGGAATGATCAGCCACGGCAGGAGAAATGCCATCGCGTTCACCCAGGGAGTCCGATGACCGAAAGGTTGGGCCTGAGGGTCGCGCTGGTCGATGACCATCCGGCGATCCTGAGGGCGGTCATGGGGGAGATCACTGCCGCATTCCACGTCGCCGAGGTCGTCAGGGCACGGCACGTGGATGAGATCCTCGCGACCCCCGGCCCGTACGAGGTCGTGGTCCTCGATGTACAGCTGGCCGACGACAGCGATCCGGCCGACAACGTACGACGCATCGCTGAACGGGGCTGGCCCGTCCTGCTCTACACGCAGGAGACCAATGCCCGGATGGTCGCGCGGTGTTTCCGGGCGGGTGCCAAAGGAATCGTCGGGAAGAGTCAAGACCTTGCGGATCTGCTCGAAGCGGTGGGATTGATCGCGAACGGCCAGCCGTATCTGTCGGGTGAATGGGCGGCGGCTCTGAGCAGCGATGCTGCTGCCATCCCGTCACTGGCACCTCGCGAAGCGGAAGCGTTGAGGATGTACGCGTCCGGATTGCCCATGAAATCCGTCGCACGCCGCATGGGCATCTCGCCGGAGACCGTGAAGGACTACCTCATGCGGGTACGGCGTCGGTACGACGAGGTCGGCAGGCCGGCGGCGACGAAGACCGAGCTGTACGTCCGGGCCGTGGAGGACGGTCTCGTCGAGCCGCCGGCGAGCCTCTCGTGACCCTCCCGGACCCGCTTGCTGGTCGGGCCATGGCCCGAGGCGTGCGCGCGGTCGGCCTGGGTCTGGCCGCGGCCTGGTGGGTCGCCAGCCTTGTCGCCATCCTCACCGGCCCACGTTTCGCCTCCGCCACGTTCCAGGACGGCGCCCTCCTGATGCTCGCGATCCCTCTGGCGTGGAGTCTCACCGCTCTCCGCTCGCTCGACGGACCCGTGAACGAGCTCCAGGTGTTCGTGATCATGGGGCTGGTGATCCGTGTGGTGGAGCCGTTCGTCGCCTCCCAGCCGGCGGGGACGGTGGACTACTCCCCGCTGATGCCCGTCCTGACCGCGTCGGCGGCCCTCGTCGGCTTCGTCATCACCCCTCGCTGGGGGATCCCGATGATTGCGGCCCACGCCGGCGTGATCATGAGTCGGCGCGTGGCCGTGGTGGGGTGGGTCCAGAGCTCCGCCGAGGCCGTGGACTTCCTCGTCTCGGACCTCATCATCATGATCGTCATCTGGGCGCTTCGCGAAGGGCTCGACCGAGTGGCGCTCGCGGCGGCGGGCGCGCTCGATGCGGAGACGCGCGCGACGTCGGCCCGACACCGCGCGGTCATTCGCCAGAGCCTGGACGGCCTGGTCCACGACAAGGTGCTGGCTGCTCTCACGCTGGCGTCACGCGGTCAGGAAGCGGAGGCGGCGGGCCTCGCGTACGACGCCTTGACCGAGCTGGCCCCGGATCAGACTGGTCCGCGGGCGACCTCGGTACCCGACTCGCTCGCAGTGATCTCCGAGCATGCGCACCTGTTGGGCATCGACCTGACGCTGGATGCGGACACGTGGCCGTCAGGCCCCGAGGGTGATGCCCTGCGCGCGGCGACGTGTGAGGCGCTCACCAACGTCCTGCGCCACTCCGGGGTGCGGCACGCAGCAATCCGTACATCGCAGCGCGATCGGTTCTTCGTCGTCGAGGTCGTCGACGAGGGCGTGGGCTTCGACGTGGCGACGATCCCGGCAGATCGGCTCGGCGTCAAAGAACGCATCGTCGGGGGCCTCGCCGCCGTCGGGGCACGGGCGGACATCAAGAGCCGTACCGGGCAGGGCACTCGCATCACGATGACCGCCAGCATCGCGCCGGACGACCCGGTGAGGAACCCGTCGAGGCTGCCGAAGGCGATGTGGTGGGCGCTTCCGCTGGCGGCGGTCTCGGTCGGTGCGCACATCGCCATCGGGGCACTTCACCTGTCGCACGTGTACAGCCCAGCGGTGGTGGTCGCCGGGATGATCGCGATCCCCGTGCTAGGGGTGGTGGTCGCGACGATCCGCAACCGTGGGCCACAGTGGTACGTCGCCCTCGCCGCATCCGTACTCACCTGGGCGGTTCTGCTGAGCAACGTACGCGATCCGTTCATCAGCGACTGGCGGACGTGGTTCATCGGTTCGCTGAGCGGTCTCGCCGCGATCGTTGCGTGGCGACGCGGCGTGTGGCAGGGACTCGCGGTGATCGTCCTCGGCACCGGGCTGGGGATCGTGGGTCTCGACATCCGGGGGGAGACGTCATGGATGCCCGTCATCACGGCGACGGTGCAGGGGGTCGTGTACACGCCGGCCGTGGCGTGGATCCGTACGATCATCGACCGGGCAGCCGACACCACGGCACGCCAGCTGCGGATCGCCGCGGATGCCGAGGTCGAGAGGTCACTGGCCGAGTTGCTGGAGGAGCAGATCGCTGCGAGGCGTACGGCGATGGACGCCGACACCATCCCGCTGCTCCGGGCGATCGCGACGGGTGGGACGCTCACCGACGACCAGCGTGGGCGGTGCCGCGAGGTCGAGGCCTCGACGCGTGACCAGCTCGTCGCCCCCACGCTGCTCTCGCGTGAGCTGGTGAGCGCGATCGGTACGGCCCGTGCGCGCGGCTGCCGCGTGCGGATCTCCGGAGACGCCAACCCCGGCCCGGTCCTCGACGGGTTCCGTGCCGCAGCCGTGGCGCTGCTCCTGCTCACTCGTCCCGGTGACCGCGTGACGCTACGCGCGTCGACCGACGGGGCCGCGATGCGAGGCACTGCCGTGCTGGTCGGTCCTCAGGCGGCGGCGCTGCCGCTCCCCGTGCTGCCGGCGATCTGTACGGTCGCCGACTCCGCCAGCGACCCCGACTCGATCCTCGTCGACGTGGGCGCGGGAGAGCCGGTCAACCCCTGATGTGAGGGTTGCGCCGTGGCGGCGATCAGCCCGTACGGACGGTCAGCGGTTGCGGGCGATCTCGTACAGCGCGATGCCGGCTGCGACGCCCGCGTTGAGGCTCTCGACGGAGCTCTCGATCGGGATGCGGGCGAGGAACGTGCAGTTCTGGCGGACCAGGCGCGACAAGCCGTCGCCCTCGCTGCCCACGACGAGCAGTACGGGTCCGTCGAAGCTCAGCTCGCTGACCTCGACCTCGCCCTCGCCGGCCAGGCCGACGATCGTGAAGCCCATGTCGGCTGCCTGGACCAGCACGCGGTTGAGGTTGGTCGCCTTCGCGACCGGGATGCGCGCGGCGGCACCGGCTGACGTCTTCCATGCGGCGGCGGTCATCTGTGCTGACCGCCGCTCGGGGATGATGACGCCCTGGGCGCCGAACGCGGCCGCCGAGCGGATGACTGCGCCGAGGTTGCGCGGGTCGGTGATCTGGTCGAGCGCGACGAGCAGACCGATCTTCGCGTCCAGCGCGTCGCCGAGGACGTCGTCCGGGTGCGCGTACTCGTAGGACGGCAGCTGCAGGGCCACACCCTGGTGCACCGCACCACCGGTGAGACGGTCCATCTCGTTGCGGGTGACCTGGAGCATCGGCATCGCGTTCGTGGCCGTGAACGTCAGGATCTCGCGCAGGCGGTCGTCGCGCTCCGCTCCCTCGGCGACGTACGCCGTCTTCACCGGAAGCCCCGCCTGCAGCGCCTCGAGCACCGGGTTGCGTCCGACGACCCACTCCGGGCCAGCGCCGGGCTTGCCGGTCCTGGACCCGCTGGTGCCGGCACGCTTCTGTACGGACCGTTCGGCGAGCTCCTTGGACCTGTACGCCTTGTGGTACGGACGGTCCTCGGCCTTCGGCGTGGGGCCCTTGCCCTCGAGGCCGCGGCGTACCTGGCCACCCGAGCCGACCGAACGGCCCTTGGCGCCGATGCCCTTGCCTGTCTTGCGTACCGCGCCTTGGCGCGACGAGTTTCCTGGCATCAGATGCTCCATCGGGGTCCGTTGGGAGTGTCCTCGACGGAGACGCCGAGGTCGGTCAGTCGGTCGCGGATCGAGTCCGCGGCGGCGAAGTCCTTGCGGGCGCGCGCCGCCTGGCGCTGCTCGAGGAGCTCGGAGATCACGCCGTCGAGGATCGGTCGGAGGCGTGAGTCGCCACCACCGGCCCACGCGGGGTCGTCGGCGCGGAGGCCGAAAACGTCGAGCATGGTCTGTACGGCGACGAGCGCGGCCTTGACCGCATCCGCGTCACCGGCTGTCAGTGCCTGGTTGCCGACCCGCACCATCTCGTACACGTCCGCCATCGCGCTGGATGTGCCGAGGTCCTCGTTGAACGAGTCGACGAACGAGGGCGGCAACGACTCGTACGCGGTCTGGACCGTACCGACGAGCTCGACGGCGCGGTCGACGAAGCCGTCGATGCGGCTCAACGACGCCGTGGCCTCGGTGAGCGACTCGGAGCTGTACTCGATGGAGCTGCGGTAGTGGGGTACGGCGAGGTAGAAGCGGACCGCGCGGGCCGGGTACTGGGCGGTGACCTCGCTGACGAGGGCGCCGTTCAGGAGCGACTTCGACATCTTCTCGCCGGCGGCGGTGACCCACGCGTTGTGCATCCAGTGCCGGGCGAACGGGTGGCCGGAGGCGCGAGCCTGCGCCAGTTCGTTCTCGTGGTGCGGGAAGCGGAGGTCGATGCCGCCACCGTGGATGTCGAACTCGTCGCCGAGGTACTTGATCGCCATCGCGGAGCACTCAAGGTGCCAGCCGGGGCGGCCGCGGCCCCACGGCGCGGGCCACGATGCGGTGATCGGCTCCGACGGCTTGTAGCCCTTCCACAGCGCGAAGTCGCGGGGGTCGCGTTTGCCGCGCGGGTCGGAGTCCTCGGCCGGCTGCATGTCGTCGACGTTCTGGTGGGACAGCTCGCCGTACGAGGGCCAGCTCTTCACGTCGAAGTACACGTCGCCCGACCCGTCGGCCGCCACGTACGCGTGGCCGGCCTCGATGAGGTCCTCGATCATCTCGAGCATCTCCGGGATGTGCCCGGTCGCCCGCGGCTCGTACGTGGGTTCGGCGCAGCCGAGCGCCGCGTACGCACGGTGCAGCTCACGCTCGAAGTGGTAGGCGTGGGCGAACCACGGCACCCCCGCTTCGGCCGACTTCGCGAGGATCTTGTCGTCGATGTCGGTGACGTTGGCGACGACCGTGACGTCGTAGCCGCTGATCTCGAGCCAGCGCCGCAGCACGTCGAAGACCACTTCCTTGCGGATGTGTCCGACGTGCGGCGCCGACTGGACCGTGAGCCCGCAGTGGTAGATCGACACGTGCCCGGGGATGACGGGATCGAGGTCGGTCACCTCATGGGTCGCAGAGTCGTACAGCCGGAACGTCACCCGGGCAGTCTAGAGGAGTCGCTCCGTACCGCCGTTCACGAGTCGTGGACCGCGATTCATCATGTCGGGTGCGCGATTCATCATGTTAAGTGGGTGAGCCGGAGGTTCTCATGGCGGATCGGACATGAGAAGGTGCGACCCGCCTACTTAACATGATGAACCGGCGGTCTTCCCGGCTCCCGGCTCCCGGCGCGGAGCGTCAGTCGGCGGTCTCGGCCTCCGTACGGATCCGGGTCGCTACCGAGCGCTTGACCTTGCTGTCCTTCTTGGACGCCTCCTTGGCCGCCGCCTGCGCGCGCAGGGCGGTGACATCGAAGTAGCCGCCGCCGGTCTCCGGCTCGGACACCTCGCCCGCGGCCTCCCACGGGTCGTACGGAGGCTCGTCGTCGCCGGCCTCGATGAAGCCCATCGACGGGTCGTACGGGTCGGTGAGCTGGCGCCCTTCGACCGGCGCCAAGGCATCGGCCGACATCGCCTCGTCGGGGAGCTTTCGCAACACGTCCTGGACGTAGCCGCGCGTCGCCTCGGTCAGGGGGACGTCGCGGTTCTCCCGCTGCGACTGGTACCAGCGGTAGTCGAGCACCTCGTGGAACAGCTGTGCGGGCTCTCGCTTGGCCTTGAGATCGTTCGGCACGATCTCGATGACCGGCTCGAACACGTCGGTCAGCCACTCGTGAGCCACGATCGCCTCGTCGAGGTGCTGCTGGCCCGTACGGACACGGAACGTGTCGAGGTCGTTGAGCAGTCGCCGCGCCTGGTTCTCCTCGGTGTCGAGGCCGGTGAGGCGCAACAGGCGCCGCGAGTGGTGACCCGCGTCGACGACTTTGGGCTGGATCCGGATGTGCGAGGCGTCGTCGGACGTCTGGATGTCGAGCTCGGCGACGTCGAACCCGAGCGCGTTGAGCCTGCGGACGCGGCTCTCGATGCGACCCAGCTCCGACCCGGAGAACTCCTCGACCCCTGTCAGCTCGCCCCACAGCTCGCGGTAACGGGTCTCGACCATGTCGACCAGGTGCAGCGGGTCGAGGCTCTCCTCGAGCATGCCGCCCTCCTGCAGGTCGCAGAAGTCGCCGAACAGGTTCGTGCGGGCGACGACCATGTCGTGCTCGCGCTGTCCGGCGGTGAGCGTGTCGTGGAGCTCGCCGGTCTCGGCGTCGACCAGGTACGCCGCGAACGACC
The DNA here is from genome assembly GCA_003158895.1 of Propionibacteriaceae bacterium. Taxonomy (GTDB): domain Bacteria; phylum Actinomycetota; class Actinomycetes; order Propionibacteriales; family Propionibacteriaceae; genus Fen-668. The sequence goes on from PMLO01000071.1 coordinate 11,320, forward strand.
CCGCGTCGCGGCGGAACAGCGTGTTCGACAGCGACACGTCCCCCCACAGGAAGCCGATGACATGCAGCCGCGCGAGCAGTACGACCATGGCGTCGANNGGCAGCGAGAACTGCAGGTGGCGCGTGATGAGGATCGGGTCGAGCTCCGTACCGTCCGCCGCGACGCGTTTGGTGATCACGCCGATCGGCTCGACCGATGGCGTACCCATGCGCATGAGGTCGTGCAGGAGCCGGTACTCGTGGAGCGCCAGGTGCTCGATGACCTCCTTGGCCGCGTACACGCTCGATCCGACGCGGATGAACCGTACGACGTGGCGGGAGATGCCGCGGGGGAGGGCGACGAGATGCTCCGTCGGCCACTCCGCCAGTGGCGTGCCCCATGGCAGCGGGATCAGCCGTGAGTCAGGTTTGGCGGAGACGAAACGGGGCACGACGACAGTGTGCCCTAGCCCGGAAAACGACGTGCCGGATATGAGCGGCAGCTCCCTCTGCGCGCTGCCGGTTCCCCAAGGGCTGTAGGGAAGTTGTCACATAACGTGGCAGATCTGGTGCGGGAAGTGACGAACTACCTACAGCCCTTGGGAAACCGGCCACCCGGACACGTGTGACGAGGCGGCAGGAGGACCCGGCGTCAGATCCAGGTGCTCGGGCCCGCGGAACCTGCGACGTACGTGTCCATGGGCACCGTTCCCGCCGCCCACGCGTCGAGGACCGGGGTGACGATCCGCCAGCAGTCCTCGGCGACATCGCCGCGCACGCTCAGCAGCGGGTCGCCGGCGAGGATGTGCGCCAGGATCTCGCCGTACGGTCTGATCGGGCTCTCGCCGAGCTCGGCGTCGAGGACGGTGGGTTCGAGGCTGAGCCTGTCCCC
>PMLO01000087.1 GCA_003158895.1 Propionibacteriaceae bacterium
CTGGCCCAGCCCACTCCGGTACGGCGCGACGTAGTCGCCGGTCAGCCCCAGCACGATCAGTACGCCGACCGTGATCAGCGTCACCCACCGGGCTGTCGTGCGCGGCTTCGCTCGGTCAGCCTCTATCGCTCGGCGCGCCCGGACGTCGGCTGCCACGGACTCGGCCAGGCTCTCGAGGACTGCGGCCAGCCCCGCCCCGCGACGCCGCGCACCCAGGATGAGGTTCGCCGCGATGAGGTCGCCGGTCGAGTCGTCGAGGTCATCGGCGAGCGCACGGAGCGCTGCCTCGGTCGACCAGCGGGCTCGCAGCCTCGCAACCAACCGGCTGACCTCGGGCCGGACCTGCGCCGGAGCGGAGCGCAGCGTCGCGATCAGCGCCTGCTCCAGCCCGACGCCCGCGGTGAGCACGCCCGACAGCGACCGGATCCACTCCTCCATCGCCTCGAGCCGGGCGATCCTGTCCTGCCCGTCCGAGGCGGACAGCAGGAAGGGCAGTCCCACGGCCGCGAGGGGTACGAGGACGATCGCAAGCAGCCAGCCGCTCACGAGAGCGACGACCACGCCGACGATCAGGCCGCTACCGAGCAGCACCCGTGATCGGCGCGACAGTCGGAGGCGCGCGACCGGGGACCCGCGCCGCGGCGCCGCTGGACGCTCGGGCGACGGGATCATTCCCACGATCACACCAAGGATCCCCGCAACCATGAGCGCTCCGCCGAGGGCTGGGAGCAGGGCGGTCACGCCGCGCCCCCCTGGCTCTCCCGTACATATCCAGCCAGGTCGAAGCCCCACCGCGACAGCTCGCGGTACTCGTCGGGCATGCCACCGACCGCCATCAGCCGCGTCGAGCCCGGCGGACACCTGAACAGGCTCGACATCGCGTACCCGCGTTCACGCTCTCCAGGCGACAGGATCGCGATCTCTGATGTCCACCGGCGCTTGAGGAACGTACCGTCGGGCTGCAGCTCGGTCCGTACGTCGACGTGGACGATGATGTTCAGCGCCGACGAGATAGCCCGTACGGCGTAGTCGTGCGTCACGTGCGCGCCGGCCTTCATCGCACACGTCACCAGGCGGCTCACGGCGCTCTCGGCCGACTCGGCATGCGTGGTCGACAACGACCCCGTACCGGTCTGCATCGCCTCGAGCATCGCGAGCACTTCCCTGCCTCGCACCTCGCCCACGATCTGGCGGCTGAGGTTGAATCGGAACGAGTCGTACAGCGCGTCGTCGACGGTGAACTCCCCAGCCCGTCGCCCGTTCGGCTGCATCTCCCCGCCGGGCCGCGCCTCCCAGGCATGCACGATCGGATGCCGGTCCTTCAGCTCGTGCAAGTGCAGCTCGTACTCCGTCTCGAACGTCCCGATCGCCTCCATCGGGCCGATCTCCGCGCACAGCGCGCGCAGCATCGTGGTCTTTCCCGCACCTTGCGGGCCGGCGACGACGATCGACTTCCGAGCCCTCACCGCGGCGGCAAGGAACGATGCGGCGACCGGGCCGAGGGACTCGCGGCGTACGAGCTGGGCCAGGGTCGCCTGCCGCATGCGATGACGGCGGATCACGACAGAGGGCCGCGGAGTCACCCAGGCGGTCGCGGCGAGCCGCGCGCCACCGTCTAGGCGCATGTGCAACCGAGGCTCAGCCTCCGAGAACTGCCGCGCGTTGACCTCGGAGCGCGACGCGAGGAAGACGAGGAAGTCGATGAGCTCGCCGTCGGAGTCGGCGACGGCAGGACCCCGTACGAGCCGGCCATCCTCGTACTCGAGCCAGACGTCGTCGAAGCCAAGGATCGTCACGTTCTCCACACCCGGGTCGTCGACCAGTGGCTGAAGGCGGCCGAGCCGGAACAACGCGTCGAACACGGCCTGCGCGAGAGCTGACTGGTGGTGACGGTCGAACGCGCCTCGGCCTGCCGACGCCGACTGCTTGGCCTCCTCGTCGAGCAGCTCTGCGATGACCCGTCGTCCCAGGCTCTGCTGCTCGGCGGACTCCATGTGCTGGTTGATCTCCATCGCCCGCATCAGCCGTTCGGACGCCGCCGACCGCAACGCGGCGACGAGGCCCCAGTCGAGGGACGCCTGGGCCACCCGATGGGCGTTGGTTGCGACGACACGAGTGAGCGCTTCGTCCGCCCAGTCGGCGTGCTGGGGAGGCGTGGGTTGGGAGGACGCAGGCGGTACATGTCCGAGCGGAGCATCAGTCGTGGGCGCGGGTCGGGACCACGTCGGGGCGGTACGGGTGAACAGCGGCAGCAGCGACGGGTCCGTGATGACGGTCACCTGCGGAGGCTCCTTGGTCACCGGGAGCCTCCCGGTGACACCGCGAGCCGATCGGCCGTCACGCGTTGGTTGATGGCCGCCGCGGCGGCGCGGTAGCTGCGGACCAGCAGGTCGCGCTGGCTCCATGCACCCCCCGACGGCTTCTGACCCTCGCTGAACACCCGCGCCGAGCGTGGATCCCACGCGAGGCTCTCGAGTACCGGTATGGCGAGGACCTTGGCCACCTCGGCGGCGTCGTACGGGCGGCCTGCCCCGACGAGGAGCGTCGCGACGCTGGCCGCGCCCGTCCCGTCCTGAGCAGCCTCCGTCCACTCCGAGGCCCACTGTCTGGCGGCAGCGAGGGCCGGCAGGTCTGTACGGGTGAGAAGCAGGGAGAGATTGGCCGCGCGGATCAGTCCTTGTGGCGAGTGGACCATCCCGAGGCGGCCAGCGTCGACAATGACGTCCTGGCCGGTCTGCTCGAGCGCGCGAAGCTCGTACGCCAGCGCGGCCCAGAGCTCGGAGAGGCTGCCCGCCTGCGCGTGGGACTTCGGTCCGGGAAGGATGGACACGTGACTGCCGGGGATGGTGATCAGCGTCTGCGGCAGCACGTCGGCGAGGCGTCCGTCGCGGCGTGCCAGGACGAGGGTGACCATGGCGTCGTCGTCGCAGACGGTGCCCTGGAAGTAGCCGGCCAGCAGTGCGGAACCGCCGACCGGGTCGGCGTCGACGAGTATGACCGGGCGATGCCAGACGAGAGCGAGGCCGAGCGCGGTCGTCGTCACGCCTGGGGATCCCGAGGCGGACGCCAACACGATCAGGGCCATCAGCGCACCCTCGAGTCGAGGACCAGCGCGACCTTCCCGGAGGCCGACCGGGCGGCCAGCTCCGGCGCCATGCCGGCGTCGACCTCGACGGTGACCGCCGTCGTACCGTCAGCCGCACGGTCGGAGACAGTGATGACGTCGCCGCTGAACACGATCGGAGCGGTCGTACCGACGTCGCCCTGGGACCCCGGGGTGGACACGATCCTCACCTTGTCGCCGANNTCGACGGCGGCCCGCTTCCCCACCAGCGAGTTCGCCTGAGTGGCCGGCACGGTCTGCAGCGCCGGGTCGACCCCGATCCGTACGACCTGCAAGCTCTCGGCCGTGATCACCTGGCCGCGCGCCACGTCTGAACGGACGGCGATCACCTCCTGCGCGTTGCCCAGGCTCGTGTACGCCCAGGCGGACGCGAGGGCGCCGAGGACGACGAGCAGTACGGAGGCGACGATGAGCGACGGCCGCCTGCGCAGCCTCGGCGGTGGGGTCAGGGCCGTTGACGTCAGCGCGGTCGGTGTCGCCGCTGCCCAACCCTTCGTGTCCGTGCTCGTCATCGGGCCGCCCGTCACCGAGCGTGCGTGGACGTGTGACGAGGGTGCGGTTCATGGGCGAACCATGACGGGTACAGCATGCTGGCCTCGCTGGGGTGGGCGGTGCGTTGGGGCATTCCTAATGGGCGTATGCCACCCATGGCAAGCCCCCTTGTGCACAACTCGGGACGCGAACGGACGCAGTCCAGCAAGCCCGAAGCGACGTCCTCCATGGGGACCGGACGCTGACAAGGGGAGTCGCCTTCTCTCGGGCACCTGTCCCCGCTTTTCGTGCCTGAGAAGATCTTTTGCTCCACCTCACGTGAGGTNNCCTGTACAGACCAGGTGGGCGCCACTGCGGTACCGAAATGGCGATTCCGCGACGCCATCCGCCGTCCGTGACATACCCCCTGGGGGAATGCCTGTACAGTCCGCAGCGTTGACCTGGCGTCTGTTGACAGTGCCGGTCTGTAGGGTTGCCTGCACGTACACGAGGGAGTCGAAACGCATGTCAGACGAGGTTCGCGAGATCATCATCGTCGGGTCCGGACCGGCCGGTTACACGGCCGCGATCTACGCCGCGCGCGCAGATCTGAAGCCGCTGGTGCTCGAGGGGTCGATCACCGCCGGCGGCGCGCTCATGAACACCACCGAGGTCGAGAACTTCCCCGGCTTCTCCGAAGGCGTCATGGGGCCTGACCTCATGGACCAGATGCGCGCCCAGGCGGAGAAGTTCGGCGCCGAGCTCATCACCGACGACGCCATCGAGCTGCGCCTCGATGGGCCGATCAAGACGGTCGTCGACTCCGAGGGCAACGAGTACAAGGCCAAGGCCGTCATCCTCGCCATGGGTTCCGGCTACAAGCGCCTCGGCCTCGCCGACGAAGACCGTCTCTCGGGTCGCGGCGTCTCGTGGTGCGCCACGTGCGACGGCTTCTTCTTCAAGAACAAGCCCATCATCGTCGCCGGCGGCGGCGACTCGGCCGTCGAGGAGGCGACGTTCCTGTCCCGCTTCGGCACGTCGGTGACGATCGTCCACCGCCGCGACGAGCTGCGCGCCTCGAAGATCATGCGTGCCCGCGCCGAGGCCGACCCGAAGATCAACTTCGCGTGGAACTCCCAGATCACCGCGATCAACGGCGAGACCAAGGTCGAGTCCATCACGGTGAAGGACACCCTGACCGGTGAGCTTCGTACGATCCCGGCCGAGGGCGTCTTCGTCGCGATCGGCCACGAGCCGCGTTCGGAGCTCGTCAAGGACCAGGTCGAGGTGGACGAGGCCGGCTACGTCAAGGTGGTCGACCGCTCCACGCATACCAACCTTTCCGGCGTGTTCGCGTGCGGCGACCTGGTCGACCACACGTATCGTCAAGCAGTCACCGCTGCAGGCAGCGGCTGCTCTGCGGCCCTCGACGCCGAACGGTTCCTGATGGAGCTCGCCGACTCCGAGGCGCTCGCCACAACGGCCAGCTGACCTGTCACACTGAGCCGAGAAGGAGAGACGCCATGTCACACGCCACCGACGTCACCGACGCCGATTTCGCCGCCAGGGTTCTCAAGTCTCCGCGGCCTGTGGTCGTCGACTTCTGGGCCGACTGGTGCGCCCCGTGCAAGCAGCTCTCGCCGATCCTCGACGAGCTCGCCGTGGTGTACGACGGCAAGATCGACTTCGTGAAGCTCGACACCAACGAGAACATGGGAGTGCCCGCCCAGTACGGCGTGCTCCGTCTCCCCACCGTCCTGGTCTTCTCGAACGGTGAGATCGTCAAGCAGTTCATGGGCGCGGTGCCGAAGCTCCAGCTGCGCAAGGCACTCGACGAGGTGGCGTAGCCCACGCTATGACCGGGGGCGACCAGACGCCGCCCGGGTCGGGCCTTCCCGATCCGGAGGGTGCGGGCGCGCCCCGAGCGTGGGGACCGACGCCTCGGCGCTGGGTACCCGGGGACAGCTGGGCGGGTGCGGCCCGCGTCTCGAACGCCCCGGCCGCACGCCGCTCCGCCCTCACTCCCCTGCCTGAGGACGACGAGCCCTCTTCCGCGCCTCGCCGCTCCGCGATGAGCCCGACCGAGCACGACGACGCGCCCGCGTCTCGCGCACGCCGCTCCGCGATGAGCCCTGACGAGGACGACGACGTCGATGCCGTCGTCCCGCGCCGCTCGGCATTGAGCCCCCTCCCGTCCGATGAGGCACCGGCTGCCGTTGCCCGCCGCTCCGCGTTCACTCCGACCGAGCCTGAGGACAAGCCGACCCCACGCCGCTCCGCCTGGGTGGAGGAGGACGACGACGAGGAGGACGAGGGGTACGAGGAGACGTTGCGTCTGCCCTTGCCGCGCCACTCCAGCGAGTACGCCACCGCGGCCAGGGCCATCCAGCCCGCGCTGCCCGATCTCGGGCCCACCCCGGAATCCGCGCCATCTCCGGTCGAAGCGTTCTCGCCCGTTGAGCCCCCGTCACCCGTGACGGACGCGGTCAGCCCGTTCTCCCCCTCCGTACAACCCGCACTCCCCGACCCCGCGCTGTCGGCGCCGATCGAGGCCGAGTTGGCCAACCCGCACCTGCCCGTCGTCGCTGCCGTGACCGTCGTCGAAGGTCATGTGTCTGCCCTCGGACCGGTTGCAGCCCAGACCGCGCACGACGTGCCCCCGGTCACCGTTCCCGAGACAACCATGGCCGCGGCGGCCGCCGCCGCAGACGGCTTGGCCATGCCCGACATCGCGGAGCTACCGGCCGCCGTCACCGAGAAGCAGGAGCTGCTCGCCGAGGAAGAAGCGATGCTCAGCGAGGGCGGGCACGTCGTCAAGGAGGACAGCTCGTCGGTCGGAGACGACACGGCCACCTGGTTGTTCGGCTCGGCGTTCTCAGATGCTGACCACTCCCTCTACCGCCGACCTGCCCCCGGCGAGCCCGAGACCGAGGTCGACCTCACGCCGATCGTCATCGACGACCCCGAGTACGACGTCCGCAAGGGCACGTCGCCCAGCGCGAAGTCGACACCGAGGCCTAGCCGCCCCGCCCGTACGAAGCCGAGCCGCGGGACGTCCGCCCGCCGGGTCCACGTCGCGTGGCGCGACCACAAGCGGTTGCTGCTGATCAGCTCGATCGTCCTGGGACTCCTGCTCGTGGTGGGTGGCGGCGGCTACCTGCTCTCCCGGTACAACCCGACGATGGCCGCCTTGACCGAGGGCAATCTGACACTGCCGCCCACCGCCGGCACGTACCAGCGCGACCCTGCTCAGGGAGCAACCCCCTCGGCCGACCCGATCAGCAAGATCCAGACGGTCTCCGCCACGTACAGCCTCAATGGCACCCAGGAGTTCGTCGCGATCGCGTACCGGCCACAGACCGACTCAACGGCCGCACTCAATGAGATCCAGGCCAGCGGAATCGTCAAGGTCAACGGCGGTGCGTGCGGCCGGACCGCCGATCAGAACCGCATGGCCTGCGCGGTCGTCTCGGGCACGACTGCCGTCCTGCTGCTGACCCTCGTCGACCAGTCCGCCGACGAACTCATCGCTGCAGCCCAGTCCGTCGCCTCCGGGATCGGCAAGACCTGACGCGTGGGTGAAGGGTCCGCCCTTCGGGGATCGGGCCACAGAAGGCTGCCTGGACCACGCCGAGTGTGCGTGCACCCAGCTGGATCACTGCAACGTCTCGTCGTCGCCTACGTCGGCTATCTCGTGCTGACGAGCTCTCGATGTGTCGCGGAGAGACCGGGCTCGGACCGCCCGGCGGGAGTGGGCGGTGTGACGGGCCGGACGATGTCGGCGACCTGCCGCACCACCTCGTGCGCGCTCGGCAGCCAGACGCGCGTGCCGCGAAGATCGAGCCGGTGCCGTACGCCGTCGTCGAGAGGCCGGAACCCGTTCGCCGCAAGCCAGCCGCGGCTCGGCCGTTGGCAGGTACCGCGCTCCGAGGACGCCGCGTCGATCGCATTGATGTTGCGCTGGTCGACGAGCTTCGCCGCGAGCCGCTGGACGGCCTGCTTGCCGAGTCCGAGCTGGGGGTGGGCGCCCTCCACGTACACCGCCAGCAGCGCGGCCGCGTCCGCGTTGGCGCCGCGGGCCAGCGGGTGACGGCGCGGGACGTACAAGGCGGGCGTGACGAGGACGTACGCCATCGGCTCGCCCGACACGTACACGCCGACGCCGCAGAAGCCCCACTCATCGTCGCCGGCATCGGCCCACGCGCGGTCCTTGACGAGCTTCTCCACCTCTTTGCACGTCGTGCACAACGGCAACGAGTCGAGGTCGGAGGCATGCAGCAGCCGGAAGCGGCGGCCGGTGATCGGCCAGGCCGGACGGTTCATCGAGACCTCTGTTGTCGGCTGGGTGCGGGTTCGCCCTGCTTCGAAGCGTACCGACCATCCCTCGCCTACGGCAGACTAGGCAGGGTGAGTCTTGAGCAGCCCCGACGCGACACCCGGCTCGACCGTTACGTCGAGACGTACGCCGAGCGCACGCACGGACTCAAGGTGTCCGCTGTACGGGCTCTCTTCTCCGTCGCCAACCGCCCCGAGGTCGTCTCACTGGCAGGCGGGATGCCCAACATCTCAGACCTGCCGCTCGACATCATCGGGTCCGTCATCGGCGAGCTCATCGCCACGCGCGGCACGCAGGCGATGCAGTACGGCTCGGGGCAGGGCGAGGAGGTCATCCGCGAGCAGATCTGCGAGGTGATGGCGCTCGAGGGCATCAACGGCCACCCCGACGACGTGACGATCACCACGGGCTCGCAACAGGCGCTTGACCTTGTCACACGCACGTTCATCGACCCGGGCGACGTCATCCTGGCCGAGGCGCCCTCGTACGTGGGCGCGCTGGGGACGTTCCAGGCGTACCAGGCGCAGGTCGTCCACGTCGCGATGGACGACGACGGCATGCTGCCCGACGCGCTGACGGCCGCGATCCGTACGGTCCGGGCGCAGGGCCGCCGCGTGAAGTTCCTCTACACGATCCCCAACTTCAACAACCCCTCGGGTGTGCTCACGTCGCTCGAGCGGCGGCACGAGATCGCGCGGATCTGTCGCGAGGAGGGCCTGCTGATCATCGAGGACAACCCGTACGGGCTGCTGAGCCTCGACGCCGACCCCATTCCGGCGATCCGCTCGTTCGACGCGGAGAACGTCGTCTACCTCGGGTCGTTCTCGAAGACGTTCGCGCCCGGGTTCCGCGTCGGCTGGGCCCTCGCGCCGCATGCCGTACGGGAGAAGCTCGTCATGGCACAGGAGTCGGCGACGCTGTGCCCGCCGGTGTTCAGCCAGTTCGCGATCAGCACGTACCTGTCGAACTGGGACTGGAAGGCGCAGATCACGGTCTTCAAGGACATGTACAGGGCACGTCGCGACGCGCTGCTCGACGGGCTGACGGCCCACATGCCGGCGGGCACGACCTGGACGCACCCCAAGGGCGGCTTCTTCGTCTGGGTCACACTGCCCGAGGGCCTCGACTCG
>PMLO01000211.1:0-6164 GCA_003158895.1 Propionibacteriaceae bacterium
GGAGAAGCACACCGTGTCCCGCCTGGTCGGTGCGCCTCCCGGCTACATCGGCTATGAGGAGGGCGGACAGCTCACCGAAGCCGTACGCCGCCGCCCCTACTCGGTCGTCCTGCTCGACGAGGTCGAGAAGGCCCACCCGGAGATCTTCAACATTCTGCTGCAGGTACTCGACGACGGGCGGTTGACCGACGGCCAGGGTCGTACGGTCGACTTCCGCAACGTCATCCTCATCCTCACGAGCAACCTTGGCTCCCAGTTCCTCGCCGACCAGACGATGAGCCGCGAGCTGAAGGAGGAGACCGTGATGAGCGTCGTCCGGAAGGCGTTCAAGCCCGAGTTCCTGAACCGTCTCGACAACATCGTGATGTTCGACCCGTTGACCGCCGAGGACCTCGCCCACATCGTGACGATCAACCTCGAGCGTCTCAACAGGCGGCTCGCCGATCGGCGGATCACCGTCGACGTCACCGACGCGGCTCGCGCCTGGCTCGCGGCGAAGGGCTTCGACCCCGTGTACGGCGCGCGGCCTCTGCGCCGCCTCGTACAGACGGCGATCGAGGACCAGCTCGCCAAGCTCGTGCTCAACGGCACGATCGGGGACGGCTCCGAGGTCACGTTCGACGTCGCCGACGACCACGAGAGCCTGCGAATCCTCTGACCTCTCCGCGACCGCCCCGCTGAGGAGTCCCTCAGGGTCCTCGACCCAGGTCGGGCGGCATGGGAGAGTGACCGGCATGTTGGTGCCTGACCGGTCCGTGCCCGGGGCGTACTTCGTACGCGTCGACGGTACGGACCAGTCGTTCGTGGACCCCTCTGACCCGTTGCGGCTCGAGTTCGACTACGTACAGCGCATCGCCGAGGTCATCGACACCATCGCGCCGAAGGGTGAGCGCCTGCGCGTCGTCCACGTCGGTGGTGCCGGGATGACCCTGCCCCGGTACGTGGCGGCGACCCGTCCCACCTCGGCCCAGATCGTCTTCGAGCCCGATGTCGCGCTGACCGACCAGATCCGGGCGATCATCCCGTTGCCGAGGCGCTCGGGCATCAAGGTACGCGCGGTGGACGGCCGTACAGGTCTCGCCGAGGTGCCCGACGACTACGCCGAGCTCCTGATCGTCGACGCGTTCGCCGGCGCCCGCGTACCGGCGGAGCTGACGACCGCCGAGTGGTACGAGGATGTGGCGCGGGCGCTCGCGCCGGGGGGCGTCATCGTCGTCAACATCACCGACCGGGTGCCGTTCCTGTACGCGAAACGCGTCGTCGCCGGCATCGCCGACCGCTTCCAGCCCGTCGTGTGCGCGCTCGAACCCGCCACGCTCAAGGGACACCGGTTCGGCAACATCGTCATCGCGGCCGGACGTCCCATCGACCACGCGACGCTTGAGCGGCTTGCCAACCGCGCCCCCTTCCCGTATCGGGTCCTCGGCGGTCTCCACCTCGCCCGGTGGGTGGGCAAGTTCGCGGCGTTCACCGACGCGGACTCCCAGCAGTCGCCGGCGCCGCTGGGCGGCCCCACAACGTTCCGGTGAACGCACCACATAGGCGGATCGGTCACAATGGTCCGGTGACGTCGAGCGAGGATCCAGCGCCGGGGGGCGAAGACCAGGTGGTCGGGGCGGCGGAGGAGACTCCGGCCCAACCACCCCGGACGCGGCGTCGCCGCCCCAGCATCCTCGCGATCACCGGACTGCTGCTCATCGCCATCGGCTTGGGCTCGCTCGGCTGGATGGGCTACCAGTACTTCGGCACCAACGCGCCCGCCCAGGAGGCGGCCAAGACGGAGATCTCGCAGCTTCAGGACCAGTGGAACAACGGCAGCGGAATCGAGGTGCCGGCTCCGTCAGCCACCGCGTCCAGCACTCCGGGAGCGACGAGTACGGCCACGGCGACGAAGGGCCCCGCGTACACGCAGGCGCAGCTCGACAAGGCCATGGCCATCCTGACGATTCCGAGGTTCGGTGCCGATTACAAGGTGCCCATTCTCGTGGGGACGAGCGACTATGCGCTCAGCCACGGCGTCGGGTGGTACGAGAACACCCAGCTCCCCGGCCAGATCGGCAACTTCGCGATCGCCGGTCACCGCATCACCCACGGCCAGCCGTTCGCACGCCTTCTGGAGCTCAAGCCCGGCGACAAGGTGATCATCGAGACCAAGACCTACATCTTCACGTACCAGGTCGACGAGTCGCCCGCGCAACTCACCGTCCAGGACGTGGACACGTGGGTGCTCGATCCGGTGCCCGGCAAGACGGGCGTCAAGCCGACCCAGGCGCTCATCACGCTGACCACGTGCCAGGACCTGTTCCACTCGCCCGACCGCTCCGTCGGCTTCGGCCACCTCGTCGACACCACGAAGAAGTAGTACGTGCCGGGCGGCGGCGCCTGTACGTACCTTCGCTAGCCCTCGTGAGGGACCTACCACTCGGCTAGGCTGGCTGAGTCCTGGGGCAACCGGCCCCGACACTCCTGGAGGTTGACATGACCGCGGTACTGGTGGTCCTGATCCTGGTGATCCTGCTGGTCGTCGGCGCTGTCCTCTATGGGATCGGCGGCTACAACAGCCTCGTGCGCATGCGGAACCTCGTCGAGGAGTCCTGGCGCCAGGTCGATGTCGAGCTCAACCGCCGCTACGACCTCATCCCGAACCTCGTCGAGACGGTCAAGGGCTACGCCAAGCACGAGAGCGGCACCTTGGAAGAGGTCGTACGGCTGCGCAACCAGGCGGCCGGCATGGCCAGCGGCGCCCCGTCCGAGCAGCGGGCCGGCGTCGAAGAGCAGCTGACCGGCGCCATCCGCCAGTTGATGGTGACCGTCGAGGCCTATCCCGACCTCAAGGCCAACACGAGCTTCGTCGAGCTGCAGCGTCAGCTGGCCGACACCGAGGACCGGATCGCCAACGGCCGTCGTTACTACAACGCGAACGTCCGCAACTACAACACCCGCATCGAGTCGTTCCCCACGAACCTCATCGCGAGCTTCGGCAAGTTCGAGCGGGCCACATACTTCGAGGTCAATGACGCGGCTGTTCGGCAGGCGCCCAAGGTGAGCTTCGACAACGCACCGGCCGCCCCGTCGGTCGGCGCCGCCTTCGAGACCCCCAACTTCTCCGCTCGTGCGGGCACGCAGGATGCGCTCCCGCCCGTGGCAGAACCCACGCAGAACGGCCAGGCGTTCGGATACGAGGCCCCCCAGGCCCAGCCCGTACAGGCCACCCCGCCGCCGACGCCCCAGCAGGCACCCGGGTACGGTACGGCAGTCCCGCCGTACCCGCCGCAGAACACGCCTGGGTACACGCCGCCGCAGTCCTGAGGTCGCTCCGGACCGCCGAGAAGGAGCATCGAACACGGATACGTTCTCCCTTGCCGAGCCTGTACGGATCGGCACCCGTGCGTCTGCCCTCGCACTGTCTCAGGCCACGGAGGTCGCCGAGTACCTTGTTGGCGCCGGCATCCACGAGGGGTACGAGCTCGTCGAGATCGGCCATGACGGCGGTGACCCTTCGGTCTTCGCCGGTGGGCAGGTCATGACGAACGTGCTGCGACAGGCGCTTCTCGACGGCCGCTGCGATGTCGCGGTCCACATGCTCAAGGACCTTCCCACCGAACCCGTCCCGGGGCTCACGTTCGGCGCGTACATCAAGCGCCTCGACCCGCGTGAGGCCCTCTGCGCACGCAACGGGTGGACACTCGCCACGCTCCCCGAGGGTGCCAAGGTCGCGATCAGCTCGCCGCTGCGGCGGGCACAGCTGCTCGAGGTGCGTCCGGATCTCACGATCGTCGGCATCCGCGGGCCCATCGAGTCACGGCTGCAGCGGGTCGAGGACGGCGAGATCGACGCGACGGTACTCGCCTGGGCCGTGTTGCAACGCGAGGGCAAGCTCAACACCGTCACCGAGGTGATAGACCCCGCCGTCATGCTGCCGACGCCCTGTCAGGGCGTGCTCGTCGTCGAGGTCCGCGAGGATGCGCCCAAGGCGATCCAGAAGGCATTGCGCCGGATCGACCACGCGTGTACGAGGCTGGTGTCCACGGCCGAGCGGGCGCTTCAGGACGATGTCTCCGCTGCCACGAAGGCTCCGCTGGGAGCGGTGGCACGCCTCATCGAAGGTGTGGACGTACGGGGGCGGCTGGAGCTCAGCGCGGTCGTCGCGGGCCCCGACCAGTCGCACGACCTGCGCCGCACCCGTACCGTCACCATCGACGACGTCGACAACGACGACGATGTGGAGGCGAACCTCGCGGCAGCGCGCCGGCTGGGTGCCAAGGTCGCCAAGGAGCTGCTCGATGCGGGCGCCGCGGCACTGCCGCAGCACCTGCTGGCCAAGCCGCCCCGGAACCCGCGGCCGCGCGTGCTCGTACAGCGCATCAGCCCGGACTTCGACCCCGTGCTCGAGGCCGCCATCCTCCGCGCGGGCGGTGAGCCCGTCATGGTGACCCTGACACGTACGATCCCGGCGGCCGACGCGGTGCTGGACGCCGTCCTCGACAGGCTGCGTACGGCGGATCGGGTCGGCATGACGAGTGCTGAGGCCGTGACGCTGTTGGAGGACCGCGCCCATGAGCGGAAGACGAGCCTCGCTGAGATCCTCGAGGGCACGCCGGTGGCCGCGTTCGGTGCCACGACGAGCGCCGCGCTGGTCGCAGCATCGGTGACCGTCGACATGCTGCCGTCGCTCGATGCCTCGGTGGGGAACCTGCTGAGCGTCTGGCCGGCCGCGCCCGACACGGACCATGTACCGGTCGCCCTGCTGCCGGGCTCGGCGAACGCATCGCCCCTTCTCGCCGCTGGGTTGCGCGACCTCGGCTGGCACGCGGAGGACCTCCCCGTGTACGAGCGGGTCACCGCCGAGCCGACGGCCGAGCACGAGAAGGCGATCGAGTCCGGCTGGCCCGAGGCCGTCATCGTCACCTCGCGCAGCGCGGCCCAGGCGATCGAGGAGCTGTTCGGGTTGCCTCCCAAGGAGGTACGGGTCGTCTGCGTCGGCCGCATCCCTGCCCGGGACGCCATGTCGCTCGGACTTCACGTCGACGCCATCTCCCCGTCCCCGAAGCCCTCAGCTATCGCCGCCGCGGCCCTCGAGGGCCTTGTCCCGGCCGCGCCCGAGCCCCGGCCAGTCTCCTGACGGAGCTGTCCCCGGCCGTTCAAGGCCGCTGACTGGACGGTGTCAGCCACGAGTCGTTGTCGCTTCAGGCGATAGTGAAAAGGGCCCGCTCAAACCACTGGGCCGACCGGATAGCGGCTGGCAAGCCGGAAAGGCGGCCGAACCGCGATCCGTGGCCGGCCTCAGGCGGGGTCGACCTCTTCGGCTACGGCCCGCGCGGGGGCCGCAACCTTCGCCTGGCGGCGGTGGTTGAGGTATTCGAGGCCCATCGGGATCACCGACACGAAGACGATCAGGATCAGCACCAGGTCGATGTTCTTGCGGATGAAGCCGATGTTGCCGAGGAAGAAGCCGGCCAGCGTCACGAGCGCGACCCAGAGGACTCCGCCGACTGCTGTGTACGCGATGAAGCGGCGGAAGCTCATACGGCCGACGCCGGCGATGAGGGTGACGAACGTCCGTACGAGCGGCACGAACCTCGCGAGGATCAGCGCGCGCGATCCGTACTTGTCGAAGAACGCGTGGGTCTTCGTCACGTACACCGGGTTGAACAGCTTGCGGCCGGCCCAGCTCGTACGCGGCTTGAACAGCGGTGGGCCGATCAGGTAGCCGATCCAGTAGCCCACGACGTTGCCGAGCACAGCGGCGATCGTCAGCACCACGAACACGATGAGGAGCGTCACAGGCTTGCTGCCGAACACGATGTCGCCGGTCGCCGTAAGGAGGCCGACGGTGAACAGGAGCGAGTCACCGGGGAGGATCGAGAAGAGGCCGCACTCGGCGAAGATGATGAACGCGACACCCCACAGCCACCAGTTGCCGAGAAGGTGGATGAGGACCGCCGGGTCGAACCAGGAAGGCAGCAGCAGCGGCGTCATGGCGAGCGTCATGAGTGAAGGCACAACGCTCAGAGTACCGTTTGCGCCCATGAGTTCCCTGTGCGACGACGGTGCGGTGCCACCAGGCGATGCCCCGTACGAGGAGTACGCACAGAGCATCGGAGTCGGGCCGCACCCGCTGCCGTGGCCCGAGGACGAGCGGTACGACACGGGGTTGCTCGCCG
>PMLO01000211.1:6203-23570 GCA_003158895.1 Propionibacteriaceae bacterium
CCGGCGTGCACATCCTCGGCCGTCGCCGCTGGAACAAGCGGGGTGCGCTGGTGACCGACCGCTACCTGCACGTCTACCACCACGCGTCGGTCGCGGACATGGTCGCCTGGTTCGCGGAGCGCGACATCCCGATCGTCGGCGTCGACAACCTGCCAGGCTCGCGGCCACTCGAGACGACACCGCTCCCCGAGCGCGTCTGCCTCTTGTTCGGCTCCGAGGGACCGGGCCTCACCGACGAGGCAGTCGCCGCCTGTACGTACCTGGTCGCCATCAACCAGGACGGCTCCACGCGCTCGATCAATGCGGGCGCCGCGGCGGCGATCGCCATGTACGCATGGGGCTTGCAGTGGATCCGTACGGATCTCTCATCCGTGTAGTCGCCCTCACAGGTTGCCGATAGTCTTGCGGCTCAAGCACGTCTGGGCCGGGGAGCACCGGGGGAGCGGTCGTGCGGGAGGATCGAGATGACACAGCCGACTGGCGCTGGGCTGAACCTGCTGACGGTGGCCGAGGTAGCCACGCTGCTGCGGGTTTCCAAGATGAGCGTGTACCGGCTGATCCACTCAGGTGAGCTCGAGGCCGTACGGTTCGGACGCAGTTTCCGGGTGCCGAACTCCGCCGTCGACGCATATCTGCGGCAGTCCTACTTCCAGGCCGGCTGAGCGGATTTTCTCACCAACGCGCGTTACAGGTAGTCTTGGCCGGCTGGCTGACCCTGGCTCTCAAAACGGGCGTCGCCTTCACATACGCAGCACTGTGCACTCCTGGTGCACGACGAAAGGTCACCCGTGGGTTCGGTCATCAAGAAGCGTCGTAAGCGCATGGCGAAGAAGAAGCATCGCAAGCTGCTGAAGAAGACGCGCATCCAGCGTCGCCGCGCCGGCAAGTAAGCCGCATGGCACCCGTCGCGGATACGACACCCGAGGTGGCCCACGCGGCCAGGGTTGTCGTCATCACCCGCGACGGCTGCCACCTGTGCACCGAAGCACTCACGATCGTCGAGACGGTCTGTGACCAAGTCGGCGCCGAGTGGCTCGCTGTCGACGTCGACGCCGATGAGGGACTCCGGTCGACCTACACAGACCACGTCCCGGTGACGTTCGTCGACGGCAACGAGTTCTCGGTCTGGGTGCTCGATGCCGACCGGTTGCGCGCGTCCCTGACTTGACGCGCAAAGCGACGCTGACCACGCTGTTCCCAACGCCGTATCTTCACCAGGAGGCCGCCTTGGACTTGCCGGCAGGAGATGCCGCCGCAGGCGGCCAGGCACGCGTCGTGTTCGTCGGGGCGGGCCCTGGCGACCCCGAGCTGTTGACCGTGGCCGCCATCTCGGCGATCCAGACTGCCGACATCGTCGTCACCGACTCCAAGGCGCTCATCGAGCTCGTCACCAACCCGCCCGTCGACAAGCTTCAGGCCCGCTTGGTCACCTCGCTCGAGGACCTCGGCGTGGGCCCCGAGAGCACTCCTGCGCAGCGTGCCGCTGCTGCCGTGTCCCATGCCCGTGACGGCGAGACAGTCGCTCGCGTCGTCGTCGGCGACCCCTTCCTCGACGCGGATGCCGCACCCGAAGCTGCCGCGGTCGTACGGCTCGGCTGCTCGTTCGAAGTCGTACCCGGCGTGTCCCTGTTGACGGTCGTCCCCGAGTACGCGGGGGTCAACCTCGCATCCGGTGGGGTCGTCCAGTTCCTGCCCGGGGCTGTACGGGACCGCAAGGACTCCTCGCCCCGCATCCCCGAAGGCGACCTCGTCATCGCGCTGCGCGCCTCGATGATCGGCGACCTCGTCGTACGAGCGCTGGACGCCGGCCGTAAGCGCGACGAACCTGCTCTGGTCACGTTGAGCGGTGCGAGCATCAGCCAGCGCAGCGTCCACACGACGCTCGGCCAGCTCGTGTCCTCCGTCTCCGGCGTCGCCCCCGAGGCCCTCGTACACGTCATCGTCGGCCCCCTCGCCGCCCAGGACCGCAGCGATCTCGACTGGTTCGAGTCGAAGCCGCTGTTCGGATGGCGCGTCCTGGTGCCGCGTACCAAGGACGGCGGGACGCCGATGACGACCCGTCTGCGCAGCTACGGCGCCGCGTCGCAGGAGGTGGCCACGATCTCCATCGAGCGCCCCCGCACGCCGCACCAGATGGACCGCGCGATCCGAGGTCTCGTCGACGGCGAGTTCGAGTGGATCGCGTTCACGTCGCCGAACGCCGTGCGGGCTGTACGGGAGAAGATCGAGGAGTACGGGCTCGACGCCCGCGCGTTCTCGGGACTCAAGGTCGCCGCCGTGGGGGGCGCCACCGCCGACGCACTCAGCGCGATGGGCATCGAGCCTGACCTCGTGTCGACCGAGGACCCGTCGGCGGCCGGGCTGGGTCAGCAGTTCCCCGAGTACGACGCGGCGCTCGACCCGATCAACCGCGTCTTCGTACCCCGCGCCGACGTCGCCACCGAAGCGCTCACCTCGGAGCTGGTGAATCGCGGCTGGGAGATCGAGGACGTGACGGCCTTCCGTACGGTCCGCGCCGCCCCGCCACCAGCCGTCATCCGCGAGGGGATCAAGGCCGGCGCGTACGACGCGGTGCTGTTCTCCTCGTCAAGCTCTGTACGCAACTTCGTCGGCATCGCCGGCAAGCCGCACGCCGCGACGATCGTCGCCGCGATCGGCCCAGCGACCGCGAAGGAGTGCGAGGCGCACGGACTGCGGGTCGATGTCCTGGCGAACGCCCCGACGGGGGCCGACCTCGCCGACGCGCTCGCGATGTTCGCGTACCGCCGCCGCGAGTCCCTCGTGGCCGCCGGCCAGCGCGTCACCCGCCCCTCCCAGCGCTCACGCCGCAGGCGTACGACGTAGCCGGTCGGGCAGTTACCGACGCGCACCTACAGAGAATGGCAAATACTCGGTCGCCGATCGCTATACGCACCGGCGACCTCGTATCTGCCAGTGAATGTACGTGACGGGTCGGTCGAGGCATCCGGACGGCCCCTGGCGACGGGTTCGGGGACTCACCGAGTCGGGATATCCTGTCGCGACGACGCGAAGGAGACGTGTGGACACCACGACAGTGCACCTGCTTCGGCATGGGCAGGTGGAGAACCCTGAGCGGGTCCTGTACGGGCGGTTGCCGGGCTACCACCTGTCGGCGCTCGGGGTGCAGATGGCGGAGGCGGCCGCGGCGTACCTCACCGACGTACCGCTCACGCACCTCCGCTGCTCCCCGCTCGAACGGGCCCGGGAGACGATGGCGCCCGTCGCGGCGACGCGGCCCGAGCTCGAGGTGGTGATCGACGACCGGCTGGTCGAGGCCGACAACCTCTTCGCCGGTCAGGTCTTCGGGGAGAAGTCGTGGACGCTGCTGCGGCCGACGAACTGGTGGCTGCTCCGCAACCCGTTCCGGCCGAGCTGGGGCGAGCCGTACGTGGATATCGTCGCCCGCATGAACGCCGCGGTTCTGGATGCCGCCAAGGCTGCCGGTCCCGGCGGCCAGGCGCTGATCGTGTCCCACCAGCTGCCGATCTGGATGATGCGCAGCCACGCCGAAGGTCGTCGGTTGCTCCACGACCCGCGCCGGCGTCAGTGCACGCTGGCCTCGATCACGTCGATCACGCTGGTCGACGGACACATCGCGGGCGTCGACTACGCCGAGCCCGCCGGGCATCTGTTGCCGTCCGCCACGACCAAGAAGTACGTCGCGGGGACGTGATGCGTCGACTCGCCGCGATCCTGCTTGCCGCCTCGCTGCTCGCCGGGTGCGGGACAGCGCAGGCCGGCAACGGCTTCGTCAGCGGCGACGGTTCGTACACAACCGTCCCGCCAGACCAGCGCAAGCCCGCCCCAACGCTGCAGGGCACGACCATCGACGGCGCGGCATTCGACCCGTCGACGCTGACCGGCAAGGTCGTCGTCGTCAACGTCTGGGGCTCATGGTGCGCCCCGTGCCGCAAGGAAGCTCCCGATCTGCAGGCCGCGGCGACGCAGACGAGCGGTACGGCCGTGTTCGTCGGCATCAACACGCGCGACCTCTCTCCTGCTCCGGCACAGGCGTTCCAGCGGGCGTTCGGCATCACGTACACGAGCCTGTACGACCCCACGGGCGCACTGCTGCTCGGCTTCACCGACCTGCCTCCGAACGCCATCCCGTCGACGTTGGTCATCGACGCGAAGGGCCGCGTCGCGGCGAGGATCGTCGGCGCGACCACGACCGCGACGATCGTGGGCCTCGTCACTGACATCTCCGAAGGCCGCTGATGACGCCGCTCGACATCGGCGATTGGGTGCGCCAGACGATGGGCGGCTCGCTGCTCGTCGCGCTGCCCGTCGCCGTACTCGCCGGACTGGTCTCGTTCTTCTCGCCCTGCGTCGTACCGCTGGTGCCCGGCTACCTCTCGTACGCGACCGGTATCGGCGCCGCCGACATCGTCGACGGCAAGGCCTCCACGCGGCGGATGCTCCTGGGTACCTCGCTGTTCGTTCTGGGGATCGCCGTCGTGTTCGTCACCACGGGCGCGGCCTTCGGCGGCCTCGGCGCATCCCTGCTCGTGCACCAGCGGCTGGTGAGCGTGATCGCGGGCGTACTGGCCATCGTCATGGGGCTCGCGTTCTCGGGGCTGCTGCCGATCTTCAAACGCGACGTACGGACGAACTGGGCGCCGCGGGCAGGCCTGGCGGCCGCTCCCGTGCTCGGGCTCGCGTTCGCGCTCGGCTGGACTCCCTGCATCGGGCCGGCGCTCACGGTCGTCCTGACGCTGTCGCTGAACGAGGGATCGGCGGTACGAGGGGCGATCCTGGCCCTCGCGTACAGCCTCGGTCTGGGGCTCCCGTTCGTCGTCCTCGGCGTCGCGTTCGTACGGTTCGCAGGTGCNNGTCGGGCTCGCGCTCGTCACCGGCTGGTGGGACGCGTGGATGGCCGGTCTTCGGCAGTGGGCGTCCGGGTTCGAGGCACCGATCTGATGGCGGGCAAGAGGCACAAGATGGACGAGGGGACGGGCATGGGCGACGAGAGCACCGCCGAGACTGCCGCGTCTGCTGAGGCCGCCGAGTCCGTACAGCCCGAGGTGGACGAGGACGGCCTGACGGCTGATGACCACGGGATCGCGGGGTCACGCGCGCGGCGGCCCGCGGCCGAGGTCGCCCCGCCGGGCGGCCTGACGGGATCGCTGAAGTTCGCGTGGGCCGTCCTGACGAGCATGCGGACGGCGATCATCCTGCTGCTCCTGCTGGCGGTCGCCGCGATCCCCGGCGGCATCCTGCCGCAGCGTCCGGTCAACCCGTTCGCGGTGACCACGTACCTAGCAGACCACACGAAGCTCGGGCCGTTCTTCGACAAGATCGGGATGTTCGACGTCTACCACACGCCCTGGTTCTCCTCGATCTACCTGCTGCTGTTCGTGTCGCTCGTCGGCTGCATCCTGCCGCGCACAGCCGTCTACCTCCGCGCCGCTCGCGCGCCCGCCGCCACGCCACCGCGCACGGTGTCGACGATGTCCGGCGCGGTGTCGTACAGCACCTCACTCTCGGCTGACGAGGTCCTCACGCAGGCACAGGAGTCGATGCGGAAGCGGCGCTATCGCGTGAGGCGCGTCGGCGACGTCGTCTGCGCCGAGCGGGGCTACACCCGCGAGCTCGGCAACCTGTCGTTCCACGTGGCGCTGCTCGGCGTGCTGCTGTCGATCGGGTATGGGTCGTTGCTGGGCCACTCCGGCACCGCGATCGTGGTCGAGGGGCAGGGATTCTCGAACACGCTCACCCAGTACGACGACATCTCCACCGGCGCCGCCTTCAACGGCCAGCTCGACCCGTTCACGGTGAAGCTGGATGCGTTCCACGTCAAGTACGAGACGGGGCCGGTTCAGACCGGTGCCGCGCGCGAGTTCAAGGCAGACGTCACGGTGACGGACCCCGCGGGGACGCGGACCGACACCATCGAGGTCAACAAGCCGCTGACGATCGGCAGTACGGACGTGCACCTGGTCGGGCACGGCTACGCGGCGGTGGTGACCGTACGGGACGGGAACGGCAACGTCGCGTACTCCGGGCCCGTCGTCTTCCAGCCGCTCGACTCCAACCTCAAGTCGGCGGGCGCCATCAACGTGCCGGACGCGCGGCCGCAGCGTATCGGGCTCGACGGGTACTTCCTGCCGACCGCGTCGGTCGGGCATGCCGGGCCTGTGTCGCTGTTCCCCGAGGCGCTCAGCCCGGAGCTCTTCCTCACGGCCTGGTCGGGCCCGCCGAAGACGGAGACCGGCGCGCCGTCGAGCGTGTTCAGCCTTGACACCGCGGGAATGACGCAGCTGACACTGAACGGCGACCTGCTCCGGATGGAGCTCAAGCCGGGCGACTCGTACGTGCTGCCGGGCGGCCTCGGCATTGTGTCCTTCGACGGCTGGAAGCGGTGGGTGAAGCTCCAGGTGTCCAGCACGCCCGGCATGGGCGCGATCCTCGCGTTCGTCATGCTGGCCGTCGCCGGCATGGCGCTCAGCCTGTCCGTGAAGCCCCGCCGCGCGTGGTTCATGGTCTCCGGCGGCGAGGTCTGGACGGCCGGCGCCGACCGCGTCGACGGCCGCTCGGGAGTCGGCGAGGACATCGCCGCTGTCGCCGCCGACCTCGGTCTCGAGCGCCCCCCGCCGGAGCCGTAATGGGCCGGATGGGTCGTCGAGGCGGCGTGGTCGGTTCATCACGTTAACCCGGTGAATCGGAGGTTCTCATGGCGAATCCGCCATGAGAACCTCAGGCTCTCCTACTTAACATGATGAACCGACGACCGTGACTGGCCCGGTCCAGCCCCTCTCGTACATGTCCAGTCCCCAGACGATCACGTACGAGGTGGCGACATTTTGGGCATCACGAGGCAGGATGGGGCACCGGTGGTGACGAAAGGGCGTACGGGATGACGGTGGCGAGCTTCTCGGCATTGGCGATCGTGACGGCGGCGGTGCTGTACCTGCTGGCGCTGTCGCTGCATGCGCTCGAGTGGGCGATGTCGCGGCACGTCGAGGTGGCGACCGAGTCGGTCGCGTCCGGCGCCAAGGGCGGGGTCGCGGTGCTCGACAAGCCCACCGACACGGCGCTACGTCCGGCGAAGGCCGACATGTACGCGCGCATGGGCCTCAGCATCACCGTTCTCGCGGCGGTCGTGAACCTCGCGGGCATCATCACCCGTGGCATCGCGGCGAACCGCGCGCCGTGGGGCAACATGTACGAGTTCATCACCACGGCTGCCGTCGTGGTCGCGTGCTTGTACTTCGTCGGTCTCTGGAAGTCCGGCGCGCGGTGGCTCGGCCTGCCCGTCACGCTCCTCTGCGCGGTACTGAACGGCCTAGCCGCAACGGTGTTCTACGTGGCCGTGGCCCCTCTCGTACCGGCGCTGCACTCTGTCTGGTTCATGATCCACATCCTGGCCGCGATCATCTCCGGCTCCGCGTTCTCGATCGGCGGCGTGGCCGCGATCCTGTACCTGGTCGTCGCCCGCGCCGAGCGCAAGGGCACTGTGAAGGGCTACCTCGCGCTGCTGCCCAAATCCGACGCCATCGACCGGATCAGCTATCGCGTCCTTGCTTTCGCGTTCCCGCTGTGGACGTTCACCATCGCCGCGGGCGCCATCTGGGCCGAGTACGCCTGGGGCCGCTACTGGGGCTGGGACCCCAAGGAGACCTGGTCGCTCGTCGCCTGGGTCGTCTTCGCCGGCTACCTCCACGCCCGCGCCACCGCCGGTTGGCGCGGCACCCGCGCCGCGTGGCTGGCGATCCTCGGTTTCGGCCTGTTCTGGTGGAACTTCGTCGGCGTCAACCTCCTCTTCGCCGGCCTCCACTCGTACGCGGGCATCTGACCGTACGAGCGGTACAGAGGCTCTCCTCAAGGCGTACAGGTCCTCTCCTCGGGCGGATATCTCCTCTCCTCGGGCGCATATCTCCTCTCCTCGGGCGGATAGGTCCTCTCCCCAAGGCGGATAGGTCCTCTCCCGAGCGGCTACGGCCTCTCCCCGAGCAGTACGCGGTGTCTTGCGCGTCAAGCGTGGGTCTAGCGGACCAACGACTCGAGTGTTGAGACGGCTAGCGCCACCCCGTCCTCCGCAATGATGCGACCCGCGACCACCTTCGCCGGATCCCTCAGGGCGATGGTGGTACGTAGGGCCGCCTTGTACGCCTCCCAGCCGGATCTCGGGTCGACCGGTTTCGTGGCGATGTCCGCTCCGTACAGTCTCGCGCCCCAGAAGCGCTGGGACGGGGTGAACGGGACGGGGATGGACGGGATGCCGGATCTGGCCGCGGCATGCGCCCTGGTGGCGCCGCACTCGAAGACCAGCGCGCCGCACCGGCTGAACAGCCAGTCGGACGGTACGGAGTCGATGCGGTGCACGTTCTCCGGCAGGCCGCCCTTGATCCGTGACGAGCCCGCGTCCAGCAGGATCCGGTACGTGTCGGCCCATGCCTCCAGGATCGCCTCGAGCGCGTACTCCGCGAGTGATCCCGTCGTCGGCCCGAATCCCACGTAGATCGGCCGGTCGCCGACGGCGAGGAACGCCTCTAGCTCCGCATCCGGGGTCCAGGCCGCGCCGTCCGTCAGCCACCACTCGCCCGTCACCGTGATCCGTGCGGCATCCCAGTCGTCAGGAGTCGGTACGAGAGTGGGCGACCAGGCCCCCAGTACCGGCAGCTCGTGGAACGGATTCCCCATCGACCCGAGACCCAGCTCGCGCCGTGCCCGGTTGAGGTCCCGACCGGCCCGTACCCAGCCCATCGTGTCCACCACGGAACCGACCGCTCGGTTCAGCTTCTCCGGAGGCCTGACCTTCACCAACGGCGCGAACTCCCGGGTCGGCAGCGTCGGCTCGAGAGCGGCGACCACGCCGACAGCTCCCGCCAGCTCCGCCGCGGACGCTGCCCACGGACCTGCTGCCGCCACTCCGAGCACGACGTCAGCACCGCCTGCCGCCGTGGCGATCGCCTCGATGCTGAATACGCCCGGCGATGCCTCGACGGCGACGGCTACGTCATGCCCCGCGGCCGCCAGGCCGACACCGAGAGCATTCACCGCTCGTACGTCCCCGGCCGAGTGGACGATCGTGATCCTCATCGGTCGGGAGCCACCTGGAGCAGGGCGTTTTCCAGAACCTCGGTGAGCGCGGGGTGGATCCAGTACTGACCGCGGGCCATCGTGCGCGCGTCGAGGCCGGTCGCCATTGCCTGGATGGCCGGCTGGATCAGCGTCGATGCTTGTGGGCCCAGGATGTGACAGCCCAGGAGCCGCAGTGACTCCGGATCCACCAGCACCTTCGCGACGTGCACCCCGCGGTCCTCCAAAGCCCACCCGTACGCGACGTCCGCGTACCGCTGGACGCCCACCAGGTACGGCGTCCTGACCGCCCTGAGCTCCTGCTCGGTCACGCCGACGCTCGCCAGCTGCGGTTCGCAGAAGACCGCGTACGGGATCGTGGTGTGATCGACGCTCGCGAGGTCGTCGGGATGCAGCAGGTTGTGCTGTACGGCCCGGGCGTCCGCATTGGCCGCGTGCTTGAGCATCGAGGGGTTGGAGATGTCTCCGAGCGCGAAGATGCCGTCCGCCGTGGTTCGCTGGTGAGCGTCCACGACGACGAACCCGTCGCCATCCACCTCGACCCCCGTCGCGGCCAGGTCCAGCCGGTCGCTGTTGGGGATCCGCCCGGTCGCCACCAGAAGCACCTCGGCGTCGTAGCTGTACTCGATGTCGTTGAGGTCCGTCGTGTACACGCCGATGCCGCCACGGCCGGCGCCGTCGACCTCGACGACCGACTGGTTGAGCCGTACGACGAGGCGCTGGCTGAGCTCCTCCGTGAGCGCGCGCGCGAGCTCGGCGTCGGAGTGCCGCAGCAGGTACGCGGACCGGTTGATCAGGGTCACGGCCACGCCGAGCGCCGAGAAGACGTGGGCGAACTCGACCGCGACGAAGCCTCCGCCGAGGATGACCATCGTGGTCGGCAACCGATCGAGCCGCATGATCGTGTCGCTCGTGTAGACCTTCCCCTCCAGCTCGGGTGAATCGAGACCGGGGATGTCGGGCATTCGAGGGCGCGAACCCGCGGCGAGCACGATGCGATCACCCGTGAGCGACTCGGTCGTGCCGTCCGGATAGGAGACCTCCAGCTCCCTCGCGCCCGTGAACCGCGCCGTACCGCGCATCAGCGCGACGTTCGGTTGCGACTCGCGCCAGCCGAGTCCCGCCAGCGAGATCGGGTCGATCCGGCCGAAGACGCGGTCGCGGATGGCGGGCCAGTCGACGGATGGCGCGGGGGCGCTCAGCCCGTACCGTCCGGCGCCACGGATCTCGTTCGCGAGCCCGGCGGTGTGGACGAACATCTTCGACGGGATGCAGCCGGCGTTCAAGCACGTGCCACCGAAAGGATCTCCGTCGTCGATCAACGCGACATCGAGACCGGAGAACCTCTCGTCGATGATCGAGTTACCGCTCCCCGAGCCGATGACGGCGAGATCCACGTGGCGCACGCGACCATCCTTCCACGGCGGTCGTCCGCGTCGATGTCACGCGGCGCGCGCAGAGTCCGCACGTAGGGGCGAATCAGGGTCGTCGGGCGATGAACCTGGCGATGGCCATCGTGAGGCGGTCCGGGACGAACGGCGCCGTGCGCGCCAGGACCGTGTTGAGGGCTCCATCGATGGCCACGGGGCTGCCCTTCGCGAGCGAGTCGAAGCACGTGGCGACGACCTGCGCGACCGTACGGCGCCGACGGAAGCCGTCGGGGTTGCCCGCGATCCGCCAGAAGTCGGTCTCCGTCGCCCCCGGGCAGAGCGCCATTACGGTGACGCCCGACGGGCGCAGCTCGTGCCACATGGCGAGGCTCAGCCGCAGCACGAAAGCCTTGGTGGCCGCGTACGTCCCCATCGTCGGGATCGGTTGGAACGCCGCGGTGGACGCGACGTTGACGATCGCGCCTCGGCCACGGGCGATCATCCCGGGGACGGCCGCACGGGACAGCAGGGTCAGGGTCAGGCAGTTGAGCGAGATCATCTCGGCGATCCGAGCCGGGTTCTCGTCGGCGAAGTCGCCCGATGTCGCGAAGCCCGCGTTGTTGATGAGCACCTCGACGTCACGCGTCTCGAGGTCCGCGATCACCGTGGAGCGTGCGTCGGCATCGGCCAGGTCGGCCACGATCACCTCGACCTCGGTGCCGTACGTCTCCCGCAGCTCGTCCGCGAGATCGTGCAGCGGCCCGGCACTCCTGGCAACGAGAACCACCGACATCCCATCGGCGGCGAGCTTCGTCGCGAACCCTCGCCCCAGGCCCGAAGAGGCACCCGTCACCACCGCCCAGCCCGAGGTGTACGTCATGGGCGAGAGCGTACTGGGACGCGCCCGTCGGATTCGGGGGACGCGCTAGTTGCCCACCGTCAACGCGGCCATGGTGTCGAGGGCCGGTTGAAGGTACTGGGGCGAGGTGTCGGGGATCGACGCGTAGTACAGGCTCGACGTGTCGGTCGACGTCGCCACGATCAGGACGATGGCTGTCTCGCCCTTCGTCTGGAGGCCCGTGATGCTGAACGTCAGATGGGTCTCGACGAGCCAGGCGTCCTTCCCGTCGAGAGTCGTGGCCTTGTTCACCGTGTCACTCCGTCCGACGACGGCGTTGCCGTAGAAGGCGCCGATGAGGCACTTCACGACGATCTCCGAGCCGGCCTGCGGCGAGAAGAAGCCGTCGCCGGCAGCCAGTTCGGCCACGAGCACCGAGGCCACCCAGCTGTCTTTGCCGTCGTAGTTGGGCTCGATGACGACTTCCTGTTCGGACACGTCACGCCCGAACGGCACCCGGATGTCGGTCATCGGAGCGCTCCAGGGGCTGCCGAGCCGCGGGTACGACAGCAGGCCGCCGTGGACGCGACCGTCGGCGGTGTGGGTCACCGGTGCAAGGCTTGCGGTGTTCTCAGGGCACGGGTTCGTCGTCGAGTTGCCCCCAGCGCTGGCGCCACCCGACGCGAGAGCACCTTGCGAGGCGAACTGGAACACGACGTACACGAGGAGCGCGATGACGAGTACGCCGGCGGCGATGCCAATCCACGGGCCGATGCGCCTCTTCCGGGTCTGCTGGGCGTAGCTCGTACCAGGCTGGTAGCCGGCCTGTCCGAACTGCGGCGCTGACGAGGACGGCTGGCCGAGGCCGCTCGACAGCGGTGGCGGAGCCGACGCGGTGGACGACAGTTGGGCCGACCACGTGGAGCCGTTCCAGTATCGGAACGCGCCACGCTGGCCACCGGGATCGGGATACCAACCTGCTGGGCTGCTCACCAGGCAAGAATAGGCGGCAATGAATTCACCACGGTCCTCGTGCTCAGCGATGGCCAGGCCAGGAGGACAGATGCCAGACTCCGAGGACGAGCAGTGGAGCAGGATCTCCGCCGAGTCCGAGTTGCGCCCCGACCACGGTGTCGTGGCCGACGTCCCCGCCGCACAGATCACGCCGTTGCCCGACGACGAGCAGCTCTTCGACCCGATCGAGCTCAACGAGGTGCCACTGCCGACGGGTGACGACGAGCCAGAGGCTCCGTCCGACGCCCAGTCCGTACCGCCCATCCAGGTAGTCCCGTTCAGGTCGGGCCCGGTGGCCGAGGCCGGCCCGGACGTGATCCTCGCCGCGCCTTTCGAGGTACGAGCGGATGCCGCGCCGGTCGTCGCCGAGGAAGCCCAGGAGATGATCACCGACGTACCGGTCCCTCATCCCGATCCCATCGAGGTCGTCGCCGACCTGCCAGAGGTGAAGGGTCAGCCCGAGAAGACGCCCTGGTGGCGGCTCATGCTCGGTGGTGGCGAGTCGCGCTCCGAGCGCCGCACGCGCGAGCCCGAGGCCTCCGAACCCCAGCCTCGCCCCGTACCCTCGGAAGACGCCGAGGTGCTCGACGACTGACGTCGGCGCGGCGCAGACTCAGCCGAAGCGGCCGGTGATGTAGTCCTCGGTCGCCTTCTTCGTCGGGTTCGAGAAGATCGTCTCTGTGTCGTCGATCTCGACGAGCTGGCCCGGCAGGCCCTGTGCCTCGAGGTTGAAGAACGCGGTGCGGTCGGAGACGCGCGACGCCTGCTGCATGTTGTGGGTGACGATGACGACCGTGTACTGCTCCTTGAGCTCACCGATGAGGTCCTCGATCGCGAGCGTCGAGATCGGGTCCAGGGCGGAGCACGGCTCGTCCATGAGGATGACGTCAGGCTTCACCGCGATCGCGCGGGCGATGCACAGTCGCTGCTGCTGACCGCCGGACAGCGACGTACCGGCGCGGCTCAGTCGGTCCTTGACCTCGTTCCAGAGGTTCGCGCTCCGCAGCGATCTCTCGACGGTCTCGTCCAGCTCCTTCTTGTTCCGGGTGCCGTTGAGCTTCAGCCCGGCGGCGACGTTGTCGTAGATGGTCATCGACGGGAACGGGTTCGGCCGCTGGAAGACCATGCCGACCAGCCGGCGGACGGCGACCGGATCGACGCCCTGCCCGTACAGGTCGACGCCGTCCAACGCGACCTTTCCGGTGGCGTACGCACCGGGGATGACCTCGTGCATGCGGTTCAGCGTGCGGAGCACGGTCGACTTGCCGCAGCCGGACGGGCCGATGAACGCGGTGACGGTACGAGGCTCGACCACCAGCGAGACGCCGGCCACGGCCTGGAACGACCCGTAGTAGACGTCGAGGTTCTCGACCTCGATGCGCTTGGCCATGTGTCATCGATCCTTGAGTCGGCTGGCACGGGCGATCCCTCGCGCCAGGAGATTGAGGCCCATCACCAAGATGATGAGCGTGAGCGCTGCGCCCCAGACGCGTTCGTACCCAGGGAGAGTCTCGGCCACGTTCCGGCCCGAGTTGATCATCGTGGGCAGGGTGCCCATGTTGCTGCTCGTGGGCGAGAGGTACAGGTTGCGCGCGTACGCGACGAGGATCAGCAGGGGAGCTGTCTCGCCCATGACGCGAGCCAGGCCGAGGATGACGCCGGTCGCGATTCCCGAGAACGCTGTGGGGATGACGACATCGACGACTGTCTTCCACTTGGGGATGCCGAGCGCGTACGACGCCTCCCGGAGCGAGTCAGGGACGAGTTTCAGCATCTCTTCGGTTGATCGCAGCACGGTCGGCAGCATGAGNNCGTGTAGACGAACAGGGCGGCGACGATCGACGGGACACCGGAAAGGATGTCGACCATGAACGAGACGACGCGGGCCCACTTGGAGCCGCGTGCGTATTCGATGAGGAAGATCGCGCCCATCACAGCGATCGGTGCCGCGACCACTGCGGTGACCAGACCGATCTCCAGCGTGCCGACGATCGCGCCGAGCGCGCCACCTCCAGCGCGCCGGTCGGTCGTCCCGGCGAGGTCCTGCGTCCACCAGCTCGCCGAGAGGATCGCGGGCAGGCCCTGCGTGATGATGCTCACGAGGATCCAGGCCAGCGGCACGATGGCCAGGATGGCGCTGAGGTACACGAGGACGCGAACGAGGCCGTCTTTCGCGCGGCGGCCGCCACGCGGAGCGGCAAGCACGGTGGTCGTGGTGCTCATCAGCTGACCTTCCGATCGGCAACGATTCGAGAGACCGCGTTCACCGCGAACGTCAGCACGAACAGGACAAGGCCGGCCGCGATGTACGCACCGGTCTTCGCAGGGCTGTCGAACTCCTGCGCGTTGTTCGCGATCTTGGAAGCGAAGGTCTCACCGCCCGCGAACAGGCTGACGTTGATGCCAGGAGTGTTGGTCTGCGACAAGATGATCATCACCGCGATGGTCTCGCCGAGCGCGCGGCCGAGGCCGAGCATGGAGGCTGCGATCACGCCGGACCGGCCGTAGGGGATCACGGCGATCCGGATCATCTCCCACTTGGTGGCGCCGAGGGCCAGGGCCGCCTCGATGTGGTCGCGGGGAGTCTGGGCGAACACGTCGCGTGAGATGGCGCTGACGATCGGGAGAACCATGATCGCGAGCACGATCGACGCCGTGAGGACGTTGCCCGTCGACTCGACGCCCTTGCTGAACAGGGGGATCCAGCCCAGCACGTGCTGGAGCCAGTCGTAGAACGGGCCCAGGAAAGGGCCGAGAAGTTTCAGGCCCCACAGGCCGAAGATGATCGACGGTACGGCGGCGAGGAGATCGATGACGAAGCCGATCGTCGAACCCACACGCCCCGGTACGTACTGGGTGATGAGCAGCGCAGTGCCGACCGCGACCGGTACCGCAAGGAGCATGGCGACCACCGCGATCAGCGCCGTGGTCCACAGCAGGCCCGCGATGCCGAACTGCAGCGTGTCCGTGCCGACGTTCCACTGGGTGGAGGTGAAGAAGTTGACCGTGTCGTGCCGAAGGCTTGGCGTGGCGATCACGGCGAGGAAGATGCCGACGAACAGGACGAGCAGGACAACGATCGCCGCTGCCGCGTACGCGCCGGCCCGGAAGGTGCGGTCCCCGCCATGCTTGATGGTGGCGAAGGTGAGGTTCGGCGTCGACACGGGCTTCCCGGTTGCGAGAGAGGCCGACGATCCAGCAGCAGCCTCGTGATCTGTGGTTGTCGCGACCGTAGCATCTGGCGCGTCGGCCATGTTCTCCCCTTCCAGGACTGGCCCCCGGCGCGCTGGGCGCCGAGGGCCAGTCTGTGAGCCCCGTGGCGCTCAGCTCACTTGATCGCCTGGATCGAGGTGTTCACCTTGGCACGCAGCGAGGCGGGAAGCGGAGCGGAGCCCACGCCCGACAGGCTGTTCTGGCCGGCGTCGCTCGCGAAGTACGTGAGGAAGTCCTTGACGATGGCCGTCTTGGCGGAGTCGAGACCTGCGGAGCAGACGATCTCGTACGTGACGAGGATGGCCGGGTAGGCGCCCGCCGCCTTGGTCGCGTAGTCCAGCTTCAGCGTGAGGTCGTTGCCGGTACCCGTGATCGTGGCGGCCTCGAGTGCCTTGCCGACGCTGTCGGCATTGAGCGCTACGCCGCCACTGCCCATGTCGAGCTGGGCGATCCCCAGTTTGTTGTCAGTGGCGAAGCTCCACTCGAGGTAGCCGATCGCGCCGTCGGTGGCCGCCACAGCCTGAGCGACACCAGCGGAACCGTTCTTGCCCTCGCCGCCCTTGCCCTTCCAGGTCTTGGAGTGATCGGCGGTCCAGACGGTCGGAGCGTTCGCCTTGAGGAACAGCGAGACATTGTCGGTGGTGCCGGAGTCGTCGGAGCGGTAGAACACCGAGATCGCGGTGGAGGGAAGCGTGACGCCCGAGTTGAGCGCGGCGATCGCCGGATCGTTCCACGCCTTGATCTGGCCCATGAAGATCTTGGCGAGGACGTCGCCGTTGAGTACGAGCTTGCTCACGCCCTTGAGGTTGTACGAGAAGGCGACCGGTCCGACGACCATCGGGAGGTCCCAGGCCTCGTTGCTCTTGCAGCGAGCGAGGGCGGTCGCGTGCTCGGCCGTGGAGAGGGCCGAGTCGGAACCGCCGAAGTCGACGAGGCCGGCATTGAAGTTCTTGACCCCGGCGCCGGAGCCCGTGGCGTTGTACTCGATCTTGGCCTTGTTGGCGCAGGCGTCGTTGTACGAGGCGATGATCTGCTGAATGGCGTTGGTCTGGGCCGTGGAGCCCTCACCGGTGATCGCGCCTGCCGGGCAGGCAAGAGCTGGGCCGGACCCAGAGGCGGCCACGGATCCTCCCGTTGTAGCCGTAGTGCTCGAGCATGCAGCCAGGGAGAGGGCGCTCAGAGCGGCAACGGCCGCAATCTTCGAAATGCGAGTCATGCTCACAATCATCCTTCAGTCAGCGGTGGTGGCGGATCCATGTCCGCCTGACTCGGAGGCTAGAGACGCCAAGTGACCGTTGCGGTCGCCCCACATGAACGCCCCGTTAACGCCAGGCGTCGTCTCGCAGTGTGCTACGAGGGGTGATGAGCCAGCAAAGGCCTCGACGTGGTGGTTATCAGAGGTCTGACGAAGGTCTGGAACCCAACGAGCCTCGCGTTCNNTAACCACAAACTCGAGGCGGAGGGACATCCATACCAGCGGAAAGCGCTTGCCCTCATAGTCACCATGGTAGAGAATGAGCGCGGACCAAGGGAGGTACGCGCATGCCGGTGGCGATGGTGACGGGCGGCAGTCGGGGGATCGGGCGAGGGATCGCCGAGCGTCTGCTGCGGGACGGCTACCAGGTGTCGATCCTGGCCACGAAGCCGGCGCCCGAGGAGGTGCTCGCGCCCCTGCGGGAGCTCGGCGACATCTCGTACACAGCCGGCAGCATCGCGGAGCCGGCGGATCATCGCCGGTACCTCGACGACACGCTCGCGGCGTTCGGACGGGTCGACGTGCTGGTCAACAATGCGGGTGTCGCGCCGAGCGTGCGCAACGACGTGCTGGTGGCCACGACCGACGAGTTCGACCGCGTGCTGTCGATCAAC
>PMLO01000112.1:0-3473 GCA_003158895.1 Propionibacteriaceae bacterium
TTCGGCATGTGCCGCTCCGTTTCTATTTCTTTCGGACTAAAGGGGACTCGACTACACGTCGATCCCTGGATCCAGGTTGTCTGAGGGGCCACGACGGCGCTTGGGCGCGTCCTTGGCCGCATGTGCCGCCCGAAGGTCGGCCAGAGCGCGCTGCTCGGCCTCTTCGCTCGCCGTGCGCTCGGCGGCACGACGGTCCTTCTCGACCTGCAGCTCGACGCGGGCGTCGGACTTCTTGCGGGTGGGGGCGAGCACCATGAGCATGTTGCGGCCGTCCTGCTTCGGCGCGGACTCGACGATGCCGTCCTCGGCGACGTCCTCCGCGAGCTTCTTCAGCAGGTTGAAGCCCAGCTCGGGCTTCGACTGCTCGCGGCCACGGAACATGATGGTGATCTTGACCTTGTCGCCGCCCTTGAGG
The DNA here is from genome assembly GCA_003158895.1 of Propionibacteriaceae bacterium. GTDB lineage: Bacteria > Actinomycetota > Actinomycetes > Propionibacteriales > Propionibacteriaceae > Fen-668. Next base: position 416 of record PMLO01000112.1, read on the forward strand.
AAGCGGGTGACGTGGCCCTTCTTGGTGTCGTAGTCGTGAGCATCGATCTTCGGCCGCAGCTTCATCTCTTTGATCACGGTGTTCGTCTGGTTGCGCCTGGACTCACGGGCCTTCTGAGCGGCTTCGTACTTGAACTTGCCGTAGTCCATGAGCTTGCACACCGGCGGCCTGTTACCCGGGGCGACCTCCACGAGGTCCAGGTCGGCCTCCTGGGCAAGCCGGATGGCGTCTTCGATGCGAACGATGCCAACCTGCTCTCCGTTCGGTCCGACGAGTCGGACCTCGGAAACGCGAATGCGGTCGTTGATGCGCGGTTCGGTGCTGACGTGTCCGCCACGGGGTTCAGTGCTGATGTGTCCTCCAAGGATCTGTACGGGGTGCCGAAACGAAAAGGGCCTCCGCGCGTACGCGAAGACCCTGACCTGAGGTGCACGCCGAAGCGTCACCTTCTGTGTTGACCTGCCACCTCGAGGGCGGTCAGGTGGGAGGTCAGGCCTCCACTTCCGCGCGGCCCTGATCGAGCCGACCGGGTCAGTCTATGCGGAGGGCCCTACCGGCGCGAAATCGGTGCAGGTCCGCAGCCGTGGGACGAGTGCCGCAGTCAGCGCGGAGCGGCTAGGGGTGTCACGCGCTCGTGTCGAGGAAGGCCCATCCGAAACCGCCGTCCTCGAGCTCCACGAGCCGGCGGCCCTGCGCGAGCTCGGCGATGAGGTCATCGCCGATGACGAACGGTACGGGTCCGGCCGGGTCGACGAGCAACGCGTCGTCACCGGTCTCGAGGACGGTTGCGGCGACGTCGTCGAGTGTGGCTGGTACGGGTCGTGCCCGCGGTTCCCACGCGACGAGCGCATCCAGACCGGTGAACGCCAGCAGCGCCTTGCGGCCATCGGCAGCGGCGATCGACACGGCGGCGAGGTCGGCGTGCCGGTCAGGATCGGGACCATCCATCGAGTCGTCGCCGCTGGCCACGACCGGGAGCAGCAGGCGCGTACCGCACAGCGCAGCGACGGCGCGCAGGTAGCTGGTCGGCAGGTCAGCGTCCGCCTCCGCGATCAAGGCCCGTACGGCCGGATCAGCGTCCCCTCGGTCGCCGATGAACGCCGAGCTCGGCTGATGAAGGGTGCCCACGCCCGTACCGTACGGGACCCTCGTCTGGGGTGGCGATTCGAGCGCCTCACACGGCTCCCCTGGCGGCCTCGACGGCGAGCAGCAACGCCCCGTACTGAGCATGCGCGTACGCCTTGTCGCTGCCCTGGATCCCCATGAGCATCAGCGTCTCCCTGTCGCCCTCTGCGCTGGCGCCCTTCAGCACGACCAGTGGCCACGGGGCGCCTTCGTCGAAGCGGAAACCGCCGACGTCGGACCACGGCAGCTCGTGCGTACGCAGCCCGTTGCGGAACCACAGTCCCTGCGGTTGGACACGGATCGTGCTGAACCCGAGCGCGCACATGAACGTGACTATGACCAGGAGGAAGAACACCAGGGTGACCACCTGGAGCGGCGTGAACCGCGAGCGTACGTCGGCGCCCAGCGCGATGAACGCCCACACCGCGCCCACGACGAGTACCGCAGAGAACCCGAGGGCTGCGTAGCGCGGGCCCCTCGGGAAGGCGACGAACGAGGACGTCACAGACGACATGCGGCAATGTCGGTGATGAGGATCGCCCGCGCGCCGACGTCCCAGAGGCTGTCCATGAGCGGCTGGGCGTTGCGGCGGGGCACCAGCGCACGTACGGCCGACCAGCCCCGCTTGGCCAGCGGCGACACCGTCGGCCCCTCAAGACCAGGGGTGAGCGTGATCGCGGCGTCGAGCAGCGCGTTGTCGATGTCGTAGTCGATGAGTACGTAGTCGCGCGCCACGATGACTCCGGACAGGCGACGCATCAGCTGCTGCAGCCCGTCCGGCTCGTCGCCGCCACGGCGCCGGATGAGGATCGCCTCCGAAATAAGGATCGGGTCGCCGAAGACCTCGAGGCCGGCCTTGCGGAGCGTGCTGCCGGTCTCGACGACATCGGCGATAGCATCCGCGACGCCGAGCCGGATGGCGCTCTCTACGGCGCCGTCGAGGTGGATCAGGCGAGCCTCGACGCCCTTGCCACCGAGGTAGGAGGCGACAAGACCGGGGTACGAGGTGGCGATGCGCAGACCTGCGAGATCGGCGACGGTCGACGCGCCCGCGGGAGCCGCGAAGCGGAACTTCGTACCGCCGAAGCCGAGCGGCAGGACCTCGTCTGCATGGGACGCGGAGTCCAGCAGCATGTCCCGGCCGGTGATGCCGATGTCGAGCATGCCCTCTCCCACGTACACGGCGATGTCACGCGGACGCAGGTAGTAGAACTCGACACCGTTCACCTCGTCGGTCAGCACGAGGTCCTTCGGGTCCCAGCGCTGGCGGTACCCGGCCTCGCGCAGCATCTGCGCGGCGGGCTCAGCCAGCGACCCCTTGTTGGGTACGGCGATCTTGAGCAGTGCACGGTCGTCGGTCACGACCGCCAAATCTACCGTCTGCGCTGTCGGCCCCCGGACCATTCCCGAGACGGTGACGGCCTCGGCATCACCCCGACCGACCGCCAAGCCTGCTTTGGGCTGGTTATGACGGGGGTGCTGCCGGGCCAGGAGCTCAGGACCCGACTTGTGCAGGTTCTGAAGCCGTGGTCCGCTCCGAAAACCTGCACAACCCGGGCTTTCACGCTGGGTCGAACCGACGAGCCGCCATAACCAGCGCAACCCGGGTCTACGGACGACGCCTCAACTGTTGCTCCGGATTGCCTTCAGCTGGTTCATCTCGGCCAGGTTCTTCGTGAGCTCGGTGTTGACCCATGCCGCGATGAACCAATAGCGGCTGCGGGTCGGGCAGGTGCCACACGACCAGGGCGTCCAGGTCAGCCTGCGCGAGAACCTCGTCCCAGGCCTTCTTGGCCGCGACGATGCCGTCGGTACCGCCGGTCAGAGCTTCTCGTACACGTCCGCGAGGTCGAGGTCCATGGCGACCATGAGGACCTGGAGGTGGTAGAGAAGCTGGCTGATCTCGAGCGCGGCGGCGTCCTTGCCCTCGTAC
>PMLO01000112.1:3607-12226 GCA_003158895.1 Propionibacteriaceae bacterium
GCTGCGCGAGTCGGCGATGTCGAGGTTGCGCATCGTGAGCTGGCCGATCCGGTCGGTCGGACCGAACGCCGCGTCCTCGACGCGCTCCATCGAGAGCTTCTCCGGGTGGTACGAGAAGCCGCTGCCTGCCGTCTCGAGGATCGAGTAGTCCTCGCCGCGGCGCAGCTTGAGCGTGACCTCGCCGGACACGGCCGACGCCACCCAGCGCTGCAGCGACTCACGGAACATCAGCGACTGCGGGTCGAGCCACCGCCCCTCGTACATCAGACGGCCGAGCTTGCGGCCCTCGTTGTGGTAGTTCGCGATCGTGTCCTCGTTGTGGATCGCGGAGACGAGACGCTCGTACGCGATGTGCAGGAGCGCCATGCCCGGCGCCTCGTAGATGCCGCGCGACTTNNGGGTCGGCCAGCCGTTCTCGTACGTGATCGTGACGACCTCGGTCGCGATCTCGACCGACTCGTCCCAGAACCGCACGCCCATGATCGGGTCGACGAGCTCGATGTTGGCGCTGAGCTCCTCGAGATCCTTGGCCTCGTGGGTCGCACCCCAGATGTTGGAGTCGGTCGAGTAGGCCTTCTCTTTGGAGTCGCGGTACGGGAGGTTGCGCTCCGCGAGCCACTGCGACATCTCCGCGCGGCCGCCGAGCTCGGTGACGAACTTCTGGTCGAGCCACGGCTTGTAGATCCGGAGCTTCGGGTTCGCCAGGAGCCCGTACCGGTAGAAGCGCTCGATGTCGTTGCCCTTGTACGTCGAGCCGTCGCCCCAGATGTGGCAGTCGTCGGAGGCCATCGCCCGTACGAGCATGGTTCCCGTCACGGCGCGGCCCAGCGGGGTGGTGTTGTAGTACGAACGGCCGGCTGTACGGATGTGGAACGCGCCGCACTGAAGAGCCACCAGGCCCTCGTACACGAGCTGCTCGGTGCAGTCGACGAGGCGTGCCAGCTCTGCGCCGTACGCACCCGCGCGACCCGGCACCGACGCGACGTCGGGCTCGTCGGGCTGACCGATGTCGGCGGTGTACGTGCAGGGGATGGCGCCGTGCTCGCGCATCCAGGCGACCGCCACGGACGTGTCGAGGCCGCCGGAGAACGCAAGGCCGACCTTCTCGCCGACAGGCAGGTCGTTCAGGACTGTGGACATGGCCTGAATTCTAGAGTGCGGTGCCCGGCATGCTCGCCGCGTGACCCGGTGGCGGGCAAGCGGCCCACGCGCACCAACCTTCGAGCGCCCGCACAACCCCTGCGACCACGTTCTCGCGCCACAAGGGTTGTGCGCGTCACTCAAGCTGGGATGACACCTCGTCTACGTCAGGGCCAACAGGGCCGGGATCACGTCGACGCCGAATCCCGTGAGGTTCTTGTCCACCTCAACTTGCAGCGTCTCCTTGAGGCCCTGGACGTTGGCGAGGACCTGGTACGCGATGTGGGCGCCGCCGTTGTACTGGATCTCGCTGGCCATCACCCCGTCGGGGGCACGACCACCAGTGGCGTCGTTGATGTCCTTCTCCGTCGGCGTGGTCAACGTCCCTACGCACAACGGCCCGCCATACCCCTGGATACGCACGCCCGTCTCGACCGCCGTGAGGTTACCGGTGGCGGCGACATACATGGTGCCGGCCTGGATCCACGCACCCTGGTACCCCGGCAAGGACGCGAGGTCCTGCGCGGAGCCGCCAGTGCCGGGACCCGGAGACACCGCGCACGTCATCGCGGGATACCCGGTCGCGCTCTGCCTGTCCGAGACGACCGCCAAGGTCCCCGCGGGGGCCACGGTGTCCAGGGTCACGGTGGTTGGTGATGTGAGGGTGTCGATAGTGCCGATGAAGTCGATGTCGGCCCACATCGACGCGAGCTTCGACTGTCGCCACGGGATCTGGTCCCAGGACACGCCGGCAACGTTCATCTCCTGACACAACTCGTGCTGGATGCCGAGGTTGTTCACGTACCGCGAGTTGACGCACAGCCTCGTGGACCCGTCCTCTTTCGTGAGGAGCGTCCCCGTGCCGACCCTCCGGACTGTCAGTGGCGCAGGCGCGACAGAAGCCTTCACCGTCTGCTTCGTTGTCACCACCTTGGCCGTGCCCACGGCGGGTGCGGGAGTGACGAAGGGTGTGCCTGAGCCATGAGCCGGCGTCCCCGCGGGACCCGCGACAGTCCCGGGTAGTGAGCTCAGCCTGACGAACCCGACGGCGAGGAGCAGTACGGCGGCTGTGCCAAGCGCACCGATCCTGATCCGCCGGAGGCGCCGGTCGTGGATGACGGCCTCGCTCACGTGGTCCGCAGTGCCGACCGGAAGCAGCTCCGAGGTGTTCGTCGGACGGAACTCGTTGAGATCCTCGAGCAGGTCAGGCATGGGTCGTCCTCTCAGTGGAGATGAGCTGCTGCCTGGCGCGGTGGACACGCACTCTGAGGGCACCCGCCGACAGGCCGAGAACTTCCCCGGCGTCGGCGCTCGACAATCCGTCCCACGCGGTGAGCAGGAGGGCTTCGCGGTCGAGCTCCGATAGCGATGCCAGGGCCTCCGCCACCTCCCGTCGCCGGATGGCGACGTCCTCCGCTGACGGCACGGACCGTGCCATGAGCCGGCTGAGCCTTTCGGCGATCACCTCTTGCGACGCCTGGCCACGACGGGTGCGGTCGAGCACGCGTCGTGCGGTCAGAAGGAGGTATCCGATGGGATTGGGTGCCTTGTGCGCGTGTTTGCGCCATGCGATGACGTACGCCTCGGAGATGACGTCCTGCGCATCCGACGGATCGCAGCGGCGCAGCAGGTACGAGGTCACCGTGTCGATCGTGTCCTCGTAGAACTCCTCGAATGTCGTCACATCACGTACATCCCGTGAGCCCCGCGATCGTTACAGCGCTACGCCCAGGAGGCCGTCGACGAGGGTACGGATGGTGTCCCGGGCGCCGTCGGAATCCTCGTCGACTACCCCCGACGCCGCGGCCCACGCGTCGATCGCCTCGAGAGCACCGTCGGCGTGCAGGTCGTCGGCGACCGCCGCTCGTACAGCCATCACTGTCTGTGCGGCATCCACCGAGGTCGGACCGCTCACCGCCGCCCGCCACCGAGCCAGGCGCGCGATGTTGGCATCGAGGTCCGCGTCCGTCCAGCTCCATTCGGCCAGGTGGTGGTGGCTCAGCAGGACGAGCCGGATCGCCATCGGGTCGACGCCCTGCTCGCGCAGCCGCGACACGAGCACGAGGTTGCCCTTGGACTTGCTCATCTTCTCGCCGTCGAGGCCGACCATCGCCACGTGCACGTACGCCTTGGCGAAGGGCTCGCCGGTCGCCGCGACGCCCTCGGCCGCGCACATCTCGTGGTGAGGGAAGATCAGGTCGCTGCCTCCGCCCTGGACGTCGAACGACTCGCCGAGCGTCTCCAGCGCGATCGCCGTGCACTCGACGTGCCAACCAGGACGACCACGTCCCAGGGCGCTGTCCCACGACGGCTCCCCCACGCGCGCCATCCGCCACACGAGGCAGTCGAGCGCGTCCCGCTTGCCCGTACGGTCCGGGTCGCCACCGCGCTCAGCGAAGACCTCGAGCATCGTTTCCCGGTCGTACGAGGAGACGTCGCCGAACCCCTCGGCGCGGTTGGTCGTGAAGTACCAGTCGGGGTACTCGTCGTCGACCTGGTAGACGTAGCCGGCCTCGGCCAGCCGCTCGATAAGAGCGACAACCCCGGGGATCGACTCGACAGCCCCCACGTACGCGTCAGGCGGGATCACGCGAAGCGCGGTCATGTCCTCGCGAAACAGGTCGGTCTGGTCCTGGGCCAGGTCACGCCAGTCGACGCCCGTGGCGGTCGCACGCTCGAGCAAGGGGTCGTCGACGTCGGTGACGTTCTGGGTGTACGAGACGTCGATGCCCGCGTCGCGCCAGGCACGGTTGAGCAGGTCGAACGTCACGTACGTGAACGCGTGGCCCATGTGGGTCGCGTCNNTACGGGGTGATGCCGCACACGTACAGCCTCGCGGTCCCGTTCGCGGGCCCGACGGGGACGACGTCGTCACTCGCGGTGTCGTGCGCGGTCACCGTCGCGACGGTGCCGGGAACGGGCGACGGCAGGGCAGGCGACGACCACGACTTCATGGCGGGCGAGCCTAGCGCTCAGAAACGGAACGCACGGTAGCCGTCGAGCCGTGGGCAGACGTGCCCCTCCGGCGCGATCTGCTGGCCGCACAACGGACAGGCCGGCGTGTCCCGTACCACCCGGTTGGCGCGGGTGCCGAACCGGCGAGCCATCTTCGGTGTGAGAAGGACATCGAGGCTGTACGGGGGTTCGACGTCGGGGTCCGCCATCGTCACCCGGACGATCCCCGCGACGGGATCCCACCCGACCTGAAGGGTGTTGGCGGTGAACAGAGCGAACAATGGGACTTCGAGCGGACCGACGTCGACCGTACGATCCGCCTCGGCGGTGTCCACCGCGGCCAGCCGGCTCACCTCGTCGAGCACGGCGCCGAGGTGCAAGGACAGCATCGTGAGCTGCCCGCGCGTGATGGCGACCGTCGCGAGCAAGGTCCCCTCGCGGATCTGGAGGTAGAACCGGCGTTGCTCCCCATCGCCCGCCGCCCCGGCGACGAACCGGTCAGGCCTGGCGAACTCCATGTGCCGTGATTCCACGGGCGTCAGCCTAGGGCCGCGTTACACCACCTGGTGGAGCCAGCGGACCGGGGCGCCCTCACCGGCGTAGCGGAAGGACTCCAGCTCGTCGTCCCAGGGGGCTCCGAGAAGCTCCGCGACCGAGACTCCGAGCGGCTTCGAACCGAGCGCGTCGGAGAGGAGTGCGGCCTTGAGCCGGCCCTCCGGTACGACGATGTCGCCGGTCAGCCCCGTCTGCGCACGGAACAGCCCCAGCCGAGGCGTGTAGCTGATGCGGCTGCCTTCGGAGAACGACGTGGGCTCCTCGGTGATCTCGAAGCGGATCCGGTCCCAGCGCGACAGCACGGACGCGACCTTCTCGGGGGTGCCGACAGGGCCCTGCCACGAGTACTCGGCCCGATAGCTGGAACGCTCGGCGGGCTGTGGGATCCAGTCCAGTCGTACGGGCATGCCAAACGCGCCGGACGCCGCCCACTCGATATGCGGGCACAGCGCCGACGGTGTGGAGTGGATATAGAACACTCCGCGGGTCTGACTCATCGTTCCTCCAGGTCCAGGTGTGCCTTCCCCAGCAGCCTCGGTCGAGAGGAACTAGGGACATTCTGCCCCACCTGCCACACNNTGGCAGGACTGCCTGCCCGGTCGCGGGGATGCCTGTCCGGTGGCGAAGACCTAGGCTCGGATCATGCCCGCCACCTCTGCGTACGGATCCTGGTCCTCGCCCGTCTCGACCGGCCTCATCACCTCTGACGCCGTCGGCCTGGAGGGTGGCTGCCTCGACGGCGACGACGTGTACTGGGTCGAGAGCCACGCCTCGCAGAGGGGCCGCGCCTCACTGTGGAGGCTGAGCGCCGACGGATCGCGGATCGAGCTGACGCCCGACCACAACGTCCGGTCGAGCGTGGGCGAGTACGGCGGCGGTGCCTGGTCCGTCGCCGACGGGGTCGTCGTGTTCGTGGCATTCCCCTCGCAGGTCGTGCACGTGATCGAGAACGGTGCCCCGCCACGGGCGATCACTGCCGAGCGGCCGCTGAGGTACGGAGGACTGGTCGTCGCACCAGCCAGTCGTTGCGTGTACGCGGTCCGGGAGGACCACACGAGCTCCGACATCGAGTGCGTGAACACGCTCGTACGGCTCGATCTGGACGGTGACAACGCCGACGCCGGCACGGTCGTGGCGTCGGGCGCGGACTTCTACTCGCAGCCGGCCCTGTCCGACGACGAGCGGCTCGCGTGGTTCGAGTGGGACCACCCGGACATGCCGTGGGATGCGACCCGCCTTGTGGTTGCGGAGTCCGACGGTCGTGAGGCCGTCGTCGTCGCCGGCGGCCCCGACGAGTCGGTCATCTACCCGGCATGGGCGCCGGACGGCTCGTTGCTGTTCTTCTCCGACCGCTCCGGCTACTGGAACCTCGACCGTTGGGACGGCTCGCACGTCACGGCGCTCCACCATGACCCGTACGACTGCTGTCCTGCCCCCTGGGTCCTCGGCGGCGCCCCGTACAGCGTGCTCGATGCCGACCGAGTGGTCGTCTCGCTGTGGATCGACGGCACACCGCACCCTGGTGTCGTGTCGAACGGCATCCACACTCCGCTGGCGTTCGAAGCGGCATCACTGTCGTTCGGAGGGAGCGGTCCTCGCACGGTCGCGCAGATCGGCCGCACCGACGCGCCCGCAGAGCTGGCGATCGTCGACTGGCTCAGCGGATCCGTCGAGACGCTACGACGAAGCTCCGCGACCACCCTGGAGTTCGTGTCGATCGCGGAGGGCATCACCTGGGAAGGACCGGAAGGTCCGGTGCACGCCTGGTGGTACGCGCCGAGCAACCCTGACTCTGTCGCGCCGGAGGGCGAGCTGCCCCCCGTCATCGTGAAGTCCCACGGCGGCCCGACAGGCTTCTCCACCGCCGACCTCAACCTCGTCACCCAGTTCTGGACGAGCCGCGGGATCGGCGTGCTGGACGTGAACTACGGCGGGTCCTCGCACTACGGCCGCGCGTACCGGAACCGGCTCTGGGGCCAGTGGGGCGTGGTCGACGTCCGGGACTGCATCGATGCCGTACGCGTCGTGGTCGAACGAGGCCTCGCCGACCCGGCACGGATCGCGATCATGGGCGGCTCAGCAGGCGGCTACACGACGTTGCAAGCGCTCGTGACGAGCGACCTGTTCGCGGCCGGGCTGTCCGACTTCGGGATCAGCGACCTGGCGACCATGGCCACCGACACCCACAAGTTCGAGTCGCACTACACCGACCGCCTCGTCGCGGGTTGGCCCGAGGGCAAGGACCTGTACGAGGAGCGCTCCCCGATCCACCACCTCGACCGGCTCAGCTCCCCCATGCTGCTGCAGCAAGGCCTTGACGACCGGGTCGTACCGCCCAGCCAGGCACGCGAGATGGCCGCGGCTGTACGGGCGAAGGGCCTGCCCGTCGCGCTCGTCATGTACTCCGGTGAGGGACACGGCTTCCGTCGCGCCGACACGATCGTGGCCTCGCTCAACGCCAAGCTGTCATTCCTGGGGCAGGTGTTCGGCTTCGCCCCGGCCGGTTCCGTACCGGTCCTGGCCATCGAGAACCTTCCCGCGGACACAGCCGTCTCCGGAGCCGGTCCTCGCTAGGGTTGCCCGCATGGCAGCCACTACCTCACGGTCCCTCGTCGTCCTCCGCCTTGCCGCTGCGCTCAGCTCCCTGATCGGCCTGGCTCAGGCGGGCCTCGGGTTCTCCGGCCTGTCCCGCATCCTCGCGGCCCCCGGAGACGACAAAGCCGGCGCGGCGTTCATCAATCCACACGGCATCCTCGGATACACCAACGTCCTGGTCATGGTCGTCGCGGCGATCGCCGCCCTTCTCTGGTACCGCAAGGGTGGGAGCCGCGGCCTGATGATGCACGCGTTCGGGATGGTCGTCATCTTCCTCGTACAGGTCGGCCTCGGCCAGGGCAAGGTCCTGTGGGTGCACGTCGTCGTCGGCGTCATCGCCGTGGTCGGCAGCATCGCACTGGCCGTGCTCGCCTATCGGAAGTCGGGCGGCACCGCCTAGTCGCGCGGCCCGAACAGGGCCGAACCGATCCGTACGCACGTCGCCCCGTGAGCGATGGCGAGCTGGAAGTCACCGCTCATCCCCATGGACAGGTCGTCCCAGCCACCTCCGTCGCGATCGCGCAGTCTCTCTCGTACAACCCCCAGCTTGTCGAAGCATGCGGCGACCTCGCGGTCGTCTGTCGACGGCATGGCGATCGTCATGAGCCCTTTCGGTACGAGCCGGGTGTGGGCCCGGAGCGCGAGCGTGAATGCCTCCACCTCATCGGGCACGAGTCCTGACTTCGTCGACTCTTCGGACGTGTTGACCTGTACGAGCACGTCCAGCGTCCGCCCCGCCACCTCGAGCCGGCGATCGAGGTCGGCGGCCAGGTCGAGCGAGTCCAGGGACTGCAGCTCGTCAGCCAGGTCGACGACCGTACCGGCCTTGTTGCGTTGTACGTGACCGATCACCGACCAGGACAGGTCCACCATGTCCGAGAGCTCCGCAGCCTTGTCCCTCAGCTCCTGCAGCCGGTTCTCACCGAACCAGCGGCAGCCGGATGCGTACGCCTCGCGGACGGTCGATGCCGGCCGGGTCTTCGAGACAGCGAGCAGCCGTACCGTCTCGGACGACCGCCCCGCACCTTCGCAGGCGTCAGCGATCTGCGACCGGACCGCTGCCAGCCGTTCCGCGAAGTCGGTCACGGCCAGCGGGCTCCGAGCGAGACGGCGGCCAACGCCGCGATGATCCCGAAGATCGTCGCGATGCCGGCGTACTTCTCGGTGATCTCGGTCTCGACCTTCTCGTAGCCGATCTGGTGGGCGATCGTGTCGTACACCTGCTTGAGCTCGCCGGCCGACGCGGCCGAGAACTTCTTGCCGCCCGAGTTGTCGGCGATCCGCTGAAGTTCCGCGTGGTCCACGGGTACAGGCTGCTGCTGGCCGCGCGAGTCGACGACGTAGCCGCCCGCCGTCCCGTACGCGATCGTGTAG
>PMLO01000171.1 GCA_003158895.1 Propionibacteriaceae bacterium
TGATCGTCGTCGCTCTCGAAGGGATAACCCTCGACGATCGAGGCAAGCTCGTCGTGCGAGAACAGCTGCACGTGCGCGTCGTACGAGAAGGCCGCGCTCAACGCCGCCTCGACCTCCTGCTGCAGCGCGGGGGCCTTCATGTCGGTCTCGCAGGTCACGTTGCCACTCGCCACGTAGGTCGTGACCTGCGTGAGCCCCAGGTCTCCCAGGACGCGCTTCAGGTCGGCCGACGGAACCTTGATGCCACCGACGTTGACGCCCCTCAGGAAGATCGCGTAGCGCATACCCACGACCGTACGGCGTCGAGGCCTGGGTTCAACAGCCCCGGCGGCTAGGCTCACCGCGTGCAACGACTGTGGCTGCGGTGGCTGGGTCTCCTGGTCTTCGTCGTCGTGCTCGGGGGGATCTTCGTCCGGCTCGGTGAGTGGCAGCTGCACAGGCTCGAGCAGCGGAAAGAGAGCAACGCGGTCGTCGTCGCCCACGAGAACAACCCGGTGATCCCCTTGTCGCAGCGCGGCTATGCCGTCGTCCAGGACGGCGACCAGTGGCAGCGCGTCACGGTCACGGGCACGTTCGACGCGAGCCACCAGCTCGAGATCCGGTACCGCTCGAACGACGGCGCCACGGGCACCGAAGTCGTGACCCCGTTGCGTACTCAAGACGGCAAGGTCGTCCTCGTCGACCGCGGCTTCATCGTCCGGGGCGCGGGAGAGGCACCGCCCGCGTCGCTGCCCGCGCCGCCGTCCGGCACCGTCACGGTCATGGGGCACCTGCGGCGCAGTGAGAACGGCTCGACGGAGGCGATCACCCCGGCCCTCGGAGCCGTACGCCTCATCAACGCCCCCGCGATCGGCACCTGGTTGGGTACGGACACCTTCAACGGCTACATCGGGTTGCTGGAGATCACGCCCGCACAGGACGGCCCGTTCATCCCCGTCGCCACACCCACGCTCGATGAGGGACCGCATTTCTGGTACGCGGTGCAGTGGTACATGTTCACCGGTATCGCCGTCACCGGGCTGATCGTCTTCATCCGCGGCGACATCATCGAACGGCGCAAGCGGAAGGCCGCGGAGGCTGCCGCTGCNNGGCGTCCTCGATGTCGGCCCGTCCAGCGCCCGCTGTCCGCAGGGACATGCGTTCGACGTCGCGCGGCAGGGCTACCTCAACCTGCTCGGCGGCCCGCAGCCCCAGAACGCCGACACGGCCGCGATGCTCGACGCCCGGAGCCGAGTGCTGAGTGGGCTGTACGGAGACGTGATCGCTCTCGTCGCGCGGGCAGTGGCTGCAGTCGGGGCAGGGGTCGTCGTTGATGCAGGGGCCGGTACAGGTCAGTACCTCGCAGCGGTTCTCGACGCGATCCCCACTGCGGTCGGGATCGCCACGGACGTCTCTGTCGCAGCGGCGAAGCGCGCCGCCAATGCCCACCCGCGGCTCGCCTCCCTCGCCGCCGACACCTGGAAGGGGCTCCCGATCACCGACGGTGCAGCGGACGTCGTTCTCTGCGTGTTCGCGCCGCGGAACCCGGCCGACTTCTTCCGGGTGCTCGCTCCCGGCGGGCACCTCGTCGTCGTGACCCCGGAACCGGACCATCTTCGGAGTCTGAGGGCCGCGTACGGTCTGCTGGACCTCGACCCGGACAAGGACACGCGCCTCGAGCAGTCTCTGACGGGTCTGTTCGAGCTCGTCTCCTCGGACCGGCTCACGTGGCCGGTCGAGGCGACGGCCGAGCAGGTCGCCGACGTCATTGCGATGGGTCCGAACGCGTTCCACGGGACGCCCGTGACAGGCCCGGAGCGGCTGGAGATCGACGTACGGTGCCGCACGTACAGGCGGCTAGAACACGGTGCGAACGGCGATGGCGACCTGCCACAGCGCGAAGCCGGCAAGCACGAGAGCCGAGCCGATGTTGATCCGGCGTCGCCAGGTGTCGTCGAACTTCGCCCTGGTCGCTGAGACGACCGTCGCCAGGAACAGCCACCAGGCGGCCGAGCCGAGGAAGACGCCGGCGATCATCGTGAGCGGCGACACGGAGCCCTGAACGCCTGCCGCCAGCACCCCGAACACAGCGATGAACGAGACGATCGTCGCAGGGTTGGCCAGGGTGAGCAGCACGGTGCCGCCGAATGCGGCCCCCACGCCCCGAGCGGTGGTGGAGGCCGCCTGAGCGGCGAGGGGCGCACGCCACGTACGCCACGCGAGGACAAGGAGCAATGCCGCCCCGCCGAGCGCCAACGGGACGCGGGCAGCGGTCAGCGCCGCGATGAGCCAGGTGACACCGAGGGCGCCGATCGTCCCGTACGTCGCATCGGCGACGGCCGCGCCCAAACCGGTGGCCAGACCCATCCGGAAGCCGCGATCAATCGTGCGCTGGATCGTCAGCAGCCCGATCGGGCCGACGGGCGCCGCCACGGACAGCCCGACGACGAGCGCCTTGAGGAAGACGATCGCGTCGAACATGCTCCGAAGCGTACGGATGCCGCGTTGATCGCCGCGGCAATATCCAGCCCCTGGTGGGCGGGCCGGTCAGACCTCGTCGGCGTGGGGGGCGAACTGCGCGTCGTACAGCTCCGCATACAGCCCTCCTGCGGCGAGGAGCTCCTCATGGGTACCGCGCTGGACGATCCTGCCGGACTCCACGACGAGGATCTGGTCGGCGGCACGGATCGTCGACAGCCTGTGCGCGACCACGATCGCCGTACGTCCCTTCATCGTCTCGTCGAGCGCGCGCTGTACGGCCACCTCGGACTCCGTGTCGAGGTGCGCGGTCGCCTCGTCGAGGACCACGATCGACGGCGCCTTGAGCAGCAACCGCGCGATCGCGAACCGCTGCCGCTCCCCGCCTGACAGCCGGTACCCGCGCTCCCCCACGACCGTGGACAGACCGTCGGGAAGCCGTCGTACGAGATCGGCGACCTGCGCGTCGGTGAGTGCACGCCACAGCTCCTCGTCTGTGGCGGCGGGCCTGGCGTAGCGCAGGTTCGCAGCGATCGTGTCGTGGAACATGTGGGCGTCCTGCGTGACGTAGCCGACGCTGGCTCGCAGCGAGTCCAGGCGCAGGGTGCGCACGTCGCCGCCACCGACGAGCACCGTGCCGCCGGTTGCGTCGTACAGGCGCGCCACCAAGTGGGTGATCGTGGTCTTGCCGGACCCGGACGGCCCGACGAGCGCCACGGTCGTGCCGGGCACCACGTCGAACGAGATCCCGGTGAGTACCGGCCGGTTCGCGGACTCGACGATGCCCACGGTGGGTTCGAGCGACGGCAAGGAGACATTGGCCGCATCCGGGTACGTGAAGTCGACGTCGCGGAACTCCACCGAGGCGACGCCGGACGTGTCGCGCGCACCCGGGAGGTCGGCGATCGTGGGCGCCAGGTCGAGCACCTCGAAGACCCGGTCGAAGCTGACCAACGCGCTCATGATGTCGATGCGGACGTTCGTGAGCTGCACCAGCGGCCCGTACAGGCGGAGCAGCAGGCCGGCGAGCGCTGTGAGCGTACCGACGGTCAAGAGCTTGTCGATGGCCAGCCACCCGCCGGCCCCGTACACGAGGGCGACGGCCAGCGACGAGACCAACGTGAGCGAGGTCACGAAGAACCGGCCGATCATCGCGATCCGGATGCCGGTCCGCTGGACGGCTGCCGCCGTCACGGCGAACTGCTCGTGCTCGTCCTTGGCGCGACCGAAGAGCTTCACGAGCAGGGCACCGGACACGCTGAACCGCTCGGTCATCGCCCCGGACAGCTCGCCGTTGAGCTGCTGAGCCGTACGGGTGAGGTCAGCGAGCTTCGTACCGACGAGCCGCGCGGGCACGAGGAAGATCGGCAGCAGGACCAGCGCGGCGAGCGTCAGCTGCCAGGACAGGGCAAGCATGGCCACGAGCGTGACCGCCAGCCCGACGACGTTCGAGACGACCGTCGACAGTGTCGAGGTGAACGCCTGCTGGGCGCCCAGCACGTCGGACTGGAGCCTCGAGGTGAGCTTGCCTGTGTGCGTGCGGGAGAAGAACGCCAGCGGCTGGCCGGTGACGTGGTCGAAGACCTGGGTGCGCAGGCGGAAGATCAGCCCCTCGCCGATCCGGGCGGAGAACCACCGCATGACGAGCGTGATCCCCGCGTCGGCGATGGCGACACCGGCGACCGCCAGGGCCAGCTGCACCACCAGGCGTCGGTTACCGGCGAGTACGCCTTGGTCGATGATCCTCTGGAGCAGCAGTGGCGGTACGACGCCGGCCACGGCATCGACGATGACGCAGACGAGGAACACGGCGATGGCCCCACGGAAGTCGCGTGCGTACGAGAGGACGCGGCGCACGAGGTGCTTCGAGAGCGGTGTCGACGTGACGCTCGGGTCGCGCGACAAGCGGCCCATCATGCGGTAGCCACCGCCCCCCATACTCATCGGGGAGCGTCCATCACCGTCACAGTCACTGGATCCCGGCCCAGAGGGCGCTCGTAGCGGTGGCGATCACGTCGATGGTCTGAGCGCCCGACCCGGTGACCACGATCGCACCCTTGTCGAGCGGAAGCGTGCACGAGGCGACGGTCGTCGAGTTCGAGGCCACGGTGCCGCAGATCGCCGGTCCCTTCAGCACGGGCCCGGTGTATGCGGTCGCGATCGTGGTCACGTCGGCGAGCGCGGTGACGACGACGTTGAGCGTGTCCAACGCATCGTTCGGGTTGACGTAGACGACCTGCTGCTCGCCCGTACCGGTCGCGGTGCTCGCCTGGTACGCGCCGAACGCTGCCGGCAGCTTCAACGTCGACAGGATCATGGGCGTCACCGACGGCGTGGCAAAGCTGCTGGACGGAGTCCCCGAGGCCGCCCCCGACGTTGAGGCCCCCGCCGACGACGTGGGACTCGCAGGTGTCGACGCGGTCGGCACCGAGCTCGCCGACGGCAACGCCGCCGGAATGGGTGGCGCGGCCTGGGCGCAGCCCGTGAGAAGGACCACCGCCGCAGCGGCAAGGGTCACGGCACGACGCATAACTCTCCTCTGGTTGCCTGCCCATCGTGCCACCCCGATCCGCTCCAACCCGGGAGCGACCCGGCGGGCTACGCGGGTTCGCCCAGGAGAAGTGCGCGGATCTTCGGCAGCTCCAGCAACTCGCGGGTGTCCGGCACGAACGGCCAGGACGGGTCCCGCAACCGCTCGTACAGCCTCGACGGCTGCTCCCACCAGCCGTCCGTGACCTCCCCGTCAGCGAACCGTACGGGCCCGTCCCAGGTGGTCGCGTACGCGTAGGCGAAGTACGTGGTGTCGGCACCGCGGTACCAGCGCTGGATGAGCGGGACAAGAACTGCCCCCTCGATGCCGAGCTCTTCGGCGAGCTCGCGGGTGGCGGCCTCGTCAGGGTCCTCCCCCGTCTGCAGCACGCCACCGGCGGCGCAGTCGTGACGTCCGGGCCAGATGTCCTTGGTGTCCGCGCGGCGATGGACGTAGATCTCGCCGTTCGGCGTGCGGACCAGCACCGCCGTCGCCCCGTGCGGCAGGTTCTCCGCCCGCATCAGCTCACGCGGAGCCGTACCGACCACGCGCCCGCCGGGATCGTCCGGATCGTAGATCGCCACCATCTCGCCCACGCGGAGATCGTACGTGGCGTGCGCGTCAGGCGAGGCTGACGAGGTCGGCGTAGTCGGGTGACCAGAGGTCCTCGACGCCGTCGGGAAGCAGCAGTACGCGGTCGGGGTTCAGCGCGTGGACCGCGCCCTCGTCATGGGTGACCAGCACGATCGCGCCCGGATAGGTGTTGATCGCCGCGAGCACCTCTTGGCGGGAGGCGGGGTCGAGGTTGTTGGTCGGCTCGTCCAGCAGCAGCACGTTGGCGCTGCTCACCACGAGCTTGGCCAGCGCCAGGCGCGTCTTCTCACCGCCGGAGAGCACGCCGGCCGGCTTCTCCACGTCGTCGCCGGTGAACAGGAAGGAGCCCAGGACGCTGCGTACCTGCGTCTCGTTGAGGTGCGGCGAGGCGGTCATCATGTTCTCGAGGACCGTTCTCTTGGTGTCGAGCGTCTCGTGCTCCTGGGCGTAGTAGCCGAGCTTCAGCCCGTGGCCCGCGTGGATCTCGCCTGTGTCCGCGTCCTCGACGCCACCCAGGATC
>PMLO01000185.1 GCA_003158895.1 Propionibacteriaceae bacterium
CGTGACGATCTGGTGAGTCAGTCGCTGCAACCCACGAACTGCAGGTCACGAACACCATCACTGACAACGGGGGGGCCTGACCCCTGGTCTTGGACACGCTGAATCCAGCATCTGCTGGGAGAGCGAGATGATCTGTTCATGGCCAGGAAGAACTACTCCGAGGAGTTCCGTCGGGCGGCCGTCGACTTGTATGAGTCCACTCCGGGGGCCACGGTCCGCGGTATCGCTGAGGACCTGGGCATCGTGCGGGGCACGTTGCGGCAGTGGCTGGAAGCGTTCGGGACGGGCAAGAAGACTGCTGCGGACGGGACGCTGACCTCCAGCCCACTACAGCCGAAGCCGGCGGTCTCGAGCCCTGCCGGGCCGGTGGATGAGTCGCCGCAGCACAAGGTCGCCCGTCTCGAGTCGAGGGTCCGTGAGCTAGAGGTGGAGAACACGAAGCTGGCCAGCGAGCGGGAGATCCTGCAGAAGGCGGCCAAGTATTTCGCCGGGGAGACGCGCTGGTGAGTCGCTTCCAGTTCGTCGCCGACAACTCCACCACCTACCCGGTGAAGCGACTGTGCCAGCTCGTCGAGATCCAGCGAACCTCCTACTACGCCTGGAAAGCCGGTGGAGCGGGCCGGGCCCGACGCGCCGCGGCCGACGCGGCGCTCGCGGCCCGGATCCGGGCCATCCACGCTGCCGACAACACCGTGGGCGCGCCGCGCGTCACCGTCGAACTCAACGACGGCGTCGCCGATCACGAGCGGGTGAACCACAAGCGGGTCGCACGGGTGATGCGCGAGACCGGGATCGTCGGCTACGTGAAGAAGCGCAGGGTGCGGACCACGATCCCCGAGCCCTCCGACGCCAAGGTCCCCGACCTGGTGAAGCGGGACTTCACCGCTGCGGCGCCGAACCGGCGCTATGTCGGCGACATCACCTACCTGCCGCTCGCGAGCGGGGCCAACCTGTATCTGGCGACCGTGATCGACTGCTACTCCCGCCGGCTGGTCGGCTGGGCGGTCGCCGACCACATGCGCACCAGCCTGGTCGCCGACGCCCTCACCAGCGCCGCAGCGACCCGCGGATCGCTGACCGGAGCGATCTTCCACACCGACCACGGATCCGTCTACACCTCGAAGGACTTCGCCATCCTGTGCGCCCGGCTGGGCGTGACCCAGTCCATGGGTGCGGTCGGCACCAGCGCCGACAACGCCCTCGCCGAGTCGTTCAACGCCACCCTCAAGCGCGAAGTCCTTCAAGACGCCGCATCCTGGGCCGACGAGCTCACCTGCCGCCGCCAAGTCTTCCGATGGCTGACCCGCTACAACACCCGCCGCCGCCACTCCTGGTGCCGCTATCAGACACCAAACACCTACGAAGCCGCCCACACCGCTACGCTGCAAGACGCCGCGTAATCACACCCCGTGTCCACGTTCCGGGGGTAGGCCCCGACGGCCCGTTACGAACGGTCCACAGCCTGTCGCCGGCAGCCTCGGCCGAGGTGTCGACGAGGCTTGCGAGCCGTTGGCTCGAGCATCCGATCGTGCCGCACATCGCGCGTCCCCGTCCGGATCTACTCGTGACGCAAGTTCCCGCGGAGATGTCTTGACCCGCCGAGCGTCCGCACTTGCCGCCCAGCGGACGGCAGCCCTCTGCCCGGCTGCGACCTCAGCTGCCGCCAGGGAGCGGGTAGTTCACGTGGGTCACCTCGTACCTGTGACATACGCGGCAGGTCGCGCTCTGGGGAAGGGCGAGGGCGATCGTCATGTGGTTATGCCGTCAGGCTTCACCGGAATCGTCGTCGCCGGCGGCGGATGCTCCGCTGGTCTGCGCCAAGCCCCACGCCATCAATTGCCGCACAAATTCCAGCGCCTTCTCAGGTCCGTGCTCTCGCAAGTACTGCTCCATTATTGGCGTTAAACTCTCATCGAGCAGAATCGCAGCCTCGATCGCTTCCACAGAGATCTGGCCCAGATGGGTCCTTGTCCAACCAATGATTTCGCCCGCACGGTTCAGCGAGTGTTCGGCCCGCCCGTCGTGACCGACAGGGGCGACTGAAGCCCGGAGGGTCCAAAGTCCACGTAAAGGGCCGCGAGTTTCTCACGGTGGAGCGTGCCGGTGTCGATCTGTCCAGCTCGTTCTTGGAAGTCCTTGGGGTCGCCAAGGAAGGCGAGCTCCGTAAGTGCCATCGCGGTGAGCTTGTCCTCGTGACGATTAGGCTTGAGGTCATCGAAGTCATCGCCAGGTAACTGCTCACGGATCGCGAGCAGTGCCTTACCAGCTTCTTCTTCGGCCAAGACTGCAAGCGCGAGCGCTCGTGCCCATCTCCCATGCTCGAAGAGGATCTGCGCCTCCTCGAGAAGGGCCCGCGCGTTGTCCTGAAGTTCCATCGCGAACTGCACTGCATCAGTGACTGGTCTCACCACGAGAGCCAACCTAGGACTGTGAGGTGGATGGCGCACCTACCGTCGTCTGCCCTAGCTGCCGAGACCGGTTTGACCTGCCCGACGCGTTGGTCTGACATCCGCACAAGCCGCTTTCCGCGCGGTTGATCTTGCCGAGGGGCGCGCATTCGCAGCATGTCCAAGGGCTTCGCGGCTAGTTTCTGGCGATGGATGCCACGGCGGTCTCCCAGTCCAAGGAGGGTGATTTCGACCAAGCGACTCGGGCCATGACATGTGACGACAGCGGGTTGCTCGATCTTCGGTCGGGATGCGCCTATTGGCTGGTGCTGAACGCGAGAACGTATGGGGGGTGAGCTGGCGCGGGCTGCGGCGGTGACGAATCTGCTGTTTGTGCCGTTGCCCCAGACGCCCGGGTTGCTGGAGAACGTCATCTCTAGGTCCACCTCGACCACGAGGGTGGTTGTCGAAGTCGATGCTTGTGGTCTGAAGGCGACGATGCGAGCACTGGTCAAGGCGGGGGCGGGCTCGGCGAGGGGCAGCCATTGGCTCGGGTCCAGATAGGTCCGGCTGCCTCCGCATACCCGTTGTCGCGCCATGCCCTCAGGAACTCGGAGATCTCGGCCCGAACCCCAGCCAGGGCCAACTCCTGATCTGCCGACGTGGCGAAGGAGGGCGCCGTGGTTGCGGTGCCGGTGCTGGTTGAGGGTGCCGGGGTTGACGACTGCAGCCCAGTGGTCAGTGGGCGGTTCGCCGGAGGCTGCGAACAGCCCGCCATGTGCACCGCCAGGAGTCCGCGCAGGAGTGCCCGCTCGACACTACGCAGGATTGCCATCGCCGCCTTTCCCAGTCGCACCCAGGCGCGGGGTCGTCATGCAGGCTTCGCGTTCGTCAGGATGGGGGCCGGCACCTCCGCGATGTACGTGATCAGAGCGAGATCTGAACGCGACGCGACGGAACCGTCACTGGCGAGGGTCCCCGTCTCGATCATCAGGCCGGTGGGCTCGTCGATGCACACGAACGACACGGTGCCGTCCGCGAGGGAGTGGGTGAACCTCGTACATGTCCTGTCTGCGACGTCCTTCGTGGCGACGGCGGTCGTCGACGGGAGGGCTCGGAGGGCCTGAAGGATGGCCGTCCGCACCGGGGCTTGCGCGCGACCGTCCCTGAGGATCGCCTGGTACGCGGTGAACACCGACGCGTCCGAGGCGGCGGATTGGAGGTCTTGCCTTAGCAGCGCGTCCAGGGCAACGGCGTCCGTCGGCAGACTCGCGATCCCAGTGACGCTGAGGTAGGGAACCGAGTTGTCCGGCGCGTACTTGGTGGAGTTGTACGAGCCGTCCCAGGTGGTCTTGTGGCTGTACCGGGTGCCGTCCGCCAACGTGTAGGTGGCTGTCAGCAAGTTCTTCGTCGACCAGCCCACGAGCAGGACCGGCGTGGCCGGCGAGTACGAGGGCGCTGCCAGTGGGTTGAGCACCACGTAGCCAATCGGCGGTCGGGTCGGTGATGTCGTCGCGTTGTCGCGGACATCTGCGGGCACGACAGGGATGTACGACATGGTTGCCAACGTCGTGTCGGCATAGTCACCGCCGTTCTTGGTCTCGCCCGTCTCGACCAGCGTGGCCGTTGCCTCTGTGATGCAGTACAGGTTCCCCTTTCCTGCACTCAGTCGCTCGATCAGAGTGCAAGGAGCACCCCCCATCGTGTGGGACGCCCTCACGGTGACACCGGAAAGCTTTCGCATCGCAGCGACGACCGCCTGCCGCACCGCGAGCGTCGCCCGGCCATCAGTCAGCACGTCGGCGTAGGCGGCGAACACGGCCGCGTCCGAGCTGTTGGCGCTGCCCAGCAGCTGCCGCATGCGCGCGGTCAGAGCTGACGGGTCGCTGGGGAGCGTTGCCACCTGGGAGAGGTAGCCAGTCGGTGCAGGAAGGAGGGTGGGGTCTGAACCGTTCGTGTCCCTGACCCAGCGCGAGCCGTCCGATGCGATCCAGAACTCCGTCGTCGTTCCTGCAGACGTCCTGCCCCCTGGAGACCACCACTCCTCGTAGAGGACCTGTCCCGCCACTGGGGCCGCAGGTGCCGTGGGCGGGGTCGCCGGCGCCGCCGTGAGCGGCTTGAACGCGGCCGTCGGCGCGGCCGAGGTGGGCACCGGAGCTGCCGTCACCGCTGCCGATGGCGAAGCCGCTGGCAATCCGGTCTTGTGGGACGAGGCGGTGCTGAAGATCACGAGCCCAGCCACCGTCGCCGCGGCCGCGGCAGGGATCAGCCAGCGCGCGATGTGGCGACGAGGGACGAGGCGTACGACATCGGCAGAACGGTGAGTGAAGTCACCCAGAAGGGTCTCGGAAACGGGTTGCGGTGCTGGCGCATAGCGTTCCAACAGCTCGGACGGTCGCTGGGGTGTCATGACAGATCCTCCAGAGAAGAGAAGGGAATCGAAGCTGCGGTCGCGAGCGAAGCGTCGCGATCCGAGGCGACGGCCCGGACTGATGCCCGGCCGTCGGCTTCCGCGTACAGGCGGTCGAAGCGAGCTCGCGCTCGGCTGAGCCGAACGGTGAACGTGCGGGCCGAACACCCTGCGACCCGGGCCGCCTCATGGATGCTGAGCCCATCCCACGCGGTCAGGAGGAGAGCCTCGCGGTCGTTGTCGTTGCACCCCTCGAGAGCCAGCATCGCCGTGGCGCGGGTGAGTACGACCGCCTCAGGCACGGAAGGCGACGACGGGGCGGTCCATTGGTCCTCGACGGCAGCCAGCCACACACGGTGACGACGTTGCTCGGCCCGGTAGTGATTGCCGGCCAGGTTGCGTGCCACCACAAACAACCACGGCACGACTGCCACCCCGATCTCGTTCCGGCGCCGCCAGGCGATCGCGTAGGTCTCGCTCACGAGGTCGTCCGCATGATCCCGCCCGACCCGCCGCACCGCGTACGCGTGTACGCGGGGAGCCGTCTGCCGGAAGAGCTCCGTGAACTCGTCCGGAGTAATGAGGTCGTCCATACCCTGTCAATGTCCCACGGAGGCGTGAAGTTGCAGGGGAAATGCCTGAAATCCGTGACACGGATCCTGCTCCCCAGGACCGCTACATAAGGCGCCTCCGCCCGTCGCACTCGATGCTCGCCGAACGGCTGGGCACATCAGCGAGCGCCGGTCTGCATATGCCCCAGACAACCGTGACCTCGGATGGGAGCCGGAGGTAGGCGCCGACACGATCGGCGGGTTCGGTACTTACGGAGATGTTGTCGTGGTCAAGGGAGCGCCAGCCCCAGACGGAGCGCAAGTTCCTGCTTGGGTAACTCGGTCAGGGCCGCGATCTGATCGTCGGCTTCCTAACCGACGACACGCCTTGGCGATGCACGACCTCGTTGCAGAAGAGTTTGCGGACTTGCCGTCAAACACGCGCGTGCTCGGGGATACGAGCCCGACGTGCCCCCGGTCAGTGTCAGGGTGGTCGTGCCGCTGTTGCGGTGGGCCTGCGCAAGATTCTGAGAGGCGGGCGCCGCTGATGCTTGGATGGCGGGGTGATGGCGCGTCTTCTGCAGGCGATCGATGGGGTCAACCAGACCCATCCCTGGTCGCACAACGACGCATACTCGTGGCACGTCATGTGGCAGGCGAGACGAACGCGTCGCGAGGGCGGAACAACAGCCCTCGACATCGGGTGCGGCACAGGGAATCTACTTCGCCGCCTCGCTCAGCTCTTCCCTCAGGCCGTCGGCATGGAGGCCGACCCGGCAACCGCAGCCCTCGCCGCGTCGGCGGTGAGTCCTTGGTCGGGAGCAACGGTGATCAATGCGACCTTCCCTGCTGATTCCCAACGCTATGACTTAGTCTCGATGGTTGCCGTGCTTCACCACCTCCCGTTGGGGCCCGGAATCGAGGCCGCGCATGCGGCCGTCGCCTCTGGCGGGCGGCTCGTGATTGTCGGCGTCTATCGCGAGGAGCGTACGGACGCGCTGTTCTCGATCATCTCGCTCGTGCTCAACCCGATCATCGGACTCGTACGACACCCACGGCGAGCGGCTCGGCTGCCGCACAACATGGCGGCGCCGGCGGTCCCCGCCACTGACTCTTTCCGGCAAATCAGAGAGGCACTTCACACGGCGCTGCCCGGCGTTAAGGTCCGACGGGGACTGTTCTGGCGCTACATCGCGACCTGGCACGCCGACCAGTAAGAACCGTCGTCCACCACCCCGGCAAAACGCGCCACCGCAGCCACACCGCCGTCCACGATGACCAGATCAACGCCCGGAATTGGCTCCCGTCCGCACGATCCATACCTGCTCGTCGCGCCAACATGAGTTGAGCCGGAACGGTGCCTCGTGGTTGGGTGACCTAATGGCGGCGGACAATGCAAACCGGTCAGCGATACGAAGCGTCGGAGTCATGTGCCGGATGACCCCGGAGGAGCGCACCGAACTCAAGCGACGCGCGGGGGCCGCGGGATGCTCCATGCAGACGTACATCCTTCGGAAGGTGTTCGACCGACCTGAGATGCAGGACCTTCCGCAAGGCACGCGCAGCCCTCACCATCCTCAAGCCAAGAGACCTCAGGCAACCGGCCACCGCATCGCTTGACCTCGAGATGCGGCTGCTCCTGGACTGCCTCTGCCAGCCCGGCAGGTCGGCTGGCGGTCGACCCCAGTCCTGTCGCAGATGACCGAGCGCGCCGCCCGACTGGACACCGGTCTGCCTTCGACTAGGACCGGTGGGTCGTACCTAAGCGACCCATTTGGGACGGAGTGATCCTTGTGCAGGCCGACTGAAGAATCTTACGCTTCCGCGTTGGGGATGCGGTTCTGCAATCGGGCGGGCCGCCAGGCGGTCTCGACGTCCCGTAGCCCGCGGATTTCGAGCCCGGTGGCCGTCACACAGTATTCGAGGCAGGTCGTGTTGCCGTAACCCGTGTCCAGGAGGCTGTCTCGCCCTGGGCGCACGAATCCTCGGTCCGCGTGTCAGTGGACGCCTGCTCGGTTCGCTTCTGGAAGGTGAAAGACGACGAAAGGGCTGCGATGAACATTCCGTTGGTCCCCGGTTTCGACGACGGGCGGTACGGGTTGGCCGATGTGCCGCTGATCGTGGAGGACCTGCTGTGCCAAGTTGAGGGGCTGCGCGCCGTCGGCGTTGACCCGGCGGTGGTCGCCGACCTGCTGGCCCAGGTCGACCTGCTGCAAGGCCGGTGAATCCCGTGGCACGCCCCACCGGCCGCACGTCGGCCGGCTATGACCGGGACCAGGCCGAAGCGGCCCGGCAGGCGACTCTGGAGACGATGCACACCCAGCTGGCCGAGAAGGTCGGCTCATTGGACTCGTTGCAGGCGTGGGGGTCGTGGTTGAGGTTCGCGAACAGCTTCCACCGTTACTCCTTCAACAACACCGTGTTGATCTGGGCGCAGAAGCCGGACGCGACGATGGTCGCCGGTTACCGGGCCTGGCAGGCCAGAGGCCGGCAGGTCCGTCGTGGTGAAACCTCGATCAAGGTGTACGGGCCGGTCACCGCACGCGAACCCAAGACCGACCCGAACGGGCAACCCATCCGCGACACTGACGGCAAACCCGTCCACGAGGTGCGGATCGTCGGGGTGAAGCCCTTGAGCGTGTTCGACGTGTCCCAAACCGAGGGGGAACCACTCCCCACGCCGCCACAGGCCAGCCTGTTGACCGGTCAGGCCCCGGACGGCTTGTGGGACGCGCTGCAGTCCTTCGTCGAAGCCCAGGGCTATGCGGTCAGCCGTGGCGACTGCGGGGACGCTAACGGGTTCACCGTCTACGACTCCCGCCAGGTACGGGTCCGTGAAGACGTCGACGACGCCCAGGCAGTCAAGACCCTCGCCCACGAGGCCGGCCATGTCCTACTTCATCACCCCGAGCAGCGCGAGAAGTTCTCCTGCCGTGGGATCGTGGAGGTCGAAGCCGAGTCCGTCGCGTACATGGTGACCGCCGCCCACGGCCTCGACGCCTCCCAGTACACCTTCAACTACGTGGCCGGCTGGGCACACACCGCCGCCACCCCCGACGGGCCGAGCGTCGAAGACATCGTCAAAGCCACCGGAGCGCGGGTCATCGGCGCCACCGACCGCATCCTGCAAGCCACCCTGCCAACCCCCACCCTCGTCGACGAGGCCCTCGCGGACCTGAGGGTCGAGGTCACCCGCCCCTTCGACCACGTCACCGCCGCGGACCGTCTGCCCGGCGTCATTGTGCCCGGCGCGGCCCGACCGGAGCGGGTGGATGCCGCCCCACCTGACGGGGCCGCCCGAGCCCGTCAAGCCCTGCCGCGACAGGGCGTCGCGGCCTACTCCGTCAGCCGCTGACAGGACGTTGCCATGGACGACACCCAAGTCGAGCAGAGACCGAACCCGCCGCTGTGGTTTTTGAGCGCCGAGGAGCTGGCCGCGACCCGGGCGAAGCTCGCCACGATCACTGGCCGGGCCGCCCGCAAGGGCTTCACCGGCAGCATCGACCTGGTCGCCGTCCCCGCCACCCGCACCCAGCCTGTGCCGGGTGGGTTCCCGGTCACGGTGCACGGCTTCGACGTGACGATCAGCGGAGAGGCACCCCGCTACGCCGGCTGGCGGTTCGTCGCCAGCGTGGACGCCGTCGACGGAGGCACCATCCTCCGGTACCCGCCCGGTCGGGAAGCTGCCGTCCGCAACACCGATGTGCTGGCCGGCAACTGCGACCACTGCCACACCCGGCGGGCCCGCCGCCGGACGATGATGATCGCCCACAACGACACCGGCCAACTGCTGCAGGTCGGCACCTCCTGCCTCAAGGACTTCCTCGGCCACCACCTCACCCCCGTCTTCCTGACCGCGGACGACGTCCGGGCCGAACTCGGCAAGGGCCTGTCCGGGACGCCGGCGGCGTGGGACCTGACCAGTGTCCTGACCTACGCCTGGGCCGCCGTCCAGGCCCTGGGGTGGACACCCGCGTCGGCATCCCAGCCCGGCCGAACACCCACCCGGGACGTCGTCCGCCAGGTCCTCACCCAGCAACGCTCCGCCGACCGGATGCTCGCTGAACTGGCCCCGCACCTGGCCGAAGGGCGACGCCTGGCACCCCGGATCATCGACACGCTGCTCACCGGACTGACCGGCGAGTCAGGCTATGAGGCGAACCTGACCGCGGTCCTGCGCGGCCAGGCGGTCGACGCCCGCCACCTCGGCCTGGCGGTCAGCGCCATCCCCGCCCACCAACGCCTCCTCGACCAACGACAGGCCGACACCGCCCACGCCGACGCTGTCGCCACCGTCGACCATGTTGGCGTGGTGGGCGACAAGATCGCCCTGACCGGCACCGTCCGCACCGCGATCCGAGTAGACGGGTACACCTACCACTCCCCGGACAGCAT
>PMLO01000042.1:0-338 GCA_003158895.1 Propionibacteriaceae bacterium
AAGGCGCAGTTCGCCGAGCAGTCCGCCAAGCGGGACACCGCGCGGCTCGCCAAGGAAGAGATCGTCGCCGAGGCACGGGAGGTCGCGGCGAGTACGGAGTGGGGCGCCGGCGCCGGTGCGTTCCGCGACCTCATGACGCGCTGGAAGGCGGCTGGGCCTGCTCCCCGCGACGTCGACGACCAGCTGTGGGCGGAGTTCCGTGGCATCCAGGACGACTTCTTCGCGCGGCGGACCGATGCGGCGACAGCGTCGAACGCCGAGTTCAGCGAGAACCTCGAGGCGAAGCTGGCCCTGCTCGATGGCGCCGAGAAGGACATCCTTCCGGTCAAGGACGTCGC
>PMLO01000042.1:346-12269 GCA_003158895.1 Propionibacteriaceae bacterium
GTCCGCGCGATCGAGAAGGCGATCGCGGAGGCCGAGGAGTCCGAGTGGCGTCGTACGGATCCTGAGACGCGCGAGCGGGCTACCGGCACCGTGGCGCTGCTGAGCGACCAGATCGCCAAGCTCACCGCCCAGCTGGACAAGGCGATGGCGTCCAAGGACACCAAGAAGGTCACGGAGCTGACAGCGTCGATCACCACGTACGAGTCGTGGCTGGAGCAGGCGTCGAAGACGCTGGAGGACTTCTCCGGCTGACGCCGCGGTGGCGCTACGACCGCACGCGGTGGACCTCGTACACGCCGGGCAGCGTGTTGAGCCGCTTCATGATGTGCTGCAGGTGGGTCGTCTCGGCCGTCTCGAACGTGATCGTCGAACGGAACTTGCGGTCCTTGCTCGTCTCCAGCCGGATGGACAGGATGCTGACCTTCTCCTCGGCGAGCAGTGACGAGATCTCGGCGAGCATCCCCGTACGGTCCAGGCCCTCGATGTAGACCGCGACCACGAAAGCCGACGCCACCGAGCTCGACCACGAGACCTCGACGATCCGCTCGGGCGTGTTCAGCAGGTTGCCCGCGTTCGTACAGTCCTTGCGATGTACGGACACGCCCTGGCCCCGTGTGACGAAGCCGATGATCTCGTCGCCGGGCACCGGCGTGCAGCAGCGTGCCAGTTTGACCCACATCGACGAGTCGCCATGGACCTCGATGCCGACTTCGCCCCGCTGCGGTGACCGTGGCGCCCGGTGGACCGGATGGTCCTCGTACGACTCCTCGGCCGCATCCTCGGGCGTGCCCTGGAGCGCGATGATGTGCTCGACGACGGACTGGGCGCTGACGTGGCCCTCGCCGACTGCCGCGTACAGGCTGGGCACGTCGGCGATCTTGAGGTCGGTCGCCACCGCGGTGAGCGTCTGCAGCGTGAGCAGCCGCTGGAGCGGCATGCCCGCGCGGCGGAGCTGGTGCGCCAGCTCCTCCTTGCCCTGTTCGATCGACTCCTCGCGGCGCTCACGCGTGAAGTGCTGGCGGATCTTCTGCCGGGCACGCGGGCTCCGTACGAACTGCAGCCAGTCCCGCGACGGACCGGCATCCTCGGACTTGCTCGTGATCACGTCGACGACGTCGCCGTTGGCCAGCGTCGTATCGAGGCTCACCAGCTTGCCGTTGACCCGCGCGCCGACGCAGCGGTGCCCTACCTCGGTGTGAACCGCGTACGCGAAGTCGACCGGCGTCGCACCGTCAGGCAACGCCTGGACGTCGCCACGAGGCGTGAACACGAAGACCTCGTTGCTGCCAAGGTCGAACGTCAGGTTGTCGAGGAACTCGCGCGGGTCCGAGGTCTCCTTCTGCCACCTCGACAGCTCGTGGACCCAGGACAGCTCCTGCTCGTTCGAGGGGCGCGAGTCGCCCTTCGGGCGCTCCTTGTACTTCCAGTGCGCGGCGACACCGTACTCGGCGCGACGGTGCATCTCCTTGGAGCGGATCTGGAACTCGATCGGTCGGCCGCCCGGACCCATGACGGTCGTGTGCAGCGACTGGTACATGTTGTACTTCGGGATCGCGATGTAGTCCTTCACGCGGCCTGGCACCGGACGCCAGCGCACGTGGATGACACCCATCGCGGAGTAGCAGTCGGCCTGGTCGTCGACGAGGATCCGCAGACCCAGCAGGTCGTAGATGTCCGCGAACTCGCGGCCACGTACGACCATCTTCTGATAGATCGAGTAGTAGTGCTTCGGCCGCCCGTACACGGTCGCCGGGATCTTCGCCGAGGCCAGGTCTGCGGTGATCTGGTCGATGACGTCCGCCAGGTAGCGCTCACGACGCGGCTGGTTCTCCGCCACGAGGTGGACGATCTCGTCGTACACCTTGGGCTGCATCGTCGAGAACGCCAAGTCCTCGAGCTCCCACTTGATGGTGTTCATGCCCAGCCTGTGGGCCAGCGGAGCGTAGATGTCGAGGGTCTCGCGGGCGATGCGATTCTGCTTGTCGGGACGCAAAGACCCGAGGGTACGCATGTTGTGGAGGCGGTCGGCGAGCTTGATGACGAGGACACGGATGTCGCGGCTCATCGCGACGATCATCTTGCGGATCGACTCCCCCTGCGTGTTCTCCCCGAACTGGACCTTGTCCAGCTTTGTCACGCCGTCCACCATCGCGGCGATCTCAGGACCGAAGTCAGCGGTGAGCAGCTCCATCGTGTACGCCGTGTCCTCCACGGTGTCGTGGAGCAATGCGGCGCACAGCGTCGGCTCGGTCATACCCAGCTCGGCGAGGATCGTGGTGACCGCCAAAGGATGCGTGATGTACGCGTCCCCGGACTTGCGGGTCTGGCCCGAGTGGTACTGCTCGGCGGTCCGGTAGGCGCGCTCGATGATCGCGAGGTCGGCCTTCGGGTGGTTCTGCCGAACGACGTTGAACAGAGGCTCGAGCACGGCGTGCTGAGGTTGCCTCGGGGCGGTCCAGCGGGCGATGCGCTGCCGCATCCGGAGCCTCGGCTGCTCGGGCCCCGTGTCGGTCCTGGGCAGGGTCGGGGGCAGCGGAACGACTTCCGCTGCTACTTCCGCGGTCGAGACGGTGTCCGGCGACGCGATGCTCTGCTCCGTCACGCCCCTCCTTACTGACTGGTAAGCACCAGTCTAGGCGCGATGGGGCTTCTCTGACCGGCTAGATCGTGATCAGGGCGCCGACGCTCGAGATCCCCATGCTCGCGAGATTCTCGCGGCCGCCCAGGAAGCCGAGCTCCATGACGACGGAGACATGTACGAGATCGGCGCCGAGCTGCTTGAGAAGCCGAGAGGTCGCTCCCACGGTGCCCCCGGTGGCGAGCACGTCGTCGATCACGAGAACGCGGGCATGGGGCTGGATCGCATCCCGGTGTATGGACAGCGTGTCGGAGCCGTACTCGAGGGCGAAGGACTCGCTGAACACGTCCATCGGAAGCTTCCCGGGCTTGCGCACGGGGACAAAGCCCACACCGAGTGCCAGGGCGACCGGCGCCGCGAACACGAAACCACGTGCTTCCATGCCGACGACCACGTCGATCGCGTGGGGTGCGGCCTCGACCAGCGCGTCGATCGCCGCCTGGTAGCCGTCGTGGTTCGCCAGCAAGGGCGTGATGTCCTTGTACACAACCCCCGGTCTCGGGAAGTCCGGCACGTCACGGATCAGAGACGCTACGAGGGCGATGCGCTCATCCTGGGTCTGCGGCGACACGGTTTTCTCCCTTACCGATTGCGACGGTTTCGCGGTTGCTTGCTCGGCTGAGCACGGGGCGGCGACGGGACACGTGGGGGTGTTGACTCGTCGTCATCAGAATCGACAGGTAGCGGCTCCTCCGCCTGGGAATCGGCGCCCACTGCAGATTGCGTCTCTTGCGTCGCGACGGGAGCCGTCACGGTCGTGACCGTGAAAGTGGGCTTCTCGGCGTCCACGGACTTCGCGCCGTCTGCGGGCTTCCCTGTCGCGACGGACGCCTCCGCCCCTGTCGGTACATCGATGACCGTCGTCCTGTACGTCGAGCGTGCCTCGGCGGTCTTGCGCCGACGCTCGACCCGCTCGCGATGCGCCTTCATCTCCGGCTCGCGTTCGCGCAGCTGGGTGAGCAGCGGCGAGGCGATGAAGATCGACGAGTACGCGCCGGCGATCATGCCGACGAACAGCGCGAGGCCGAGGTCCTCCAGCGGACCGGAACCAAGCACGAAGACGCCGGCGAACAGCAGCGCCGCCACGGGGAGCACGCCGATGATCGTCGTGTTCAGCGACCGTACGAGCACCTGGTTCACGGCGTGGTTCGCGGCCTCCGAGTACGTGACCTTGTTGATCTCCATCGCCGCCACGTTCTCGCGGATCTTGTCGAAGACCACGACCGTGTCGTACAGCGAGTAGCCGAGGATCGTCAGCACGCCGATCATCGTCGCCGGGGTGACGGTGAAGCCGACCAGCGCGTAGATGCCGACCGTGATGATGAGGTCGTGGAGCAGCGCTCCGAGCGCCGCGATCGACATCTTGGCGTCACGGAAGTAGATCCAGATCAGCAGGCCCACGAGCACCAGGAAGACGACCAGCGCGAGGGCCGCCTGTTGGGTGATCTGGGTGCCCCAGGACGGGCCGATGATCTGGTAGGCCACGTCGTCGGACGTCTTGCCGGCCTGCTTGGCGATTGCCGCGCGGACCGTCGTCTGCTCCGCGACGTTCAGCGCCCGGGTCTGGATCTGTACCTTGCTGTTCCCGACGGTCGTGACAACGGTGCTGTCGAGGTTCGAGATGCCAGTGCCGAGCACGGCCGAGCGGTAGTCGCCCACTGACGTCGCGGTGACAGCCGTCGGGACCTGGAAGTCTGCGCCGCCACGGAACTCGATGCCGAGGTCCAGCCCGCGGATCAGGAGCGCTGCGATGGAGATGATGAGCGCGATGGCCGAGATCGTGTACCAGATCTTGCGTCGGCCGATGAAGTTGTACGCGATGTCGCCGGTGTACAGCCGATGGGCGATGCTCTGCTTCGGCTCGGTCGTACGGTCGAGGGTCGGAGTCGACATGTCAGACCTTCTTCCTGGCCACGACCGGCCGACGGACGATCCCGGACGTGCCCTGGTGAGCCGGGCCGATGTGGCCGGCGTCAAGACCTGAGCCGCGCTTCCCTGTGCCGAAGAACGTCGTCTTGACGAGAAGCGCGACCAGCGGCTTCGTGAAGAAGAACACGATGACGAGGTCGAGGGCCGTCGTCAGGCCCAGCGTGAAGGCGAAGCCCTTGACCGAGCCGAGCGCCAGGACGAAGAGCACGATCGCGCTCAGCAGCGAGACGGCGTCAGCGACGACGATGGTCCGCCGGGCCTTGTGCCAGCCGGACTCGACGGAGGTCTTGATGCTCCGCCCATCACGCATCTCGTCTCGTATTCGTTCGAAGAAGATGACGAAGGAGTCGGCGGTCACGCCAATGGCCACGATCGCGCCCGCGATGCCGGGGAGGCTCAGCGCGAAGCCCATCGAGGAGCCGAGAAGCACCATGAGCGAGTACGTTCCGGCCGCCGCCATCGACAGGGATGAAACAACCACGAGCGCTAACGCTCGGTAGTACAGGATCGAGTAGACGAGCACGAGGACGAGCCCGATGGCGCCCGCGATGAGGCCGGCGCGCAGCTGGTCAGCGCCGAGCGTGGCGGAGACGTTGTCGACGCTGGAGACCTCGAACGTGAGCGGCAGCGCGCCGTACTTCAGCACGTTGGCCAGGTTCGTGGCCGACTGCTGCGTGAACGACCCCGTGATCTGGGCGTTGCCGCCCGCGATCTCGGCCGACACGGACGGGGCGGAGATGACCTTGCCGTCGAGGACGATCGCGAACTGGTTCATGGGCGACGTCTGCGTGGCCAGGTAGGTGGTCGCGGTGGCGAAGAGGTCGGCACCGAGGGTGTTGAAGCTCAGGTCCACGGCCCAGTTCAGCTGGTTCGTGGGGACGCCGGCCGTCGCCTGGGTCACGAGGTTTCCCTCGAGAAGCGTCGGGCCGAGCAGGTACTTCGACTGACCTGTGGTCGCGAGGTCAGTGCGCAGGCAGGCGATCAATGGCTGGTCGGCGACGTCGGGGAACGCGTCGCCGCAGTTATAGGCGCTGAAGTCCTGGGTGTCCGCGGTGGACGGCACCCACGCCAGCTGGGAGGTCAGCAGGGTCTTGCGCGCACTGTCCGCGGTCGGCAGCGGCGACGTCACGGCGGTCGGCCGCGCACTGCTCAGCGCCGGGATCTCGGGAAGCGCGGTCGCCTGGTCGGTCGCGGGCGAGTTCGCCGTCGACGACACCTGGTACACGGCCCGGAACTCGAGCTGTGCGGTCTGACCGACGAGCTGTACGAGCGCGTCCTTCTGCATGTTGGGCACGGAGACCTGGATCTGGTTGCCACCGGACGTCGTGACCGCGGACTCGCCGACGCCGAGGGAGTCGACGCGCTGCTGGATGATGGTCTTCGCGAGCTCCAGGCTCGTCTGATCGACGGCGCCTGTCCCGGTGGAGTTCTTGGCGGTCAGTGTGATGGTGGTGCCGCCGGAGAGGTCCAGGCCGAGCCTGGGCGTCCAGGTGTGCGACAGCGCCATGAGCACGTACAGCCCAGCCAGGACGACCAGGAAGGTGATGAGCGTACGCACCGGGTGCGTACGCCGCATGCTGCTACTAGCCACGTGAAACTGCCTTATCCCTTGTCTGCCGGCTCGTCAGTCGGCTGAGCAGTCCCTGACTCGGGCACGGTGGCCACGATCTCGTCGGAAACACTTGGCGCGACCTCGGTCACGGCCGCGGAGGATGCCGACTGGGACCAGGCCTCGTCCATGGAACCGGGCTCGATGGTCGCGGGCTCGGAGACGTCTGCGTACTCGAACTCGTCCTCGTCTTCCTTGAGCGGCCGGATGATGGCCTGCCTCACGAACGTAAGCTCGACACCCGGCGACACCTCGACGACGACCTGCTTGTCACCCATGTGACGGATCGTGCCGAAGATGCCACCCGACATCATGACGCGGGAGCCCTCCTGAAGGGAGGCCTGAACCGCTTTGGCTTCCTTCGTGCGTTTCTGCTGGGGGCGGATGATCAGGAAGTAGCCCACCACGATGAGCACAACGATCATCGCCAGAGTAGTCAGATCCATGACGTCCCTACTGAGAGTTCCGCTCTGCCGGTGCGAGAGCCTTGCATAGCCTAGCGGCCGGTCACCACCGGAACCGAACCCGAGCCCGGCGTGGGCTCAACCTGTGTGCGGCCCATGGGCGAACTCAGTCGAACAGGCCGGGTGCGAGGATCGCTCCGGGAGGAGGTTGGATGCCGAGATGGGCGTACGCCGACGGGGTGGCGACCCGTCCGCGAGGCGTGCGCATCAGGAACCCCTGACGGACGAGGAACGGTTCGGCGACCTCCTCGACGGTCTCGGTCTCCTCACCCACCGCGATCGCGAGCGTGCTCAGGCCGACCGGGCCGCCACCGAACTTGCCGCAGATCGCCTCCAGCACGGCCCTGTCGAGGCGGTCGAGGCCGAGCTCGTCCACCTCGTACAGTCGGAGCGCTTCGAGCGCCAACGCGTCGGTGACGATGCCGTCCCCCCTCACCTGCGCGACGTCCCGTACACGTCGCAGGAGGCGGTTCGCGATACGGGGCGTGCCGCGCGACCGTGAGGCGATGAGGTGTGCGGCGGAGCCATTGATCGGTACGTCGAGGCGCTGGGCCGATCGGTGCACGATGTGCTCCAAGGAGCTCGCCTCGTAGAACTCGAGCACAGCCGTGAAACCGAACCTGTCGCGCAACGGCCCTGGCAGCAGACCGGCGCGCGTCGTCGCTCCGACAAGCGTGAACGGAGGGATCTCGAGCGGGATGGCTGTCGCGCCGGGGCCTTTGCCGACCACCACGTCGACCCGGAAGTCCTCCATCGCCAGATACAGCAGCTCCTCGGCGGGACGCGACATCCGATGGATCTCGTCGAGGAAGAAGACCTCTCCCTCGCTGAGGCCCGACAGGATCGCGGCCAGGTCGCCGGCGTGCTGGATCGCGGGCCCGGAGGAGATCCTCAGCGGCGCGCCGAGCTCGTTCGCGATGATCATGGCCAGCGTGGTCTTGCCGAGCCCGGGCGGACCGCTCAGCAGGACGTGGTCCGGCACCGTTCCGCGGTGCTTCGCCGCCTGGAGGACGAGGCTGAGCTGATCGGACACTCGCGGCTGGCCCTCGAACTCGGCGAGGGTCGTCGGACGCAGCACCGCCTCGGCGGTGCGCTCGTCGGGCGTCGCGTGGGGATCGACGGGACTGGGCTCATGCACGCCCGTCAACCTACTTGGCCAGCGTGCGCAACGCCGCGCGCATCAACACGGCCACGCCGAGCGAAGGGTCGTCATCGGCCATCGGCTGGACCCGGTCGCACGCGGCCTCGGCATCGCGCGAGGACCAGCCCAGCCCTTCCAGGCCGAGCCGTACCTGGTCGCGCCATAGCGGGACGACCGGCGGACGTGGCGTGATCGAGTCGGAGGAGGCGAGCGCAGCCACCTTGTCCTTGAGCTCGATGACGAGACGCTGGGCGCCGCGGCGCCCGATGCCGGGCACGGAGCTCAGCGTGGCGAGGTTCTCGGTGGCGATGGCCGTACGGAAGTCGTCGGCCGACAGCACGGACACGATCGCCAGTGCCAGCTTCGGCCCGACGCCCGTCGCCGTCTGTACGAGCTCGAACATCTCTCGACCCGAGTCGTCCGTGAATCCGTACAGGGTCAGCGAGTCCTCGCGGACCACCAGCGAGGTGGCCAGGGTCGCCTCCTGGCCAGTACGGAGCCCGGCGCACGTGCTCGGCGTGCAGAGCAGCCGAAGCCCCATCCCGCCCACGGTGACGACAGCCCACGTGGCGCCGACGGCGCTCACCACGCCGGTGACGGTCGCGATCACGACACACTCCTCGCTGCGATGACCTGGCTCCAGGTGGTCGGTCTGGGTGATCCCCTGTCCGCTGCCTCAGCGAGGCGTGCGGCGGCAGCGCCTCGCCAGGCGTGACAGATCGCGAGGGCCACGGCATCGGCGGCGTCTGCCGGCTTCGGCGCGCTCTCGAGCTTGAGGATCCGAGCCACCATCAGGCCGACCTGGGCCTTGTCGGCGCGACCGGACCCACTGATCGCCGCCTTGACCTCGCTGGGCGTGTGCTGGGTGGCCGGGATGCCGTGACGAGCGGCGACCAGGAGCGCCACACCAGCAGCCTGGGCCGTACCGATGACCGTTGTGACGTTGTGCTGGGCGAAGACACGTTCCACCGCGATCGCGTCCGGATGGTGAGCGGCGATCCACTCCTCCAGCCCCAGCTCGATCTGCAGGAGGCGGCGGGCGATGTCCAGGTCCGCGCTCGTACGGATCACGCCGGCGCTGACCAGCTCCGCACGTCCAGGGGTGCCGATCACCACACCGATCCCGCAGCGCGTCAGGCCGGGATCAACGCCCATCACCAGCACCGGCACGTCCTTTCCGAACACATGTTCGAGAGGTTAGCCGCACGGGTCATGGTCGCTGCGATGCCACGCCGGAGGATGGATC
The DNA here is from genome assembly GCA_003158895.1 of Propionibacteriaceae bacterium. GTDB lineage: Bacteria > Actinomycetota > Actinomycetes > Propionibacteriales > Propionibacteriaceae > Fen-668. The sequence goes on from PMLO01000042.1 coordinate 9,374, forward strand.
ACTCCTCCTCGAGGGCCGCCTCGATCTCAGGGGGGACCGTGTCGTTGACGTACACGTTCTGCACGTCGTCGAGGTCCTCGAGCGCGTCGATCAGCCTGTACAGCTTCCGGGCGGCATCGATGTCGTCGACGGCCTGCTCGAAGGACGGAACGAACGCGACGTCGGCCGACTCGTAGTCAAGGCCGGCAGCCTGTACCGCCTTGCGGACGGCCACGAGCTGGTTCGGGTCTGAAGTGATCGTGAATCCCTCGCCCTGGTCGATGATGTCCTCGGGCTCCGCATCGATGGTCGCTTCGAGCAGGTCGTCCTCGCTGAGCGTGCGGCCCTCCTGCAACTTGACCACCTCGATGACGCCCTTGCGGGAGAAGAGGCGCTGTACGGAGCCGACGTCGGCCATCGTGCCGCTGTTCCGCGTCACCGCGACGCGGACATCGGAGGCGGAGCGGTTCCGGTTGTCGGTGAGGCACTCGATGAGGATCGCGACGCCTGCCGGGCCGTACGCCTCGTACGTGATCGTGATGTACTCGGCGCCCCCGCCCTCGGCGCCGGAGCCGCGCTTCACGGCGCGCTCGATGTTGTCCAGGGGCACGGAGGTCTTGCGGGCCTTCTGGATCGCGTCGTACAGGGTCGGGTTGCCGCTGGGGTCACCGCCGCCGGTACGCGCGGCGACCTCGATGTTCTTGACGAGCTTGGCGAAGAGCTTGCCCCGTTTGGCGTCGATGACCGCCTTCTTGTGCTTGGTCGTCGCCCACTTGGAGTGACCGCTCATCGATTCCCTTCCTCACGACCTGCCAGAAACGTGCCTACTCTACGCAACCCGCGCTGCAGGCAGCGAACGCACGGTCAATGGAGGATGCGCGCGTAGCCGACGAGGGCATCCACCGCGTCGTAGCCCAGCCCGCGGTAGCGAGCCATCTCCGCCAACGGGTCGTCGGTGTCGACGCCGAACCCCGCACCGGGCAGGCCCGCTTCGAAGAACGACGCCGCCGACGCCTGGAGGAGCAGCCCTGACAGGCCGCGGCCTCGCCAGGCCGGGATGACCCCGAGCCGGTCCGTCCAGCCCTCCTGCGGTTCGTCCTCGGAGTTGTCCTCCACGCAGTTGAGCGCATAGCCGACCACCCTGTCGCCCACCGTCAGGACCCAGGACAGCTCGGGTCGACTCCCAAGACGCGTCATCGACTCGTGCCATTGGGCGGGACCGATCTGGGTCGCGCCCGGCCTGTCGAGGAACGCCTCGTTGTGCGCGGCCAGCACGGCGACGGCGGGCACGGAGGAGTACGGGACCAGCGCGACCGCCTCGGGGATCTTCGGCCGCTTCGGAGGATGTGCCGCGTTGAACGTACGGTGCGCATCGAGGTACCAGGTCTCGGGCAGCAGACCGTACGACTCGTACAGCTCTCGTTTGGCGGTCAGCTTGGAGTCCGCGACGGCATAGACCTTGAGCGGGCCGTGATGAGCGCGCCGCGTCGCGTAGTCCCAACGCTTCGCCGCAGCCAGCTGCCACTCGAGCAGCGCGTGGCCTATGCCCTTGTCACGCCACGCGGGATGGATGCCGCCGACGAGCGTCACGCGACGAGGAGACGTGTCCTTCGGATGCACCAGGTCGAGACCGTACGCGACGATCGATCCTTGGCGGTCCCGGCCGACGACACCGACCTCGGAGACGTCCTCGCCGGACTTCTCCAGCGACTCGAGGATCTCGTCGATGCTGTGCCGCTCCAGCGCGTCGTCGAGGTGCTCGATAGCCCCGGCGAGGGATGAGACCTCCGAATACTCCGAGGACCGCAGGGCCTCCCAGTAGAGAGCTCCCCGGTCGCGCAGCGCCTCCAGTGGGTCGCTGACCATGCTGCTCCCGTGTCTCGACAAAGGCACGACCATGTGCCACCCCGTCATCGTATCCGGCGGGGGTAGCGACCCCCATCGGTCAGCCCCAGATGCGGCGCTGGGTCCGGGCGACGTCGCGGTCCGGGTCGGTGCGCTCCCAGAGCCTGCGCCATGCGGGCATCGACCGTACGAGCGGCGAGGTCACCTGGCCACTCACCACCTGCCACCACGTCGCGTCGTCCTCGGCCAGCAGGTCCCCGACCTCGTCGAACGATCTCTGGGCCACCGTGACCGGGTTCACGTCGCGGATCTCGTCGCCGTAGCGGACAAGGACCTCGTCGACGGTCCTCGGCGTCGGCAGGCGTGACGGAGCCTGCGGGCTCACCGCGAGCCGACGGACCACGACGGGGACGACCGCCCGCCCGTACCGCGTGGCCAGCTGGGCCGCCTGCGCAACGACGTCCGCGGCAGCGGCCGACGCGAAATCGGTGACGATGAGCACACTGCGGCCCTGGGACAGGGCTTTCGGGATGCGGGTCGTGACGACCTTCCACGACGCGGGGATGGACTCCAGCAGCACCGCGAGATCGGCGCCCGACTCGACGTGTGCGAGGGCGACCCTCGCCTCCCCCGAGCGGCTCGACAGGCCCGTGGCTTCGACCTTGACCCGCTTCAACCACCCGACGAACGGATCCCGTATGGACGCGCGTACGGGAACGGGCAGGACGCTACGGCGTTGCTGGGCCGGTATGCGCTCGACGTCACCGGGGCTCAGGGCGCCGCGTCCCCACCGCCAGTTGCGTCCAACGAGCCGTACGTCCCTGACAAACCCCTGCAGTGGGTTGTGGAGGGACGCCGGGCGTGACCGTGACGTGCTCCGCGGGTCCGCCCAGGAGGCGAACTCCCGCGTCATGAGACCGCCACCTGGACACCCACGGCGTCGCGGACATACGTGATCGCGGGACGCCGGCCGAGTCGCGTCGAGGCGATCTCCAGCGCGTCGGCGTACGTGGTCGCGGCCCGGAAGCCCATGACTTCAGCGGTACGACGGTCGGCGCCGACGAAGATCACG
>PMLO01000016.1 GCA_003158895.1 Propionibacteriaceae bacterium
CTGGAGGAGTTGCGACAGCGGTTCCTGGCGAGCCGCCGGGATGCGATGAATGCCGTCATCGGGGCGGCCATAGCCCGGGGAGACCTTCCCCCCGACATCGATGTGCAGCGTGCCGGGGACGAGCTGGCGGCCCAGGTCCTGTTCCAGGCTCTGGTCCTGCGCGCCGATGTCGACCGCTCACACGTCCTGGACCTCGTGGACCGTTGGCTTGAGCGCTACGGCACGTTCCGCTCGACACCACCGACACGAGGAGACCAGTGATGCTGACGCCCCCACAGCGGCTCCAGCGCCGCCTGATGCTGCGACTGGTCCCCAAGATGGAACGTTGGCAGGGCCGCATGGAGGCGACCGTCCCGGCACGACCGGGCGTGCTGCGGGCCGGGCCCACGTCCCCCGAGCGCGTGAACATCATGGCCCGCTCGGCCCAGGTCCCGGAGATGCACGCCCCGCCGGGATTCCCCAGGGTCGTTCCGCAGCTGATCGGCTCGCTGCGCGGCATCAAGGCGTCGATCGACGAGATCGACGACAACCCGGCGCAGCCACGGACCACGATCGAGGGGTCGGAGCTCGCGGTCCTCGAGGCGTTCGCCAGATCGGCCGGCGCCCTCTCGATCGGGTATGCGACGGTGCCGTCTCGGCTCGTATTCAAGGACATGGCCGTTCTGTACCCGAACGCCGTCGTGCTGACGATGGAGATGGACAAGGCGCGGATCGACACGGCGCCGAGCAACGCTGCAGGCCTGGCGGTGCACGAGACGTACAACCACCTTGGGCAGGTCTCGAACAAGGTCGCTCGGTACCTGCGCGAGCTGGGCTTCGCCACCCAGGCTGGGCATCCGCTCAACGGGTTTGCGCTCTATCCACCAATGGCCGCGGCCGCCCACCTGGGAGGGCGCGGCATGCACGGCCTGCTCATCACCCCGGAGATGGGCCCAACCGTCCGAATAGCCGCGGTGTTCACGAGCATCGAGAACCTGCCGATCCCCGAGGGGGACAACCCGCACGCATGGGTGAGCGAGTTCTGCGACCACTGCCGGCTCTGCGCCCGCAAGTGCCCGGTCGGCGCGATCTACACCGAGCCCATCAAGCACCCCGACGGACGCCTGACCTGTGCCGATGACGGCAAGTGCCTACCGTTCTTCGCGACCCACGACGGCTGCACGATCTGCGTGGCAGTCTGCCCGTTCAACACAGCGGGCTACGAACGACTGCACCGGTCGGTGCTCGCGAGTGGGCACCGCAAGGCGGTCGCAGAGCACACCGGCGGTGCCAGTGCCGCCGATGTCTGAGCGCCTCCTGCTCTCGGATCGCTCTGCTCGGCCACACCATTCCTGATCCCACGTGCGTCGGCCGACGATTCCCTCCCAGCCTCACTGCCTAGCCCTACCGCCCGGGACCTTCTCCGACGCCGCTGTCCCTGACCTCCTCGCCAGTCATCAGAAGGAGTAACGCGAACAACCAGATCTGCCACACACGCGGTGCTTTCTGGCGCGACATATCGTTGTGACGATGAAGTCGCTGCTTGGAGGAGGCGAGCCAGCCATGCAAGGAGAGACGTCGAGGAAGCCCATCCCCGCGCCGACGCATCGACTTCCAGGACAGCTCGTGTAGTGCGGATGGTGCGGCACGAGCGTCCCGGTGCCGTCGCGTGGCCGAGTGCCGAAGTGGTGCTCTGCAACATGTAGGAACAGGGGCTGGCAGGCCACCCACGCGCCGAGCAAGGGCCCTGTCCGTGTAGTCCAGCAACGTGTCCAGGTTCCCGTGCCGATGAGAGAACCGCGAAACATCGAGGGCTGGGTTCAGCTTCTCGATGTGCTCACGACGCGCCTTGCTCAGGGGCGAATCTACACGCGGGACTTGCCCGCGTTGATCCCTGCCGTCAACCGCTTGATCGAGGTCACGGAACGACGCATCCGCGAGCGGTGAGCGTCAGAGCGGTTCTTTCCTCTCGTGGGCGCGGAAGGGTTGAAGAGTGGGGATGGGGCTCGGCGCTGTCGACCGCCTGAGGACCTGACGGAGTGCGGCCACCACCAATCCTCGGTCAGCCACAAGAGCCTTGTAACTCGCGTGATCCTGTCCGTCCGTGACCCTGCGACGACCCTGGCGCGGTTCCGTAGCAACGAAACGTCTCCGCGGATGCAACAGGTGGTCGGACTTAGTATCCAGGGGTTACGTCAGGGCAGTGGCCGACGAGCGCCGTCGATCGATACGGCTGGCAAGTCCTGCTCAGTGGGCTGGGGCCTCGTCGGCGTTCTGTTGGGCGGCCGTGGCGGCGCGGGTGGTGAGGGCGTCGTAGATCGGCGTACAGCGCAACATCATCGCGACGAGCATGGCTACAGCGCAGGCGCCGAGCGTGGGTGGCAGCTGGTTCGTCACGCCCGTGAGCTCGGTGGCGAGCACGATGCCGGTGATGGGGGCCCGTACCGTCGCGGTGAAGAACGCGGCCATCCCGATGAGTGCGAGTGCGGCGGGGTCGGGGGTCATAGAGGGGATGAGCGCTCGGCCGACCAGGCCCACGAGCAGTCCGAGATGGCTGCCGATCACCAGCATCGGGGCGAAGATGCCGCCGGGAGTGGCCGAGGCGTACGAGACGACGCTGAGCGCGAACCGCAGGACCAGTACTCCGGCCACCACCGCGATGCTGCCGGCGCCGAAGAGTGCTCGTTGCGTGAGCTGGTCCCCACCGCCGACCATGCTGGGTGCGTAGTAGCCGACCAAGCCGACCAGGCCGCCAATGGCTCCAGCACGCACCTCGCGGGGTAGCCGGCTGGCATCGACGAACTTGAGGCTGGCCATGACGGCCCTGTTGTAGAGCATCCCCACCGCGCCAGCGAGCAGGCCCACCACCACGACGAGCGGAACGTCGGACATCCGCGGGTCGCGCATCGGCGGAGCGCTGAAGATCTTGAAGGAGGATCCCCCGAGGAGCAGGTCGGCGCTCATGAACCCGGCGGCGGAGGCGAGCAAGGTGGCCACAGCCGTTCGTGGTTGGAACCTCTTCACGAGCTCTTCGAGAACGAAGACCCCACCTGCGATCGGCGCGCTGAATGCTGTCGCCAGCCCGGCGGCGGCGCCTGCCGCCACGAGCATGCGCAGGTCGTAGCGGTTGCGGCGCAGGACTCTGCTGATGATGATCGCGATGTTGCCGCCCATCTGGACCGATGGTCCTTCGCGCCCCAGGGCAAGCCCGGCGCCCATGGTGAGCAGTCCCCCCAGATACTTCACGGGCAGGATGCGGGCGCTGCCCGGAGGCGTACGTCCCTCGACCACCGCCTCGACCCGAGGTATTCCGCTGCCTTCGGCGTGCGGTTCGATCCGATGGACGAGCGCGGCCGCGGCGGCCGTGGCAGCACCGCAGATCAGGACGGCCCCGACCAGGCCGAGGGCGGAATGTCCTTGTGCCTGGGTCAGGAGGTGGGTCCGTGCGGACCCGAGCCAGTCGAGTGCCAGTCGGAACGACCCCGCCATGAGCCCGGTGGCGACGCCGACAACGATGGCCGCGAGTGCGAACCCGAACAGCTTTCCAGGCTGTTCGGACGGGGCTTCGGCCCTGTACACGATGTCACGGATGCGGCCCATCGCGCAGAGAAGTCCTTTCCTGGACCACCCGGTCCACGAATAGGTAGACTACCTCCGTGCCCCGGACACCTTCGCCATTGGATCCAGAACGCGAGACGCGCCTGATCGCGGCGGCGGCGAACGCCTTCACCGATGTCGGGTACGAGCTCGCATCCCTCAACCACATCATCGGCGAGGCGGGGATGTCGAAGAGCTCCTTCTACCACTACTTCCCGGATAAGCAGCGATTGCACGACCACGTCGTTCTCACTCTCCGAGAGCGGTTCACCGCGGGTCTTCGCCTACCGGACCTCGAACGGCTCGACGCGGAGTCGTACCGAGGCGCGATCACCGAGGTGTTCGCCACGCTCGCCGGCACGATGACAGCCGATCCGCAGACGCGGCTGCTCGTCCGCATGTTCATCCATCCCCTTGCGGCGCGAGGCCCCAGCGGTCAGCTCACTGTCCTCCGCGCCGACGTC
>PMLO01000155.1 GCA_003158895.1 Propionibacteriaceae bacterium
GGCGTACTGGCGCCACACGGACGCTCCGTCGACCAACGCAGCCTCGGTGAGCTCATGGGGCAGAGCCTTCATGTAGTTGCTCAGCACGAAGGTGCAGAAGCCGATCTGGAACGCCGTGTTCGTCATGATGACCGCGTAGTACGTGTTCAGCAGGTTCCCGGAGTCGGAGACCGCCAGCGGCAACGGCGTGAACTTGTACATCTCGTACAGCGGCGCGGCCAGCACCTGCGGGGGGAGCAGGTTTCCGGCGGTGAACATGATGAGCAGCGTCACGTTGAACTTCCAGCTGAACCGGCTCACCGCGAAGGCCATCAGCGACGCGAAGAAGAGGGTCAGCAGCACCGTCGGGACCGTGATGATCGCGGAGTTGACCAGGTACTTCCCCATGCCGGCCTGGTTCCAGGCGGTGAAGAAGTTGTCGAGGCTGTAGTGGCCGGCGATGCTGAAGTAGCCGAACTTGTTGGTGTCGGCGAACGGCCGCAGCGCTGTGTAGACGGACCACAGCAACGGGATCAGCCACATCACCGCCATGGCCAGCAGGAACACGTGCGTTGCGTAGTGGGGTCGCCCGATCTTCTTCGAGGATGCTGCGGGCGCGGCCTTGGGCCGGATGACCTGGGTGGTCATGATCAATCCTCCTTCCCGAAGACGCGGCTGAGGTAGATGGTGATCGGTATCAGCGAGACGATGAGCAGCATGACGGCCAAGGCTGAGCCGATGCCGATCACCTGGCCCTCGCCGACGAGGTTCTGGACGACCAACGCGCCGATCAGTTCGAGGCCGTTGGTGCCGCGGTTGATGATGTAGACGATGTCGAAGGCGCGCAGCGCCTCGATGACCGTGATCACGACGACCACGATGTTGATGGGCTTCATCGCGGGGAGGACGACGCGGAAGAACGTCTGGCTAGCCGATGCNNACGAGGGCGGCCCAGAGGTTCACCGAGGAGTTGCCGAACCAGTCGATGGCCGCAGCTGTGTTGGCGGTGCCGAGGATGTTGTTGATGAAGCCTTCGTTGCGGGTGTACATGAGCTGCCAGATGATGCCGATCAGCGGCAGCGACAGCATGACGGGGACGAAGAAGATGCTCTGGTAGATGCGCGACCCACGGATCTTCTGGTCGAGCAGCACGGCGAGCAGAAGCCCGAGCGGGGTGGCCACACAGGCCAGGAACAGCAGCCAGATGATGTTATGGGCGACGGCGGGCCAGAACGGTGGGTAGTCCTGGACGATGAACTGGTAGTTGGTCAGGCCGGTCGCCTTGATGTCGGACAGGCGCAGCCCATTCCACCTCATGAACGACAAGATGATCGACAGGACCATCGGCGCCCAGACCAGGACGAACTGGATCAATGTGGGGACACCCGCCATCACCGCCAGGGTGACTTTGTCAGGCGTCGTGAGCAGATGGCTGCGGCGCTTCCCCCGCGCACGCTGAACGTGCGCGGGGGGATCGACAATCGTGGTCATGAGCTGGCCGCCCAGGGCCTACTGGCTCGCGTACAGCGACTTAGCCTGTGCCTCGAGGTTGGCCGTGTCGACCGTCCCATCCTTCAAGAAGGCCTGAAGCGCGGGGATCATCACGTTCGACGCCATCGCCGGCAGGGCATCCCGGTCGAAGAACTGGCTGATGGACTTGGCGGCGGCGATCGTGTCGGCGCACTTCTTGTTCAGCGGGGTGAGCTTCGACAGGTCCGCGCCCTTGACGACCGGAAGGTTCGAGGAGTCGATCGAGTAGTACGCGTCCTCGGCAGCCGGCGTTCCCAGGAACTTCATCAGGTCCATGGCGCCGGCGTTGCCCGCGCCCTTGCTCGACAGCATGATTCCGTCGATCGGGGCTTCTACCGCATCCTGGCCCTCGACAGCCATCGCCGGGAACGGGAAGAAGTCGATGTCGGCCAGGACCGTGGCATCCGTGAACTGCTGGGTCACGAAGGAGCCGAGCAGGTACATGCCGGACTTGCCCGTGCCCAGCGTCGTTGCGGCGTCCTGCCACGTCGCGCCAAGGGAGTTCGGGTCCTGGAACGGCAGCAGCGCCTTCCAGTTGTCGAAGACGTCCTTGACCTTCTGCTGGTCCCACGACTCCTTGTGGGCGCACAGGTCCATGTGGAACTGGTAGCCGTTGAGCCGCATGTTCAGGTAGTCGAACGTGCCCATCGCCGGCCAGCCGTCCTTGTCGGCGAAGGCGATAGGGATGAGGCCGTCGGCCTTCATCGTGGTGGCGAGGGTCTTGAGCGCGTCGAACGTCGTCGGGACGGTATAGCCCTTGGCTGCCCAGACGCTCTTGCGGTAGAAGAAGCCCCACGGGTAGTTGTACATCGGCATCAGGTACTTCTTGCCGTCGTCGCCGGTGGAGGCCTTGGCGAGTCCGTCGCTGAAGCTGCTGCCGACTACGGCCCACGCGTCGTCCATGGGCGTGGCGAGGCCCTTGGCGGCGTAGTAGCGCATCCGGTAGCCGGCGAACCAGGTGAACGCCATGTCCGGGCTGCCCTGGAGGTAGCTGTTGATGTTGTTCTGGAAGTCGTTGTGAGGGACCGTGTTGACCTTCACCGTGTTGGTCGTCTTCTTGGTGTAGGCGTCGAAGACGGCCTGGTAGGCGCGCTTGGGAACGTCGTCCGAGGCGCCCGAGCCGAACGTGATGGTCTGACCAGTCACGGCGGAAGCGCTACCGCTGGCGGCGGGAGCAGTGGCGGTAGTGCCGGTGCATGCGGCGAGGCCTGCGAGGGTGACGCCCCCGGTGAGTGCGAACAGCGAGCGTCGGGTGAGCGGATTCGGGACAAAACCCGTAGCCGACAAGGGATTAGTCATGGAACCTCCTTGTTCCTAGTACCTGTGTTTCCAGACACTAAGTACGCGCGGAAAGGTTGTCAACCACCTGGTGGAAGTTGAGGCCGGAAAGGTGCATTATCGTTATGCGGCCCGGTCATCGCAGGGGGCATCAGCGATGGCTCTGTGTCGCAGACGGGAGCGCGAGACCATGGCGAAGACGTCCGAGGTGATCGGCTACGCGACCGGACGCGCGACGAAGGCTGACATCGTGGACGCCGCATTTCACGTCTTCGCCGAGTCCGGCTACGGCGGCACCTCGGTGCGCGAGATCGCCCGCCGCGCGGGCATCAACCATGCGACCCTGCTGCACCACTTCCCCCAGAAGTCGCTGCTGCTCCAGTCCGTTCTCGAGCACCGCGACGAGCTCCAGCACATCGACCCGACCACTCTCGACGAGACGCTCGCCCTCCTGCTGGGGATCGCTGTTCGCAACGAGGAGACCCCGGGCCTCACCAGGCTCTTCACACTGCTCGCCGCCGAGTCCGCCGACCCGGACCACCCGGCCCGCGCCTACTTCCGCGAACGGCTCGCCCGGCTCCGCCACCAGATCGCCCACCACATCGAACTGGCCCAGGCCACGGGTCAGGTGCCCGCCGACGTCCATCCGGAGGCCGCCGCCACCGACATCGTCGCCCTCTGGGAAGGGCTCCAGCTCCAGGCACCGCTCAGCGCGGACCCGGTGTCGGTCTCGGAACACCTCGCGACGACGTTCTCCGCCCTCGCCGGTCACACGATCGAGCCGATGTTCCTGCCCTGAGCTGTATCAACGCCACCCGCTTCCGCCTCTGTTTGGCTACCGAGTCGTCCAACCGGACGACACAGGGGTGAGGAGAGGGACATGGACGAGTTCACACAGGCGATCGGCCTCGGGGTCGGAGACCTTCAGCACGCGGCACTCGCCGAGGCCCGGCGACTCATGCGGGAGGCGAAAGGCGACCGTCACGTCGCAGCCGTCCTGCTGTTCGGCCGTCTCAGCGAGCTGGGATTCATCTCCGAATCCGAGCGCGGGGTGCTCGTGAAGATGCACGATGCCGGGTCGGTGTCGTCGACCGACGAGAAGGTCCGACTGGGGACGTCGGCCTACTTCGACGTGCGTGGCATGTTCGACGAGCTGCTCGCCACGGGCGGCGCGAGCCCGGTCGCCCTCGTGCTGGCGTCCGGGCTTGTGGGCGCGTACGAGCCCGAACCGAGCGAGGACGGTACGAGCGTGGTCTACGCCAAGAGCAACGGCGGGTACGAAGCCACCCTCGCGACGGCCGGTGCCGTCATCGGCGGCTATTTCGGAGGCAGTGGTGGTGCCGCGCTCGGAGGCGTCATCGGGGGCGTGATCGGAAAGGTCGTCGACGACTGCAGGAAGTGACCTCAGAACGGAACGGTCAGGGGCGGCGCATGAGGACGACGATGTCGTCCAGAACCGCCCGCTGGCCTTCCGGCCCGGTGGCCTCCCGGGAGCGGACCTCGGCGATCTCCGTCGTCCAGCCGTCCAGGCCAAGCGCCGCGACCTCCTCGTCAGGCGTCGGGAACGTGTGGTGATGGGCATGGGTGGCCCACGGTGGCATCCCGGCGTGGGCGACGATCAGCAGATGTCCTCCGGGCACGACGTGCTCGACAACGCGGGCCAGGATGTCCGCGCGCGGCAGGTCGACCGGGGATTGCAGGAAGCTGGCCGTGACGAGGTCGTACGGTTCGTGGGGGCTCCACGTCTCGAGGTTGGCTGCGTGGAAATGGATCCGCTCGTCAGGGACCCCCGCGGCCTTGGCCGCCTCCGCCGCGCGGCTGGTCGCGGTCACCGAGATGTCAACCCCGGTGGCATTCCATCCGTGCTGGGCAAGCCAGACCACGTCGCCGCCCTCGCCGCAGCCGAGGTCGAGCGAGCGTCCGGGAGTCAGTGTCGACACCACCTGAACAAGCGCATGATTCACCCTGCCGGACCAGACTTGGTCCGTGGAGGCGTACCGGTCTTCCCAGAAATCTGCGGGCGAGATCACGTCATCAGTTGGCATGGGACCAAGGCTACGGCCCTCCCCATGAGCAACCTGTGCGTTGTCTCAGAGCCCGCCCTGGATCCAGCGGGTGAAGGTGTCGGCCGCCGAGGTTCCCGGCGTACGGGTCTCCTCGATCTTCTTCCGCAGCCACTCGGGCCAACGGGCTTCCCGGCGCTTGTAGCGCTGCAGATCGCGGAGATAGATCGACGCATCAGGCACCGGGTCGAACTCGGGTTCGTCGTCGAAGTCGAACGTCGTCGTGGCTGTCCGGTCGGGGTCGATGTCCAGCGTCATCGAGTACCAGGTACCCGTACCGGCCACGTACATCCGGTGCCGCAGCTCCCGCAGGATCCCGAGCGCGTGGCCCTCCTTGATCGGCCCTGAGAGTTCCTTCGTGGGCGTCGTCACCGTCACCGTGCCCGAGTACAGCTCGGCGACGATGCTGACCTCGAGGTGAGCCCACTCCCAGTCCTCCGGGGCATGGCGCACCACCACGTCCACCAGCGAGTCGACGAGCTTCGCCTGGGACGGCGCCCATGGAGTCTTGGCCATGCGACGATGCTACGGCTCCGGACGTTACGGCTGTGTGGCTCTGGCTACCGGAGGTCGCCTAGCACTCGCCCATCATGTCGGCGCTCCAGGTGCGAGCGACTATGGCCTCGACGGGGTCGATGTCGGCGAGCGTCGAGCCGTACGGGAACTCGAAGACGATCTCGCGCGCGCCGATATGGACCACGGCCACGGTGAACGGGCCGCCGTTGCCGTTCTTCGTCTCGCTGGTCAGCTGGCTCCCGTACAGGATCTTCAGCTGGCTCATCGTCGAGCCCACCCTGGCGCCCGACACCGTCGCGTACGCCGCGTTCGTGAGGGCGACCTCGGCGAGTACGGCGGTGTCGCCCGCGCCGGACGGATACAGGTAAACGCCCTTGTCCTGGAGCGCTTTCGACGTCCAAGAACCGGGGCAGTCTCCGGTGGGGGCGGTCACGTAGCCCTGCTGACGCAGCGTCGTGTACGGGGTGCCCAGCTTGAGCGGCCCCAACCCGGTGAGGCTGAGGGTCCAGGGTGACGCGGGGGCGGTCGTCTTGGCTGTGGAGGACGCGATGGTGGCCGAATTCGTGGCCGCCGCGCTGGTCGGGGCAGGAGTCGCGCTCGACGGCGTCGGCGCGGCGGTCGTCGCCGGGTGGTTGGAGGCGCTCGTCTGGCTGCCCGGTGCCGAGCAGCCGATCAGCAGCGCGGCAGCCATGACGGCCACAAGAGCGAAGCGCCCTTTCATGGGGCCGATTGTCGCGCGGATCCGCCGATCGTGCGACCGAATCCCGCCGCACACGCGTCCCGGGCCCCCGCCGAGATCTTCACCGGGCCCTCGTGTCCACATACTGACACGTGTCAGCAGAGGCCTTGCGCAGGACCGGATGGGACCCGTAACTTTCACGTGTAAGTAACGAGGGAGGGCACCGTGGCTACACCCCGCAGCACCAGTACGGACATCGCGCGCCTGGCCGGCGTCTCCAGGGCCACCGTCAGCTATGTACTCAACGCACGTGCCGACCAATCCATCTCCGAGGCGACGCGCAACCGGGTACTGGCCGCCGCGCGCCAGCTCAACTACGTGCCCAACGCTGCATCGCGGGCTCTCCGTGGAGGCCAGTCGCGACTCGTCATGCTCATCAACTCGGGCATCCCCTGGAGCACGAACATCACGGAGATCGAGGACGAGCTCACGCGCCTCGTCGCGGACTCCGGCCGCTCGCTCGTGGTCTGGCGTCGCCAAGGTCCCGAAGACCTGGTCTCAACCCTGGCGAACCTCGAGCCGTGCGTCGCGATGTCGATGAGCCTGCTCAGCGACGACGAGTCGGCCCTCCTCGCGACCGTGAAGATCCCGCTGGTGGAGAGCGACCTCGTCGCGCCCGGGAGCGACATCCCCGCTCGCCTTCAGGTGGAGCACCTCGTCGCCCACGGTCACGAACGGCTCGGCTACCTGACCACCTCCGAGCCGACGCTGCAGCGCTTCGCGACGCCCCGTACCGGCGGCTTCGTCGCCGCTTGCGAAGAGTTCAACCTCCCGGAGCCCAGGGTCGCCGCGCTTCCAGGCGGCCTTGAACTGACCGTCGAGTCAGTCAAGGAGCAGCTCCAGGCCTGGCAGTCGGAACCGCATCCCGTGACCGCAGTCGCCTGCTTCAACGACTTCCACGCCGCCGTCTGTCTGACCGCGGCCGCCGAGCTCGGGCTGTGGGTGCCCGACGACCTGGCCGTGATGGGCCTGGACGACGACATCTTCGCCCCGCTCACCCGTCCAGCGCTGACAACGATCAAGCTCGACCCGCACGGCCTTGCCCGCCACCTCTGGGCCACAGCCCAGTACCGCCTCCACGAGGCACCCGAACCACATCCGTACGTCATGGACGCTCGCGTCGTCGAACGCGCCAGCGTGTCCGAGCCGGTCTGACGGCCGGCGTCCGAGAGGAAACAGCCATGAGCAACAAGGTCCCAGCCACACGCACCGGTCCGGTCGGCATCGGCGTGATCGGCGCCGGCATGATCAGCGATGCCTACGTCGGGAACCTGGTGAAGTGCCCGGACGTACGGGTCGTCGTCATCGGGGACATCGACCCCGACAGGGCACGCGTCAAGGCCGAGCAGTACGGAACGGAGTGGGGTACGCCGGACGACGTGCTCGGCCACCGGGACGTCGAGCTGGTCATCAACATCACCATCCCGCAGTCGCACGCCGAGGTCTCGTTGGCGGCCATTGGCTCCGGCAATCACGTCTGGACCGAGAAGCCGCTCACCACCAAACGCGAGACAGCCAGGGCGTTGCTCTACGCGGCCGAGCACGCCGGGCTCATGGTCGGAGTTGCGCCGGACACGGGCTATGGACCCGGCCTACAGACCGCCCGCCGGGTCATCGCCCGCGGCGACATCGGCACACCGCTCTCGGCGCAGACCGCCATGCAGTACGCAGGCCCGGACCTGTTCCACCCGAACCCCGAGTTCCTCTTCGCTGCCGGCGCCGGGCCCCTGTTCGACATCGGTCCGTACTACCTGACCACCCTCGTCCACATCTTCGGGTCCTTCTCGCACGTCGCGGCGGTTGGGTCGATCGGCCACAAGACACGCACGATCGCGACGGGTCCGCGAGCCGGCACCGAGTTCCCCGTGAGCGTGCCGACCCATGTGAGTGCCATCGCGCAGTTCGCGAGCGGCGCCGTGTCGCAGAGCCTCATCAGCTTCGACTCGCCGAACCGGCGGATCGCCTTCGAGGTCATCGGCACCGAGGCCACCTTGTCCGTACCGGACCCCAACATCTTTGGCGGCACGGTGCGGATCACGCCGAAGGTCGGGCTCGACCAGTTCGACGTCCCTACGGTCTGGACCGACATCGCCGAGGAGGAGGAGCGCTTCGGTCGCGGCGCAGGCGTCGTCGACATGGCCCGCTGCATCCGAAACGGCGGTACGCCGATCGCGTCCGGCGCTGTCGGCTTCCACGTGCTCGACGTCATGGCATCGATGGCCGAGTCGATCCAGACGCACGAGTCGGTCGCGATCACCAGCTCGGTCCCTCCCGTACCGATGCTCCCTGAGGGCTGGAACCCATATGAGTCGACGCTCTAGGACGCGGCCGTACGGACTCGTGGCTCAGCGCCAGCCGAGCCCCGGAGCGACGTGGGTGAGGATCGACTCGAGGACGTGGGCGTTGTAGTCGACACCCAGCTGGTTCGGCACCGTCAGCAGCACGGTGTCCGCGGCAGCGATCGCCGAGTCTCCGGCGAGCTGCTCGATGAGTTTGTCGGGCTCGGCCGCGTACGAGCGTCCGAACACGGCCTGGAAGTCGTCGATCACGCCGATCGAGTCCTCGGAGTCGAGGTCATGGCCGAAGTAGGCACGGTCCTCGTCGGTGACCAGCGGGAAGATCGAGCGGCTGACCGAGACGCGCGGCTCGTGGTCATGGCCGGCTTCCTTCCAGGCTGTACGGAACGCCTCGATCTGGTCGGCCTGCTGCTCGTGGAACGGCTTGCCGCTCTCGTCGGTCTTCAGCGTCGAGCTCATGAGGTTCATGCCGAGCTGCGCGGCCCAGGCGCCCGTCGCGTTGGAGGCGGAGCCCCACCAGATCCGGTCGCGGAGGCCGGGCGACTGCGGCTGGATCGCGAGCGGCCCCGGCTTGGGGTTGGGGAACATCGGCCGCGGGTTCGGCTCGGCGAAGCGGGCGCCGGCGATGACCTTGAGGTACGTCTCGGTGTTGGCGCGAGCCACGTCGGCCATCGTCTGGCCGTCGGGGGCGTCGTACCCGAAGTAGCGGAAGCCGTCGACGACCTGCTCGGGCGATCCTCGGCTCACGCCGAGCTGGAGCCGCCCGCTCGAGATCAGGTCGGCCGCGGCGGAGTCCTCCGCCATGTACATGGGGTTCTCATACCGCATGTCGATGACGCCCGTACCGATCTCGATCCGGCTCGTCCTCGCACCGACCGCGGCGAGCAGCGGGAACGGCGAGCCGAGCTGGTTGGCGAAGTGGTGGACGCGGAAGTACGCACCGTCCGCGCCCAGCTCCTCGGCCGCGACGGCGAGGTCGATGGACTGGTGGAGGACGTCCGCCGCTGACTGCGTCTTCGAGTGCGGCGAGGACGACCAGTGGCCGAAGGACAAGAATCCGATCTTCTTCACAGGTAGTTCAACCTTCAATCATTCGGGCCTATTCCGGCGTTCCGGACCCATCCGACAGGCAATCGGTGCTGGTGATGCGCGACACGCCGGACGCGACGCCACTGGCGCCTCCATTGCCTGTGGGGCGGCCGCGAGACGGTCGATGCGGCGGGGTACGGGTCACGTGGTCGATCATTGGTGGTTCGGCACGGTAGTCTTACCTACCAGATGCCCGTGAAGTCTTACCCCGGGNNTGACTTCCTTGACTTCTCAGAACAGCTTCGTCCTGCTTGGCGTGCCCGCGAACCTCGCGAGCCTGCTTGCCGATCAGGGCATCACCGACCCCACACCTATCCAGACAGCCACGCTGCCTGACTCCCTCGCCGGCCGCGACGTGCTAGGCCGAGGCCGTACGGGCTCCGGCAAGACGTACGCGTTCCTGCTGCCCCTCGTCGCTCGCCTCGCCGCCTCGGAGCGCTCCGTGAAGCGCGGCGCGCCGCGCGCGCTGATCCTCGCTCCGACCCGCGAGCTCGTCGGCCAGATCCACGCGGCCCTGTTGCCGCTGGCCCGGGCCGAGAACCTGACCACGATGACCATCTTCGGCGGCGTCGGCCAGAACCCCCAGGTGGTGGCGCTCCGCAAGGGCACCGACATCGTGGTGGCGACGCCCGGCCGCCTCGAGGACCTCATCAAGCAGGGCCACGCCCACCTCGGCAGCGTCGAGGTCACCGTCCTCGACGAGGCCGACCACATGGCTGACCTCGGCTTCCTGCCGTCCGTGAAGCGGATCCTGGACCTCACGCCGCAGAGCGGCCAGCGCATGCTCTTCAGCGCGACGCTCGACAAGGCGATCGACACGATCGTCACGCGCTACCTCCACAACGCGCGCACCCATCAGGCGGACTCCGCCCAGTCGCCCATCTCGACGATGCACCACCACGTGCTGCACGTGGATCGGTCCAACCGGGTCTCCGTACTGGTCGAGCTGACCAGCGCCCCCGGTCGTACGCTCGTCTTCACCCGTACGAAGCACGGCGCCAAGCAGCTGGCCCGCCAGCTCAACGCCGAGGGCATCCCCGCGGTCGACCTGCACGGCAACCTCAGCCAGAACGCTCGTACGCGCAACCTCGACGCCTTCCACAGCGGCAAGGTCGAGACGCTCGTCGCCACCGACATCGCCGCCCGCGGCATCCACGTCGACGACGTGGCGCTCGTGGTCCACGCCGACCCGCCGGTCGAGGAGAAGGCCTACCTGCACCGCTCCGGTCGTACGGCCCGCGCCGGCAACGAGGGCACGGTCATCACGCTGATGACCGACGACCAGGTACGGGATGTCAAGGCGCTTACCCGTGCCGCCGGCATCCACCCCACGATCACGCGCATCGACCGCCGGCTGCACCCGATGCTGGCCACTCTCGCTCCGGGAGCGCGTGTCCTCGTGCCCGGCGGGTACGCAGATGCCACCCCGGTCGTCGAGCAAGGCCCCAGTCGGACGCGCTCCGGCGGCGGTCGCTCCCGGACCGGCGGCGGCGGCGGTCGCGGACCGTCCAAGACACACTCATCGGGCTTCGACAACAACAGTGGCCTGGCCCGCAGCGCCTCGGGCGGTGGCTCAAGCGCCTCTGGCCGCGGCACGTCCGGCGGGTCGCCCGGGAAGTCGAGCGGTGCCCGCGGCACCTCGGGCGGGTCCCGTGGCAGCTCCAGCGCGCCCCGCAGCGCGGCCGGCGTGCGCAAGGTCGGCCCGTCCGGCAACGCCGTCCGTCCGCACAGTGCGGCGTCGTTCAGCTCGCGTCGCAGCGGCTGACCGCAGCTCGTCCGACGCCTGACCCAGGTCAGGTCGTCTGGAACACGTCGCGCAGCGTGACGGTACGCAACCCGCGCTGCGCGATGAGGTCGACCAGGTGCTGCATGGCGCCGATCACTGCGGGGTGGTTGGCGTGCGCGATCACGATCCGCCCGGCGCCGAACCACTGGTCGCCGAATGCCGCGACCTGGTCGCTGGTGAGCACGCTCGAGTCGGACAACGACCCGTACCACAGGGTCGGAGCCGTGTACCCGATCGCAGCGGCGGCACTGCGTACATGCGCGTTCACGTAGCCGAACGGCGGCCGGTAGAAGGGCTTCGCGCTCACCCCGTAGGTGGCCTGGATGAAGTCCTCGTTGCGCTGCAGCTGGTCCTGGATCCCTTGGGTCGTCAGGGCGCGTAGGTCCGGGTGCGACCAGGTGTGGTTGCCGAGCTGGATCTGTCCGGACGCGACCAACGGCTGCAACCGGTGCGCGTGGATCGTCCACGACGGCTGGTTGCCGTTGAGGAAGAACGTGAGCCGGTTCCCGGTCTGCTCGGCCAGCTGTGCGTACGCCGCGACCACGTCCGGATCCGTACCGTCGTCGATCGTCCAGGCCATGTACGGGCCGGGCACCGGGATCCCCGTGATCGCCGTCCCGACCGGGATCGCGCCCTTCGTCACCGGTAGCGCAGGCGGCTGCACGGTTGGCGCGACGAGGGGCGGGAGGGAAGCAGGCGGCCTGGGCGCTGAGCTGCGGCCCACTGTCGCCGGAGAGCCGTACACCGCCGAGTCGCCGGAAATGTCCATCGGCGCCTGGCGCGCACAAGCGGAGAGCACGGTCCCCGTCAGGGCACCTGTGGTCACAGCCAAGAACCCACGTCGGTTCATTTGCCGTCCCTCCGCTACGCACACGGTATCGGCGCAGACCCCAGCCAAGATAGGGATAACGCTCGATTTACCGCGGAGCCGCGCCGTAGGTTCTTGAGTCGTTGACCAGAGTATTGCTCGCCCGAGATGACGCCCGCTGGGGGAATCCACCACATCCCGGTGCAGCTGGCGCTGGCAGGCCGTCCCGCCTGGACCCGGGCTGAATCCGCCCCATGCTGGCCGAGTCGCACCTGAGACTGGCCCCACGTGCGGGTACCGTGCCGCCATGCGGAGCGCCGCGCGGAACCGACGAGTGGCCCTCGTCGTGACGCTGGTGCTGCTGCTCGCGGTCGGGCTGCTCGGCCGGCTCTGGTACGTCCACGACCGTACGTGGGACTGGAGCCTGGTGGTTTCCGCTGCTCCCTCCAGGATCGAGTTCGCCGATCGGAACTACATCCGCAGCACAGCCGACATGTCGGTACCCATGGCTGCCGTCGATGTCGGCCGGACGCTCGGTGGTGGCGTGATCCTGTCCGACCAGTGGCCGGCTCCGCACGTGCCTGGCGTGATCTGGGTACTCGACGGTGCCACCACGCGCACGTACGCCCTCTCCGGCGGTCCGTAGGCGGGTCGCGCGATGTGCCTCGCGCGTTGCGTAACGCAGGTTCCCAAGCCCTGAGGTAGTTCCCAAGCCGTGGGCGGGTTGTGAAGGTGCCATAAGGCTTGGGAGCCTCGACGTCGGGGTCGTCCCACGGCTTGGGAGCCTGAGGTTGGGAACGGCGCCGAATGGCGCGAAAGCCGTGGGCGGGGGAACTGCCCAGCCCAGGAATCGTGGGATGGCGCCGCCGGTTCGTCTGATCCTGCAGGGAATACACGTGTCGATCCTCAAGGTTGAGTGGATGAGACTCAAGTTCCGGGATTGAGCGTGCTACGCTCAACACGGTTCAACGAACACCAGACCATCACAGCATCATCGGAGGAATCCTCATGGCCCGTGCAGTAGGCATCGACCTTGGCACCACAAACTCTGTCGTCGCAGTCCTCGAGGGCGGCGAGCCCACCGTCATCCCCAACGCTGAGGGCGCACGTACGACCCCGTCGGTCGTGGCCTTCGCCAAGGGTGGCGAAGTCCTCGTCGGCGAGGTCGCCAAGCGCCAGGCAGTGACGAACGTCGACCGTACGATCCGGTCCGTCAAGCGTCACATGGGTACGAACTGGTCCGTCGACATCGACGGCAAGGCCTACAAGCCCCAGCAGATCAGCGCGTTCGTGCTGCAGAAGCTGAAGCGCGACGCGGAGGCGTACCTCGGTGAGCCGGTGACCAACGCGGTCATCACGGTTCCCGCGTACTTCGGCGACGCTGAGCGTCAGGCCACGAAGGAGGCGGGCGAGATCGCCGGCCTCACCGTCGACCGCATCATCAACGAGCCCACCGCAGCCGCGCTCGCGTACGGCCTCGAC
>PMLO01000173.1 GCA_003158895.1 Propionibacteriaceae bacterium
CCGAGGATGGCGTTGGCGCCGAGGTTGCCCTTGTTCTCCGTGCCGTCGAGCTCGATCATCGCGTTGTCGATCGCGCGCTGCTCGGAAGCCTCCCAGCCGGCGACCTCCGGACCGATCTGCTCGAGGACGTTGTCGACGGCCTTGAGCACGCCCTTGCCGCCGTAGCGCGCCTTGTCACCGTCACGCAGCTCGACAGCCTCGAAAAGGCCGGTCGACGCGCCCGACGGAACCCCGGCGCGGCCTTGGCTGCCGTCCTCCAGAAGCACGGTCACCTCAAGGGTGGGGTTGCCGCGAGAATCGAGGATCTCGCGTGCCTCGATGAAATCGATGTTGGCCACGTGGGTGCCTTTCATAGCAATGGGTCGATGTCGAGGTCAGCCTATCGGCCCGGATCCCGCGCTCACCCATGACCCGGCGGGGAGTCGCAGGAACGTTCGCCACCCTCCGTACGCCGACTCGAGGGGTCAGCACGAGCTCGTCGCCGGCGGGTCGCGACTCCTCGATTGGGGTGGGTGGAGCCCAAGGAGGCACGTCCCGGGTCGAGAGGCCGCTTCGTGTCGCAACACGCCCTACGGACCGGGCGCGTCGTGGCCACTCGACTGAAGCACCTCTCTGGCGTAACCTACTACCTGGCATTACCATGTAGTTGTCGTCAGTCGAAACGCAAGGAGCCGACATGCAGCTCAGTCCTATCGAGATCCTCCTGTTCACGCTCGTCGGCGTGGTCGAGCTCGGGCTCCTGATCGCGGCGTGGATCGTTCTGTTCCGTACACCCGCCGCGCGGCTGACCCTCCCGAAGTGGGCGTGGGCTGTGATCTGCCTCGTACAGTTCGTCGGCCCGATCGCGTTCTTCGTCGCTGGGCGCAAGCCGCGGCAGGTCGAGGACACCGCGCCGCAGGTCGAGGGCGCCGGCACCACCCAGCGCGTGGTCGACGACCTGTACGGCGACCGATGACCCTGAGCGTCTCCGTCGAGGACCTCACCAAGGCGTACCCCGCGCACACCGCCGTCGACCACCTCACCATGTCCGTGCCGCAGGGGTCGGTGTTCGGGTTCCTCGGACCCAACGGCGCTGGCAAGACGACGACCGTACGCATGGTGCTGGGGCTCGCGAGGCCCACATCCGGCTCGGTGAGCGTGATCGGTCACGACGTCGGCTCAGCCAGCGACACCGACCTCGCCAGACTCCGGCGCCGGATCGGCTTCCTGCCCGACGTACCGGGGTTCTACCCATGGATGTCCGGGCGAGATGTGCTGCGGTTCGCCGGCTCACTCGTGGGCATCACGGGCGCCGGTCTCGCCAAGCGCACCGAGAGCCTGCTCGACCTGGCGGGCCTCAGCGACGTACGGCAGCGGGTCGGCGGCTACAGCCGCGGCATGAAGCAGCGGCTCGGAATCGCCCAGGCGCTCATCGGCGCCCCCGACCTGCTGGTACTCGACGAGCCGACCTCGGCGCTGGACCCCATCGGGCGCAAGACCGTGCTCGACATGGTGGCAGCGCTCCGCGGTCGTACCACCGTCTTCTTCTCCACCCACATCCTCAGTGACGTCGAGCGGGTCTGCGACGAGGTCGCGATCCTCGACGAGGGCCGGCTGATCACGCAGGGAAGCGTCGAGGAGCTCAAGGCTCAGTACGGCGGCAGCAGCCGGTACGCGCTGGACGTCACCGCCGATGCCGGACGACTACGCACCCTCCTCGAGAACGAGCCGTGGGTAGGTCGCATGGTCGACACGCCTTCAGGTGTCGAGTTGACGGTGAACGACCTCGACCTGGCGCGACGCCGCGTGCCCGCCATCGTCGCGGGACTCGAGATCGGGCTCGTACGGTTCGAGCCGATCGAGACCTCGCTCGAGGACGTGTTCGTCTCCCTCGTGCAGCGTGACGCATGACCGGCTTCGGACCGTTCCTCATGAAGGAGCTGCGGGAGATCTCCGCGACCTGGCGGCTGTTTGTCCTGCCGGTAACCCTGTTGTTCTGCGCAGTGGCAAGTCCGCTGCTGGCGCTCGCGACCCCGTACCTCGTCAAGAGCGTCGCCAACCTGCCCCTCACCCTCCCCGACCCGAGCGTCGCCGACGCGTACGCGCAGTGGACCAAGAACCTCGGTCAGATCGCACTACTCGTTGTCATCGTGTCGTTCAGCAGCGCCGTCAACGGCGAACGGACGAGCGGCACCGCGGCGATCGCTCTCTCGAAGGGGCTGACTCCTGCGGCCTTCATCGTCGCCAAAGTCACGGCTGCGTTCGCGCTCGTGGCTGTACCGACAGCGTTGGCGACCGTCGTCATGGGTCTCACCACGCGAGCTGTGTTCGGCGACGCGGCGTGGGGACCCTTGATCCGTGCGACCGCGGCCTGGCTGGTCCTCGCTCTGTGGTGCGTCACGGTCGTCATCCTGCTGTCGGCCTTGTTGGACTCGACGAGCGCCACGGCCGGACTTGGCATTGCCGCCTTTGTGGCGCTCGCCTCGCTCTCAGGATGGGGACCCGCGGCTCGGTGGTCGCCGGCCGGGTTGGTGAACGCCCCGGCGGCACTGGCGACGGGTAGCGAGACGGCCTGGACCTGGCCGGGCCTGACAGCGCTCGCAACCGCGGCACTCTGCGTCGCCGGCGCCGTCCTGGTGATGAGGCGCCGGGAGCTGTAGGTCAGCGGCCCTCGGCGCGAATGGAGGACTCCAGGTCGCGCAGCGCGGCGCGGAGGGCGTGCTCGGGGTCGATGCCCGAGGCCTGGGCGCGGGAGGCCAGAGCGAGCAGCTCTGTACCCACGGCCGCCTCGTCGATCGGCTCCGTCGGCAGGTCGAGCGGCACGTCATGGCTGCGTGCTCGCATGATCACCTTGTTGGCGCGTGCCAGCACCGGCAGGCTGACAGGGATCCCGTCGAGCGAGCTGTCACGCTTCTTCTCGACCTTCTTGCGCTGCTCCCAGACGACGTTGAGGTCAGCCGGCGCTTCCTGCCCGGCGAACACGTGCGGATGCCTCGCGATGAGCTTCTCGCTGATGCCGCGCGCCACGTCGTCGATGTCGAACGCGTCACGCTCCGAGGCGATCTCCGAGTGGAACGCGATCTGCAGCAGCAGGTCGCCCAGCTCCTCGCGGAGGTCGTCATCCGTCCCGGTCTCGACCGCGTCGACGACCTCGGCCGTCTCCTCCACGAGGTAGTGCAGGAGCGACACGTGGGTCTGCTCCCTGTCCCAGGGACAACCCGCACGCAGCGCATGCATCACGGCGAGCAGTCGGCGAAGCTGGTCCTCGCCCACGGCGTCCGCTGCCATGTCGTCAGGACCCAGAGACGACAGACATCGAGCCCGTCGGCGGGGCCGCGGCGGTCGCCGAGGCCAGATCGGCGACGAAGGCGGGCCAGGAGCCGTACCGGGGATTGAGCTGCACGGGCAGCGCCACGAACTGCTGTTGCCAGTCGGTCGACGCACTCGAGACCTGCACCGCGTCCGTGTAGTCCGTCGCGAACTGCTCGCCCAGCGGAGTGGTGAGGAACATCGCATAGGTGGGGTTGCTGGCGGACAGGGACGAAATGTCGGGTTGCGTGAGGGTGATGCTGTTCTGGCGTGCCACCTGGCGAGCAACCTCGCCGGCGATCAGCTTGGAGGCCGCGGAGGAGCGTGCAGCCGCGTAGGCGCCGACCGCTCCCGACGACACCAGTTCTTGGGCCATGTCGTCCACCGCGCTCTCCCTGATCACGACGCCGTTGACGACGGCTGTCGTGTCAGCCGTCTGGGCGCAACCGCCGAGAAGGACGGTCGCGGTGAGGGCGAGAGCGGTCAACGCCGCACGGAGACGAGTCACAGTGTTCCCTTCGTTGTTCCAGCTCAGACTACCGATGCTGCCTGGGTGGTCTCGTACACGTTCGTCACGACCTGGCTCGCCCACTCGATCAGGCCGAGTCCGTCGACGGCCCGCTTCGGCATGGATCCGGTGGTCGGACGCGGGACCAGGATCTGCGTGTCCTTGATGATCGTGCCCGGGTACAGCCGTGTGAGCCTCAGCTCGCGGGAGTCGAGGAGGCCGGCAGGCGCGAACCGTACGGTGCTGGGCCCGCACACCACCTCGGTGACGCCGTGAAGCCGACACAGCAGGCGGAATGACGCGACAGCGAGCAACGCCTGTACGGGCTCTGGCGCCACTCCGTACCGGTCCTGAAGCTCCCCGGTGACGGCATCCAGGTCCTCCACCGTACGGACCTCGGCGAGCCGCTTGTACATCTCAAGCCTCAACCGTTCCGACTCGATGTACTCGACGGGCAGGTGCGCCTCGACCGGCAGTTCGATCCGCATGTCCGCCTCGGGTTCGGGCGCGTCGCCACGGAACTCCTCGACGGCCTCGCCGACAAGCCGCAGGTACAGGTCGAAGCCGACGTCGGCGATGTGGCCCGACTGCTCGCCGCCGAGAAGGTTGCCCGCGCCTCGGATCTCGAGGTCCTTGAGCGCGATCGCCATCCCTGAGCCGAGATCGGTGTGGGCGGCCATCGTCGCGAGGCGGCCGTGAGCGTTCTCGGTCAGAGCCTTCTCGGGGGGATAGAAGAAGTACGCGTACCCGCGGTCGCGGCCACGGCCCACGCGACCCCTGAGCTGATGCAGCTGCGACAACCCGAGAAGGTCGGCGCGCTCGATGAGCAGGGTGTTCGCGGTCGAGATGTCGAGACCGGCCTCGACGATCGTCGTGCTGACGAGCACGTCGGTCCGGCGCTCCCAGAAGTCGACCATCACCTGCTCGAGCTCCCGCTCGGACATCTGGCCATGCGCCATGGCGACGCGCGCCTCGGGGACGAGCTCAGCGATCTGCTTGGCCGTACGGTCGATCGACTGCACCCGGTTGTGGATGAAGAAGACCTGGCCTTCACGCGCCAGCTCGCGGCGGATCGCGGCGGTGACCTGCCTCTCGTCGTACGACCCTGCGAACGTCAGCACCGGGTGCCGCTCCTCGGGGGGCGTCGCGATGACGCTCATCTCCCGGATGCCCGTGATCGCCATCTCGAGCGTGCGCGGGATCGGGGTGGCGCTCATCGCGAGCACGTCCACGTCGAGCCGCAGCTTCTTCAGCTGCTCCTTGTGCTCGACGCCGAACCGCTGCTCCTCGTCGATGACGACGAGCCCGAGGTCGTGGAACTTCACCTCGCTCGACAGGAGCCGGTGCGTGCCGACGACGACGTCGACCTTGCCGTCGGCGATGCCCGCAAGGGTCGCCTTGACCTCGGCGTCGGTCTGGAACCGCGACAGGGACGCGACCGTGACCGGGAAGCTCGCGTACCGGTCGGAGAACGTCGCCTGGTGCTGCTGGACGAGCAGCGTCGTCGGGACGAGGACAGCGACCTGCTTGCCGTCCTGCACGGCCTTGAACGCCGCCCGTACAGCGATCTCCGTCTTGCCGTACCCCACGTCGCCGCACACGAGCCGGTCCATCGGCACGACCCGCTCCATGTCGCGCTTCACCTCGTCGATGCAGACGAGCTGGTCGGGCGTCTCGACGTAGGTGAACGCGTCCTCGAGCTCGCGCTGCCACGGGGTGTCCGGGGAGAACGCGAAGCCGCGGGACGCCTGCCGCGCCGCGTACAGCTTGATGAGCTCGGCGGCGATCTGGCGTACGGCCTTGCGGGCGCGGGATTTGCGCTTGTTCCAGTCGGCGCCGCCCATCTTGTCGAGCGCGGGCGCCTCACCGCCCACGTAGCGCGTCACGAGGTCGAGCTGGTCCATGGGCACGTACAGCCGGTCGTTCGCCTGGCCGCGCTTGCTGGGCGCGTAGTCGATGACGAGGTACTCGCGGGTCGCGCCGGCGACAGTGCGCTGTACGAGCTCGACGTAGCGCCCGACGCCGTGGTGCTCGTGGACGATCGGGTCGCCGGTGGCCAGTTCGAGCGGGTCGATCTGCTTCTTGCGACGGCTCGGCAGTCGGCGTCCGGCCTTGTCAGCGACTTGTTGCCCGGCTAGGTCGTTGGCGGTGTACAGGCGCAGGCCGACCGAGTCGAGCCGGAACCCGTGCGCGAACGGGGCGGTGGTGATCGTGACGATGCCCTGTTGCGGAGCAGCTGCGACATCCTCGACCTTGGTCGCGCCGATCCCCTGCTCAGTGAGCATCTCGAACAGGCGGGTCACGAGGCCATGACCCTCGGCAGTGAGGACGACCGTGAGCCCCTGTGCCACCGCTTCGCGCAGGTCGGCGACGGCCGCCTCCGTGTCGCCGCGCCAGGACTCGACGGCTCGGGCCGGGACCGTACGGGAGTCGACCCCGGTCACGTCGATCGCCGACAGGTCGATGAGCTCGCCGTCCTCGGACTCCAGCGGCGAGTACTCCTCGTCGGGCGCGGCCGCGTACGGCGAGAGCGACCACCACGACAGACCGCGCCCGAGCGCGTGGCCGCGGACGTCAGCGAACGGCTGGTACGCGGCGGCGCCGAGGTCGATCGGCGCCTGACCGCCCCCAGCCGAGGCCGCCCATGAGGCCGCGAGGAACTCCTGTGAGGTCGCCTCGAGGTCGCCGGCGCGAGACCGTACGAGCTCGGGGTCGCAGACCAGGACGAGGGTGTCTGCGGGTACGACGTCGACGAGCAGCTCCAGGCCGTCGACGAGGGCGGGCGCGAGCGCCTCCATACCCTCGACGGCGTGACCGGAGGCGATGCGGTCGACCATGTCGAGCAGCTCGGGGTGCGCCTCGCCGAGCAGCCGGGCCCGTTCACGAACCTCCGGCGTCAGCAGGAGCTCGCGGCACGGGTACGCGACGACGTGGTCGCGCGTGGTGTCGCCCGATCGCTGGTCGGCGACCGCGAAGACGCGGATCTCCTCGACGGTGTCGCCGAAGAAGTCGATCCGTACAGGGTGCTCCTCGGTCGGGCAGAAGAGGTCGACGATGCCGCCACGTACGGCGAACTCGCCACGGTGCTCGACGAGGACGACCCGGACGTACGCGGCGTCGCCCAGGTCCCGCGCCAGCTCCGTGGGGTCGTAGTCCTCGCCGACCGTGACCGTGACCGGTCGCATGTCGCCG
>PMLO01000234.1 GCA_003158895.1 Propionibacteriaceae bacterium
GCTCTGCTACACGGGCGACATGCTGTCGCCCGGCGAGAAGCTGTACACGCTCGACTACTACCTGCACCTCGCCGAGCAGCTCGTCGGGGCCGGCGCGCACATCCTCGCGATCAAGGACATGGCCGGCCTCCTGCGGGCGCCGGCAGCGAAGGTCCTTGTCCGCGCGCTGCGGGAGCGGTTCGACCTGCCCGTACACCTCCACACCCACGACACGGCCGGCGGCCAGCTCGCGACGCTGGTCGCGGCGATCGACGCCGGCGTCGACGCGGTCGACGTGGCCAACGCGGCGTGGGCCGGTACGACCAGCCAGGTCTCGATGTCGGCGCTCATCGCGGCGACCGACGGGACCGAGCGGGAGACGGGTCTGTCGCTGGAGGCCGCGGCGTCGCTCGAGCCGTACTTCGAAGCCGTACGCCTCCTGTACGGGCCGTTCGAGTCGGGGCTGCCTGGTCCGACCGGGCGCGTGTACCACCACGAGATCCCCGGCGGCCAGCTCTCGAACCTCCGTCAGCAGGCGATGTCGCTCGGGCTGGGGGACAGGTTCGAGGCGATCGAGGACATGTACGCGTCGGCCAACACGATCCTCGGCAACATCGTCAAGGTGACGCCGTCGTCGAAGGTGGTCGGCGATCTCGCGCTGACCCTGGTCGGGGCGAACGCAGACCCGAAAGAGTTCGAGGCCAACCCCAGCGCGTACGACATCCCGGAGTCGGTCATCGGCTTCCTCAACGGCGACCTCGGCGACCCTCCCGGCGGGTGGCCGGAGCCGTTCCGTACGAAGGCCCTGGCAGGGCGCGTCACGAAGCCGGTGGTCACCGAACTGTCGGCCGAGGACGAGGCGGCGCTCAAGACCGAGCCGCGACGTACGCTCAACCGGCTCCTCTTCCCCGGTCCGACGAAGGACTACGAGGACGCGGTCGAGGAGTTCAGCGAGCTCATCGTGCTCACGACGAGGCAGTTCATGCACGGCATGGTCGTCGGCGTGGAGCACGAGGTGCCCATCGAGCGCGGCAAGACGCTGCTCATGAGCCTGCACTCGATCGGCGAGCCCGACGAGCACGGCATGCGTCAGGTCGTCTGCCTCATGAACGGTCAGATGCGGGTGGTGACCGTACGGGACGAGTCCGTGAAGCCGACCGTGGCGGTCAAGGAGAAGGCCGACACGAAGAACAGCGGCCACGTACCGGCGCCGTTCGCCGGCGTCGTCACGCTCACGGTCGCCGAGGGCGACGTGGTCGAGGCGGGTCAGCCGGTCGCGACGATCGAAGCCATGAAGATGGAGGCCGCGATCACCACCCCTGTCGCCGGTACGGTCCAGCGCGTCGCCATCCACCATGCGCAGGCCGTGGAAGGCGGGGACCTCCTGGTCGTCGTCGCCCCCTCCTGATCCCCTTGGACCTGCGACCGGACAGGCATCCGGATGCCTGTCCGGTCGATCTGTCGACTCGGAGTTCACACGGCCCCGGGTGCAGGTGCGGCAGCCGAACGCCGCGCGACATGATGTTCTCGTGACCGCCGCCTTGCGCAACCCTGGAGTAAGGGCCGCTCTGGCGTCGGCCGTGCTCTTCGGCGTCAGCGCGCCGCTGGCGAAGCTGTTGCTCGGCGACGTGAGCCCCTGGCTCCTGGCGGGGCTGCTCTACTGCGGGTCAGGGCTCGGTCTGTGGACGTACCGGCTGGTCACGCGCAAGGAGCACGTACGGGTCCAGCACAGCGATGTCGCGCCACTCATCGGGGCCGTCGTCGCGGGTGGAGTCGTCGCGCCCGTACTGCTCATGCTCGGTCTGTCCGCCATGCCCGCGTCGGGTGCATCACTGCTTCTCAACGCGGAAGCCGTCTTCACCGCGGTGCTCGCTTGGGTCGTGTTCCGCGAGCACATGGACCGCCGGATCCTGCTCGGGATGATCGCGATCGTGCTCGGCGCGGGGGTGTTGAGCGTGCCGTACGGGGTCCAGCTAGGTACACCGCTGCCCGCCCTCGCGGTCCTCGGCGCGTGCCTGTTATGGGGGCTCGACAACAACCTCACCCGTAAGGTCGTCCTCAACGACGCGACGTGGCTCGCAGCCGTCAAAGGTGCGGTGGCGGGGCCGGTGAACCTGGCGCTGGCTCTGGCGCTGGGCGCCAGGCTACCTGGCCTCGTGACGCTGGCTGGTTCGCTCGCGCTGGGCTTCGTCGCGTACGGGCTGAGCCTCGTCCTGTTCATCCGGGCCTTGAGCGCGGTGGGTACGGCGCGGGCCGGCGCGTACTTCGCTGTCGCGCCGTTCGTCGGGGCGGTGGTCTCGATCGCCCTGGGTGAGCCGATCACGTGGTCGCTGGTCGTGGCGGGCGCGCTCATGGGAGTCGGCGTCTGGCTCCACCTCACCGAGCGGCACGAGCACGAGCACACCCATGAGGCCATCACCCACACGCACCTGCACACCCACGACGCCCACCACCAGCACGAGCATGCCGAGCCGGTGCCCGCGGGCACCTGGCACAGCCACGCGCACACCCACGAGGCCATCACCCACACCCACGAGCACTACCCCGACATCCACCATCGCCACTGGCACTGAGCTGTACAGACGGACGTACCGATCGGCCCCGCACAGACGCGTCCACGCGTGGCGCAGGCCGACAAGAGCGCGTTAGGTACGTTCGTCTGACTCGGTCATGCTCCCAATGCCGCCAGCGCCGTGATCGTGGCCGGGCCGATGCGGCAGCAGCCACCCAGGTGCTCTGCTCCCGCGGCACGCCAGGCGGGAACAAACGCGAGGTCGTACGAGCTCGTACCGACCCATGCGTGGTTGTCCGCGTCCCAGGTCTCGCCGGCGTTGGGGTAGGCGATGGCGGGTTTGCCGGACGTGGCCACGGCGATCTCCACCGCGGCAAGGACATCCGCGGGAGCGCAGCAGTTCACACCGGTGGCGATGATCGCGTCGACACCGGCGGCAACGGCGAACGCCTCCTCGAACGACTGGCCGGCCCGGGTGCGGCCGTCGACGATCGTGTACGAGAGCCACGCCGGTGCGCCGTACTCGTCGATCAGCTCTGCCAGCACCGCCGCCTCGTCGACGTCGGGGATCGTCTCGACGGCGAGCAGGTCCGGCTCGGCGCTGAGCAGCAGCTCGATCCGCGGACGGTGGAAGTCGCGCAGCTGGGTGGCTGTGAGCCCGTACCGGCCGCGATACTCGGAGCCATCGCCGAGCACGGCACCGTACGGGCCGACGGAGGCCGCGACTTTGGCGCCGGGGAAGCCTGAGGCCGCCTCGCGCGCGAGCTGCACCGACCGTACGATCAGGCGCTCAGCCTCCCCCTCGCTCAGACCCGCCGCCGCGAACCCACCCACCGACGCCTGATAGCTGGCGGTGGTCGCCACCTGGGCGCCGGCGTCGAAGTAGGCGCGATGTACGGCGACGATCTCGGACGGTGCATCCCGCAGCAGCCGCGCCGTCCAGAGGTCGTCGGCGAGCACATGTCCCCGGTCAGCCAGTGCGTTGGACAGTCCGCCATCGATGATCACGAGCCAATTCTGGTACCGGACGGCCACCCCGTCGTACATGTGCCAAACCTGTGGCTGACGTGAGAGTTCTCTAGGGATGACTACGGATGGAGGGAGGGATTGTTTACCTTCTTCTCAGGCGGGATCTGGTGGCAGATCCCACGGCCGGGGGACCGTGCAAAGGGCGCCAAACGAGCGCGCGACGCAGTATCGAGGTCGTGACCACATCGACGGGATGCGTCGGTGGGTCACGGCCTCGGCGCTTTTCAGGGCCAGGCAGGATCCGGGGTCTTCGCTGCTTCGTGGGCCAGTGGGCCGCCGGATCCGGCGGCCCCACTACCTCGCACTGTGCGGCGAAGACCTGGATCTCCTCGTCAGAGCAGCGACGCCACCGGGCGGCTCTCGAGGCCGAAGGCCTCCGCCACCGCCGCGTACGTGACCTCGCCGGCGTGCGTGTTGAGGCCCTTGGCGAGAGCCGGGTCCGCGCGCAGCGCGTCCCGCCAGCCGAGCTCGGCGAGCTTCATCACGTACGGGAGGGTGGCGTTCGTGAGCGCCCAGGTCGAGGTCTGCGGTACAGCCCCTGGCATGTTGGCGACGCAGTAGAACGTCGAGTTGTGGACCGAGAACGTCGGCTCGGCATGCGTGGTCGGGTGCGAGTCCTCGAAGCAGCCGCCCTGGTCGATCGCGACGTCGACGAGCACCGAACCCGGCCTCATCTGCGCAACGAGTGCGTTCGTCACGAGCTTCGGGGCGAGGGCGCCAGGGATGAGCACCGTACCGATCACCATGTCCGCGTCGAGGACCTCGCGCTGGATCGCCAGCGAGCTGGACGCGATCTGGCGTACGCGGTTCCCGTACCGCCAGAAGCTCATCCGCAGCTTGTCCAGGTCGGTGTCGAGCAGCGTGACCTCGGCGCCCATGCCGAGCGCGATGTTGGCCGCGTTCTGCCCGGCGGTACCGGCACCCAGGATGACGACCTTCGCGTTCGCCACACCGCCGACGCCGCCCATGAGGACGCCGATGCCGCCCTCGGGCTTCATCATCGCGTGCGCACCGACCTGCGGGGCGAGGCAGCCGGCGACCTCGCTCATCGGGTACAGCAGGGGCAGCAGACCGCTCGGCAGCTGCACGGTCTCGTACGCGATCCCTGTCGTGCCCGCACTCAGCAGCGCCTCGGTGCCCTCGCGGTCCGCGGCGAGGTGGAGGTACGTGAAGAGCGTGAGGTCCTTGCGCAGCCGGTGGTACTCGCTGGCGATGGGCTCCTTGACCTTGAGCACGATCTCGCCGGACGCCCACGTGGCGTCAGCGCCTTCGACGATCTGAGCTCCGTAGGCGACGAAATCGTCGTCGCTCAGCGACGAGCCGATGCCCGCGCCCGATTGGATGAAGACCTCGTGGCCGGCTCGTACGAGCTCGTTGACGCCCACGGGCGTGATGGCTACGCGAAACTCGTTGTTCTTGACTTCGCTGGGTACGGCGATGCGGGTCATGGGTCTCCTTGGTCTGAGCGCGACACCGGCATTTGATCATGCGCCGGTGCGCGGGATGCACGGGGGGCCCCTCAAGAGACTCATCCTCAACATGAGGCTTCTCTTCTTGAGACCACAAGCCGGGTGTGGATCGGCGAACATACACATGCAGCCGAAAGGCACGCCGGGGCTGCAGGACTTCGTTCCGACTTGGGGGGAGCCCTGCAGCCTCGGTAGTACTACCAGCTGGTTCGACAATGCGCGGCGGCGACGACTACCCTGGGTCGTCGGCCGTTCCGCAGATCGGGACTGAGCCGCTGCATCCGCCCTCCTGCCACGGGACACGCTCGTGGCCGCGAAGACCAGAGGAGGTTGATTCGCGCATGCGTTCCTACGAAGTGGCCATCATCGTCGATCCTGATATCGACGATCGTCAGGTCCCCACACTCATCGAGACTCACCTGNNCATCAAGAACGACTCGCAGAACGCATACAAGACCGAGGGCGTCTACGTCTTCGTCCAGCTGTCTGCCGAGCCCGCCGTCGTCAACGAGCTGGCCCGCCGGCTCACCCTCGACGACAAGATCCTCCGCAACAAGGTCTTCCGGCCCGACGCGAAGTGACCTGTGCATAAGCCTCCCGCGTCGCCTCGGCGCGCGGCAGGCTAGGCGCAACAACCCACGAGTTCTGGAGGACCTCCATGGCTGGAGAGACGCCCATCACGCTCATCGGCAACCTGACCGCCGATCCTGAGCTTCGGTTCACCCCGTCGGGGCATGCCGTCGCGAAGTTCACCGTGGCCTCAACACCGCGCACATTCGATCGTCAGACGAGCGAGTGGCGCGACGGGGACACGATGTTCCTCAACTGCGAGGTGTGGCGCCAGTACGCGGAGAACGTCACGGAGTCCCTGCAGAAGGGCATGAAGGTCATCGTCACCGGCCGGCTCAAGTCGCGGTCGTACGAGACGAACTCCGGCGAGAAGCGCACGGTCTTCGAGGTCGAGGTCGACGAAGTCGGCCCCGCCCTCCGCAACGCCACCGCCAAGGTGACCAAGGTCGCCAGCACCGGCGGCCAGGGTGGCGGCAACTGGCAGGGCTCGGGTTCGGGGTCGGGCAACCGCTCCTCGAGCAACGAGGGTGGTGGCGGTTGGGGCGGTCAGAGCGCTCAGCCGGCGCCGCGTCAGCCCGACAACGACCCGTGGGCGTCGGCGCAGTCCGACGAGCCACCGTTCTGATCGAGCCCTCACTGAATCACAGATAGTCCATCCCGCTCGCATAGCGAGCAAGGCACATTCCGGCTGATGCCGGGCTCATGAAGGAGAGCACCACAATGGCCTCACCACAGCGCAAGCCGGTGAACAAGAAGAAGATCGTCCCGATGAAGTCGGTACGGATCGGGCACGTCGACTACAAGGACGTCGCCACCCTCCGCAAGTTCATCTCGGAGCGTGGGAAGATCCGCGCCCGCCGGGTGACCGGTCTGTCCGTCCAGGATCAGCGCAAGATCGCGATCGCCGTCAAGAACGCGCGCGAGCTGGCTCTGCTGCCGTACGCGTCGACCGCTCGCTGAGATAAGGGAGAACTGACATGAAGCTCATCCTTACCGCCGCCGTGACCAAGGTCGGCGTCGCCGGCGACATCGTGGACGTGAAGCCCGGCTACGGCCGGAACTTCCTCCTGCCCCAGGGCTACGCCATCGCGTGGAGCAAGGGCGCGGAGAAGCAGATCCTCGGCATCCAGCGTGCGCGCGACGCACGCGAGATCCGCAGCATCGAGCACGCCCAGCAGGTACGTTCGCAGCTCGAGGCACTCGGTGTCTCGCTCTCCGCTCGTACCGGCACCGATGACGGCAAGCTGTACGGCGCCATCACCCCGGCCGATGTCGTGGCCGCGGTGAAGAAGGCCGGTGGCCCCGCCCTCGACAAGCGCTCGGTCCTCATCGCCAAGCCGATCAAGACCCTCGGCAACCACACCGTCGGCATCAAGCTCAACGATGCCGTCACCGCCCACATCACTGTGGACGTCGTCGCCGCCTGACCTGTTCGACCAGCAACGCCCGTCCCGTACCCACGGGGCGGGCGTTGCTGCTTCCTGAAGCGGCCCTGAGAAGGGCGTTCTGGCCGCGTTCAGGTGGCGCTTCGCCACCGAGTCGTCCAGCAATGGCAGAGTAGGCACATGCAGATCCTCGTGGTGGATGACGACCAGGCGGTCCGGGATTCGTTGAGCCGGTCGCTGCACTACAGCGGGTACGAGGTCATCACCGCGGGCGACGGGCTGGAAGCGCTCGCGAGGCTGTCGAGCTCTCGGCCGGACGCGGTGATCATGGACGTCATGATGCCNNTGACCGCACGCGACGCCGTCAACGACCGGGTCGACGGGCTGGACGCCGGTGGCGACGACTACATGGCCAAGCCGTTCGCGCTGGACGAGCTGCTCGCGCGGCTGCGGGCACTGACCCGGCGCTCCCGTACCGGTGCGGACGGCGACGCCATCGCCGACGCCGAGCACCTCACCTTCGCAGACATGTCCCTCGACCCGCAGACCCGCGAGGTGACCAGGGGCGGGCGACGGATCTCGCTGACCCGTACGGAGTTCGCGCTGCTGCAGACATTCATGGAGAACCCGCGCCGGGTGCTCGAGCGCAACTGGCTGCTCAACGAGGTGTGGGGCTTCGACTTCCCGACCACGGCGAACTCGTTGGAGGTCTACATCGGCTACCTGCGACGCAAGACGGAGCAGGACGGCGGGTCGCGTCTCATCCACACGGTACGAGGCATCGGCTACGTCCTGCGTGAGACGCCGCCGTGACGGACCGGCCGGTCCCGCCGGCCACGCAAGCGGCCGCGGACCCGGAGCGTACGATCACGCTTCGCCTGCGACCGCAGGACACGCGGTCGAACCGCACCCTGCCCAGCTTCCTCCCCATCGAGGTGCGCTGGCCAGGGTGGTTGACGTGGCGCCCGCGCGACACGCTGCAGCGCCGCATCGTCTGGCTGACCGCGCTCGCCGTGGCGATCTCCGTCGCGGTGACCGGCATCGGCGCGTACGCGACGACGCAGATCTCCCTGTACGCGCAGCTCGACAGCGAGCTGCTCTCGGTCGCCAACATCACGGCCGCATTGGTGGCGCAGGACATCGAGTCGATGGGGGGTCTCAATGCAGACGCGCTGAAGGCCGCCAACGTCGTCCTCGTCCTCGTGAAGTCCAACAAGGACGAGGTGGCGTTCCCGGGCGAGACGGTCACGTTCGACATCGGGCCGCAGGAGATCGCCGTCGCGAGGACGCAGCAGGGTTCCTCCGCCCGTACAGGCAGGGCGAGTACGGGCGAGCTGTACCGGATCGTCTCCGTCCCGTTGACACAGCAGGCGGAGGGGCAGACCACGGGCGACGGGTACGCGCTCGTGCTCGGGCGGTCCCTCGAGCCCACGCTCACCACGCTGCGGCAGATGGCATTCGTGCTGCTCGCGGTGGCGATCCTCGGCGTCATCGCTGCGGCCATCTCCGGGTGGGTCGTCGCCGGCTCGTCCCTGCAGCCGATCCGCCGTCTGGCGTTGGCGGTGGCCAAGATCACCGAGACCGACGAGCTCATCCAGATCGAGGCGGAGGGAGACAACGAGCTGGCGGATCTGTCGAGATCGTTCAACTCGATGACGCGCTCGCTCGCATCCAGCCGAGAACGTCAGAGCCGACTGATCGGCGATGCGGGGCACGAGCTGCGGACACCCTTGACGTCGTTGCGCACCAACATCGAGCTGCTCATCGCCGACGAGAAGTCGGGGATGCTGCCCGAGGGGGCGCGGTCCGACATCCTCCGCGACGTCGCCGCCCAGCTCGGCGAGTTCACACAGCTCGTGGGCGACCTCGTACAGCTCTCCCGCGAGGATCACGTCGAGGCGGCACGCGTGCCGATCGACCTGCAGGACGTCGTCGCGAACGCGGTCACGCGTGCCAAGCGCCGCGGTCCCACGATGATCTTCGACGTCGAGCTGGCCGAGCACCAGCTCGTCGGCAACCCGGACACCCTCGAGAGGGCGTTGACGAACCTGCTCGACAACGCCGTGAAGTTCTCACCGAACGGCGGCCTCATCACGGTGACGATGAAGGACCAGACGATCGTCGTCTCGGACCAGGGCCCAGGCATCGCCGACGAGGACCTGCCGCACGTCTTCGACCGCTTCTACCGCTCGGACCTGTCGAGGAACACGCCGGGTACGGGACTGGGGCTGTCCATCGTCGCCCATACCATCAACTCGCACGGGGGCTGGGTCAAGGCCGGCACCGCTCCCGAGGGTGGCGCGGAATTCACGGTGTGGCTGCCGACGACGGCCGACGAGTACGGCGACGTCGAGTAAGACCTCAGCGGGGCAGGTGGGTCGGGAGCGACCGCCTCGGACCGTGACGCTCTGGTCGCGGCATGCCGGCGAGCAGGACCTCGACGCGGTACCGATGCCCCCTGTACGGCTCCAGCAGCTCCGTGACCGCATCGTCGTCGAGCTGCTCGCCGACCAGGGCGAAGCTGATGTTCTTGCCCACGTGGTAGTCGCCGATGCTCCAGGCGTCCGGATCGCCCAGGGCCTGCTGCCGTACCGTCGCCGACGTCCAGGGACCGACCCCGGGCAGCGACCGGAGGGCTGCGTCGGCGTCTGAGGTGTACGCGTCACTGGCGAGGCGCTCCAGCGACCGACTGGTACGGGCGGCGGCGAGGATGGCACGGGTACGGCGTGCTTCCACACCGGCGCGGAGGAACTCCCAGCTCGGTACGGCGAGCCATTGCCCGGCTGACAAAGGCAGACGCATGCCGAAGGCTGGGTGCGTCTCGTCACGAGAGGGACCGTCGGGGCGCTCCCCGAAGCGCTGCAGCAGAAGCCGCTGTGCCCGGAACGCCTCCTTGCCGGTGACGACCTGCTCGATCGAGGTGGGTGCGAGCGCTTCGAGGACACGATCTGTACGGCCGAGACGCAGCCACGGGCGGTGCCGGTGAGCCTCGGCGACGACGCGATGAGGTCCGGGGTCGAAGCCGGAGGGGTCGTCCGCCGCCCCCAGGAGCCGAGGCGCCTGCCCGGCCAGCCAGTCGGCGCCCGGTCCCCAACAGGTGACCACGACGTCATCGCCGGATCGTACGAGTCGTTGCAGGCCCGGTCCGTACGGGCTCCTCGCTGTCCGCCACCAGCCCGACGGGGTCCGGCGCAGCGTGGGGTCCGCTGGCCCTCGCAGAAGTGGGGACAGGCAGGCCTCGAGCAGCCGGGCCGCGCCCGCGACCGTACGCTCGACGGGCAGCACCCAGGACTGGTCGCTAGATTGGGCCGGTCCCGTGGTCACACGCGCAAGGGTAGGTATCTGGATGGCTCATCACCACATCGCAGGGCAGGCGGTGTCGGCGGCTGACGCGCTGAGGTCGCGTCGTACACTCCGCACGCTCGTCTGGATTCTTATCCCGATCGCCATCTGGACCATCGCAGCGCTCGTGTGGCTCTGGCCGCACAACGTGGCTGCGCACCTCAGTCCGGACAACACCACGGTCGCCGTGCCGGGACTCACGATCCCGAAGGGCACGGTCACAGCGGTGACCGAGACCAACTGCGACGCCGTGTCCGGTTCGGCCACGGGTGACGGGTCGAAGTGCGGCGACCTGACGGTCCGGCTGGACGAGGGCCCCGAGAAGGGCCAGTCCGTCGATGTCAAGGTGACGGCGGCTGTGTACGCGTCGGGGATCACGCCCGGCACCGGCGTCACCCTGTACCGGACGCCGATCGAGAACGCCGACCCCGGCTACCAGTTCGCCGACTTCCAGCGGACCGGGCCGATGATCGCGCTGGCCCTGCTGTTCGTGGTGGCGGTCGTAGCCGTCGCCAGATGGCGAGGCCTCCTCGCGGTGGTGGGGCTGGCGTTCGCTGGGTTCATCCTTTTCCAGTTCATGTTCCCGGCCCTGATCGTCGGCCACAACCCGGTGCTCGTGGGCCTGGTGGGTTCGTCGGCGATCATGTTCGTCGTGCTGTACACGACGCACGGCTTCTCAGCCCGTACGACGACAGCCCTTGTCGGCACGCTGTTCGGGCTGATCATGTCGGCGGCGCTCGGCTGGGGAGCCACCATATGGGCTCACCTGACCGGCGTGGCCAGCGAGGACGACGTCACCTTGTCCGCCGCCGCCCCTGACTTGATGCTCACGTCCGTGGTGATCTGCGGCGTCATCATCGCCGGTCTCGGCGTGCTCAACGACGTCACGATCACTCAGGCCTCGGCGGTCTGGGAGCTCGCGGGCACCGGCAAGGCGACGCCTCGACAGCTCTTCACGAAGGCCATGCGCATCGGCCGCGATCACATCGCGTCGAGCGTCTACACGATCCTGTTCGCGTCAGCCGGCGCGATCATGAGCGTGCTGCTGCTCCTGACCGTGTACGAGAAGCCCTTGTTCAGCATGCTGCTCCGCGAGCAGTTCGCGGGCGAGGTCGTACGAAGTCTCGTGGGCTCCATCGGACTCGTACTGTCCGTACCGGTGACCACCATCATCGCGGTCATGGTCGTCGCCCCTCGTGAGAAGCCGATCGACAGGTTGGGTGACCGTACCGTCGACTTCGACGACGACGAGCTGTTGGACGTCGACGACGAGGGTCGCTGACGTACCGGCCCCGGACTCCCCAGGACGCGCACAACCCGTGTGGTTCGGAAATGTGGTCACACGGGTTGAGCGGGCGCGCTAAAGATTGTGCGCGTGGGCTCGGACGCGGCGGTGGATGAGCAGCAGGAGCACAGCGGCCATCACGCACAGGACCGCGATCGAGAGGCTGAACGACCGGAGCTGCGCCGCGATCGCCAACCCGATGAGTCCCGGGGTGATGGCGTTCCCGATCGACGAGGCCGCCGCCTGGAACCCGATGACGCGGTCGGCGACCTCCGGCGACGTACGGTCGGCTGTGGTGAGCACCAGCAGCGGGTACATGGGCGCGGCGCCGATGCCGAAGAGCAGTACCGCGGCCATGGCGGGGATCGGCAGCTGGAGGTTCGCGAGTGCGGCCGCGACCAGCAGCAGCCCCACCGCGATCGCCATCACCTTCCACGCTCCGATCCGCTCGGCGAGGGACCCGAGTGCGACCCGACCGATGACGAGCGTCAGCCAGTACCCGGACGCCAGGCCACCCGCCACCGCGATGGGCACGCCCAACCCCGTGAGGAACGTGAACCCCCAGATCGCGAC
>PMLO01000165.1 GCA_003158895.1 Propionibacteriaceae bacterium
GTGGGGTCGATGGGTCGGTATCTGCGCGAGCATCGGGCTGGCGTCGGCGTGTCGTGGCTCCTCGAAAGTGACGTTCATGCCCGCCGCCACGTGGCTGCAGGCCCGAGAGACTGTCAGCCGACCGTCCGGCCTAGATGCCGGGGCCCGACACGTACAGCAGTCCTGTGCCCGCCACCGTGGCGCAGTCGCCGGCGCTGAGCAGCACGGACTCTCCGCGGCTCAGGTCGAGCGTCGCTCCGGCCAGCGTCAGGTGGGCGTCGCCGTCGAGGACCAGGCCGATGCGCGCGCCGCTACCTGGCACGGGAACAGGGGTCTCGCCCGGGTCGACGCGCCACACCGTGAACTCGGGTGCGGAGGTGCCGTAGTGGTATGTGCGGGGGCCCACGGCGTCCACCGGTAGGAGGGTCGGCTCCTCGGCCTCGAACCGTACGACGCGCATCAGCTCGTCGACGTCGATGTGCTTTCCCGTGAGCCCTCCGCGCAGGACGTTGTCGGAGTTCGCCATAACCTCGATGCCGACGCCGTGCAGGTACGCGTGCATGTTGCCCGCCCCCAGGAACATGCCTTCTCCGGGCTGGAGCGTGACGACGTTGAGGAGCAGCGCCGCGAGGATGCCTCGGTCGCCCGGGTAGGCGTTGCCGAGCTTCACCAGGGCCCGGGCGAGGTCGCCGAGCTCTGCGTCGTCCTCGGTGTGGTCGGCGGCCGCGTCCACGACCAGGTCGATGAGGCGAAGCCGGCCGCCCTCGAAGCTCAGCACGTCGAGGAAGACCTGCGCGAGCGCGGCCGAACCCTTGCGCTGGGTCAGCGGGGCGATGACACTGCCGAGCTCGTCGGCGACGCCGAGCTGCTCGATGAGATAGACCGTCCGCACCGGATCCCGGAAGCCGCAGAGTCCGACGAACGGGGTGACGGCGATGAGCGCCTCGGGCTTCGGCCAGGCGTCGCGGTACGTGCGTTCAGGCGCGTCGATGGGAATCCCGGCCTCGTTCTCCCGGGCAAAGCCCGCCTCCGCCTCTTCGCGGTTCGGGTGAGCCTGGATCGAGAGCGGACGATCCGCGGCGAGCAGCTTCATGAGGTACGGGAAGCGGCCACCGAACCGATCCATCGTCGCCGTACCGAGGATGTCCTTGCCCTGGGCCGCGATGAGCGCGTCGAGCGGAGCGCCTGACACCAGGGAGGGTGCGGACTCATGGGCCCCCAGCCAGTGCTCGGCGTACGGCTCATCCGTGGCGACCAGACCGAGAAGTCCAGGGATCGCTGTCGGGGAGCCCCATGCGTAGTGCTGGGCTCGGCCTTCGATTCTCTGCATGGTTCCTCGTCAGTTGGGGGGCCTTCGGATCGCGGACCACACTAACCCCCGGTTACCCGGTACCTGGCCACACACTCTCCGACTTCACTGTCCGCTTGCCCGATTCACAGCCGCAGAACAGGGAATGACACCGGTGTGATTCCGGGGTTAGCATGAGGCCATGACGTCGTCAGCAGTCCAGGTGGGTGGATCCGCGCTGTCGGTCCGCGATGCCGAGATCCTCGACTTCGAACGCACATGGTGGCGCTCTCCGGGCGCCAAGGAGCAGACGATCCGGGAGCGTTTCGACATGTCGCCGACGCGCTACTACCAGGTGCTCAACGCTCTCATCGACGACCCGTCGGCCCTTGCTTCCGACCCGCTGCTCGTCAAGCGGCTGCGCCGGCTGCGCGACGAGCGCCGCCGGAACCGCTCCGCCGCGCGACTCGGGCTCGACTTCAACCGCTGACCCGGCGCTCGAAGAGGCTGCGCAGAGGGCGTACAGGCACGTCGACGTAGCCCCCGTCCGCCAGCCCCGCTGCTCGTTCGAAGACGTTGCGCGCGGCCCTGTCGCCCGTACGGATCCACGACCAGCCCATCGCCGCCACGTACAGCGGCATGAACAGCGTCCCGCAGACGGTGTACTGCCACGTGTGACGCTCCTCGTGAATCACGGCCGGCCCACCGATCTCCGCGATCGATCGCGGCGTGATGATGACGTTACCGATGGTGAAGGCGCCCGCCACGGGGAAGGGCAGCGAATAGCCCTCGGCGTACCACAGGCCTCGCGGCCCGCGCGAGATGTGGGCACGGCCGGCTCGGGCGACAGCCATGCCGGCGAAGGTGCTGAAGTTCACCGCATTCGCCGCTGCACGGAGGGTGAACGCCGGATTATCCACTGCCCCAGTCTGGCCGAAGAGAATCACGGGCGCGATGGCAAGGTCTCATGAGGATGT
This sequence comes from Propionibacteriaceae bacterium, assembly GCA_003158895.1. GTDB lineage: Bacteria > Actinomycetota > Actinomycetes > Propionibacteriales > Propionibacteriaceae > Fen-668. The sequence goes on from PMLO01000165.1 coordinate 2,245, forward strand.
TCTCATTCACGGGCCCATGAACCTCGATAGAGGTTTGAGTGGCATCGGGCGTTTTGCGGGGACGTGTCATTGGGCTGTCCCCGGCGACCTGTTGGGCGAAGGGGGGATCAATGCGAACGACGTCCAGGGCTGTCTGGGCCGTCGGCGGTGCCGTCGGCATCGGCGCGATCCTCATGGGAGTCAGCGTTGCGATGGCGACGTTCCAGTCCAAGCCTCAGTCGGATGCTGCCGTCGTTGTCGCTGCCACGTACCCGCAGAGCCCGAACACCGCCGCGCCCACGGTGAAGCAGGTCCCCAATGTCCCGGTGCCTCAATCCGGAGCCGTACCCACCTCGTCCCCGAGTGTGCAGTCGACGGTGCTCTCGGATGGCAGCACGATCGTGATCGGCCGTGAACAGCCGACGATCACGCTTCCTCCGGCTCCGACGCCGACGCCGACGATGGTGTCGATCGCGCCTGACGCAGCGGCTTTGGACGTGACCATCCATGCGGCGCAGGTCACCGCCAGCGAGACCGATGTACCCGTTGCCACGGCAACGCCCACGACCGACACGTCGACCACGACTCCCGCGCCCCCGGTGACGACCGATACGGCGACTCCTGCGCCTCCGGTGACCACCGATACGGCGACTCCTGCGCCTCCGTCGGATACCAGCACCCCGGTGCCCTCGCCGACCACACTCCCCGTACAGACGGAGACGGCCATCCCGACCGTCGTCCCGAGTCAGACCGAAACGTCCGTCCCGAGCCAGCCGGATACGGCGACCTCGAGCGAAACCCCGTCGCCGAGTCAGAGCGGGACCGCGTCGCCGAGCCAGAGTGAGACTGGCCTGCCGACCCCCACGGCATCACCGTCGTCCAGTGAGACGGCATCGCCGACGCCGAGCTGGTGGCCCACGTGGTGGCCGTTCCCGAGCCGCACCCCGCATCCGACCGCCACTGCGACGTCCAGCTGGACCCCGACGGGCGGACCGACGGACCCACGCCCGACAGGATGCACGCACGCGACAGCGACCCCGACTGCTGAGACCCCGACCGCCACTGCGACGCCGAGCGTGACGAAGACGTGGCCGAGCAAGGCGACCGCTACTGCGACGGCCACCGCCACTCCGCGGTCGACCACCAGGACGACGGTCGTCACCCGGACCCCGACTCCTTCTGCCACTCCGCGGTCGACCATCAGGGCGACGGTCGTGACTCGGACCCCGACTCCCACCGCTACCCCGACCGCGGCTCTCTCGTCCAGTCGGAAGTCCGGTCAGGCAGCAGCGACAGCAGCGGCATCCTCGACCGCGGATTGGCGACCGGCGTCAACGCGTACCCGGTCGTACGCCAATCCTCGCTGAGCCTAACGTCAGCCGGTGGGCAGGTTCACCGTGAAGATCGCTCCTGACGCGCCGTTCGCCGCCGTGAGCGTGCCGCCCATCCGCGCGACGAGCCGGGCGGCGATCGACAGCCCGAGGCCCGTACCGACGGGTCGCGTCTGGCGGTACTTCGCGTGCAGCGCCCCGCGATCGAAAGCCACGTCGAGGTCCTCCGGGGCCAGGCCGGGGCCGGTGTCGGAGACGTCGACCATGTACGAGCGCCCAGCAGGCCGTGCGGTCACGTTCACCCGCCCTCCAGCGGGCGTGGCGCGGAGGGCGTTCTCGACGAGGCCGTCCACCACCTGCCGCAACCGTTGAGGATCAGCCACCACCGGGGTCGGCGTGGTGCCGTTCACCGATAGCGCCACCTGAAGCGATGCCGCCCTGGCCGACCAGGCCGTACGGACATGGTCGAGGAGCGCGCCGAGGTCCAGCGGCACCGCGTGGATCGTGAAGTCGTCGGCCTGGAGCCGTGCGAGCTCGAGCAGATCCCGTACGAACGCGTCGAGGCGCTCCGTCTCGCGGACCAGCGTCTGGCCGACCTGTGGCAGCTCGTCCTCGGCGATCATCCCGTCGGACAGCGCCTCCGCGTAGCCGCGGACCGCGGCCAGGGGCGTACGCATCTCGTGGGAGATGGAGAGCAGGAACTCCCGCTGGCGGCCCTCGCTCGTCGCGAGTGCCTTGTCCAGCGACGACAGCGCGGATGTGAGCTCGGCGGCCTCCTGGGACGCCGGGGCCGGCAGGGCCACCCCACGTTCGCCGGCAGCGAGCTTCCGGGCCGCATGGGCGGTCTCCGTCAAGGGCTTGGTCAGCCACTGCGCCAGGCTGAGCGCCGCGATCCCCGCGACGAGAAGGCCGACCAGCAGACCCAGCAGCACCCGCTGGGTCTCCTTGTTCAGAGCAGTGTCAAGCTGCGTGATCGGAAGGACGGACACGATCCACGGACCAGCCGTCGTGGCTCGAGCTTCGACCAGGGCCCGTCCGAGCGTCCCCTGGATCGTGCCGGAGTACGTCCCCCTGGCGTCGAGCGCCGCCCGGACCTCAGCGGTCACGTACGAGTTCGCTGCCCCCGTGGCCCGGCCGTTGGGCGGCGACTCGACGACCGCGAACCGGGTGCCGTTGATGAGGGCGTTCGCCGCGGTGAGGCGTGTGGGCAGCCGGTCAAGCGAGGCCAGCAGGTCCGCCTGGGCAGAGAGCCGCCCCTGCTCGCCCTGCACGGTGGACGTACGCGTCAGCGGCACCGTGATGGCGCCCGTGACGAGGACGGCCACGGCCACGATCGCCAGCATCACGAGCGTGACGCGGCGCCGGAGCGAGGTGGGTTTCTTACTCACGAGGATCCTCGGCGGTGTAACCGACGCCCCGCCGGGTGGCGATGGGGCACGCGTCGCCGAGCTTGGACCGTACCTGGGCGACGTGGACGTCGACCGTACGGCCACCTCCGTAGTCGGCCTGGCCCCAGACCGAGCTCAACAGCTGCTCTCGGGTGAAGACGCGTCCGGGTGACGACATCAGCTTGGCGAGCAGGTCGAACTCGGTCGCCGTGAGCGACACCGGCTCGTCGTCGACCCGTACCTCGCGCCGCGTCTCGTCGAGCCGTACCCGACCAACCTCCAGTACGGGCGCGGGCGGTCCCGCCTGACGGCGCAGCACGCTCTTGACCCGAGCGACCATCTCCCGCGGCGAGAAGGGCTTCGTGAGGTAGTCGTCGCCGCCGAGCTCCAGCCCCAGCACCCGGTCCACCTCGTCGTCGCGGGCTGTGACGAACAGCACGGGCGTCCAGTCGTTCTCACCTCGCAGCGTGCGGCAGATCTCGACACCGTCCATGCTGGGCAGCCCCACGTCGAGCACCACAGCGACCGGCCGCATCCGCTTGATGGCCTCCAGCCCCGCGCGACCGTCGCGCTCGACATGTACGCCGAATCCCGCCGCCGCGAGATAGCGACGCTGGACATCGGCGATCGCCGGGTCGTCCTCGACGACCACCACCAATCCGGGCTGCATGGCTCCATTGAACAGCCCGTACACCGCACCGGCGAGGAGCGCGGCCGCCTCCTGACATTCCTCGAACACTTCGGTCACAGAGCGCGTACATAGGCCTGTCACGGTCGTGGGGTGCCGGGGGGCCCGGCGTTGTCGAGAGGACACATCATGAGGACTTCGCTCAAGGTCGGGATCACCGCAGCCGTGCTCGCTGTGGCGGGCTTCGTGGCCGTCCCCCTGGCGACCGCCCAGACGGGGCCGTCGTCCGTACCGGCCGCGACGCCCACCACGCCGACGAAGACCTCGTCAGCCGCGGCATGTACGACGACGGCGCAGCACCTCGCCTGGATCTACGGCAAGCTGCCGGCGCAGCTCCGGACGGATATCGAGGCCGCCAAGAAGCTCCCCACCGGTACGCAGCGCGACGCCGCGCTGAAGGCGGTGCTCGACAAGGCCGCGACCGGCGCATACGGGGACAGGGCGAAGAAGGTCGCTACGAGGATCGAGAAGCGTGACGGCAAGGGCTGGGCCAAGCTTCCGGCGGCTCTCACGACCGATCTCACCGCCATCGTCAACGCCGACCCGGGTCAGCCCACGCTCGCTGCGGCGGCGAACGTCTTCGACAAGGCCGTCAGCGGCTCGTACGGCGACGCCGCCAAGAAGGTCGCGACCAACATCGAGGGTCGCAAGATCTGGACGTCCTGCAAAGTGAAGTGATCTCCAGCGGACCGTGTCGAACACACCCACAAGCAGCTCAGAGCTCGGCCGGCCATTCCCACTGGGAGGGCCGGCCGCGGCCTGGTCCGAAACCTGCATGGCGCAACCCCGGTACGGTCGCCAGCTTCTTGTTGAGGTTGCCTCGGTCGGGCATGTCACCACCGAGAGCCGCGGTCACGGCGAGCGCGTCACCGACTGTGAACCGTTCGCCCATGAGGGCCCGAGTGAACGGGACGTCGTTCCACAGGAGCCCGGCGATCATCGGTTGGCAGAACGACACGATCTCGGCGTGATCGAACGCGAGGGTTCCCGGGTCGCCGATGGGTCGCCACTCGACGGTGGGGGAGTCGTCGTCGTCGGCGACGGCCCACAGGGTCGCCGACAGCGTCGCGCCGCGCGGATCACGGCTCGGCTCGTCGAACAGCACGAGCTGTCCGATGGTCGAGGTGGTCAGACCGGTCTTGGTCGCGAGGGCACGCCGTCCGGCTGCTTCGAGCCGCTCACCTTCGAGGAGAAGCACGCCTGGAAGAGCGAATCGTCCTTGGAAGGGCTCGGTCATACGTCGGTACGTGGCGAACTGCACGTCGCCGACTCTCCGACGAACTGCGAGCACGTCGACGGAGACGAGGGACGAGCGCACGCTTTCACCCTAGACTGATCGCGTGTCGAGCACTCGCACCACCCTGCCCCTCGTGCACTCCGGAAAGATCCGCGAGCTGTACGCGCTCCCCGACGACCAGCTCCTGCTGCTGGCCACCGACAACGTCTCCGCCTACGATCGCGTGCTTCCCACGCCGATCCCCGGCAAGGGCGCCGTCCTCACTCAGCTGACGACGTGGTGGCTCAGCCAGCTCGGCGACGTCATGCCGACCCATCTCGTGAGCACCGACGTACCGGCTGACGTCGCCGGTCGCGCCCTGGTCGTCGAGAAGCTCGACATGATCGGAGTCGAGTGCGTCGTCCGTGGCTACCTCGCCGGTTCCGGCTGGAAGGAGTACAGCCAGTCGGGCACCGTCGCCGGGCTGAACGTCCCCGAAGGCCTGCAACGCGGCGGGCGCCTCGAGCGCCCGATCTTCACGCCCGCTGTGAAGGCGCCGCAGGGCAGCCACGACGAGAACATCACGTTCGCACAGCTCGTCGACCTGGTCGGCGAGCAGACGGCGCTCGAGCTGCGTCGCGCGTCGCTGCGACTGTACGTACGGGCCGAGCGCGTCGCTCGTGAGCACGGCCTGGTGCTCGTGGACACGAAGTTCGAGTTCGGCCGTCGCGCCGACGGCACCCTCGTGCTCGCCGACGAGGTGCTCACGCCCGACTCGTCCCGCTACTGGGCAGCCGACTCGTACGCGCCGGGCACCGAGATGCCGTCGTTGGACAAGCAGCAGCTCCGCGACTGGATCACGAACGACTCCGGCTGGAACCCCGACTCGGACCAGCCCGCCCCCGCCCTCCCGGACGAGGTCGTGACCAAGCTCTCGCAGACGTACGCCGACACGTACCAGCGCCTCACCGGCACGCAGGTCGTCCCTTCCGCACCGCTCGAGGCACCCGCCGAGCCCGAGGCTGTCGCGTTCGGCGCGGCCGAGCAGCCGACGGCCGAGGCCGGGATCGCCGGTCAGGTCGAACAGCCGATGGCCGGGGAGCCCGGGGAGCCGTCCGCCTTCATCATCGACGTGATGCTCCGCGAGGACATCCCCGACGCGCAGGGTGCGGCGATCACGCAAACTCTCAGGCAGCTCGGTTACGAAGGCTTGACCGTTCGACAGGGGAAGCGGTTCGAGGTTGACCTCGACGGCGAGCTCACCCAGGAACGCGTCGACGAGCTCCGCCGGGCGACCGAGCAGCTGCTCGTCAACACCGAGGTCGAGGACTACGAGATCTCACTGGTCGGCGCGTTCGACGACGACGACGACCATGATCACGATCACGATCACGAGGACCACGACCACGACCACGACCACGAGGACCACGAGCACGTCGGCCAGGAGCCTGACGTCGAGCGGCCTGAGGACGTACAGCGCGTGGAGACCGGCGAGGCCGAGAGCACGGGCGGTCAGGGCGAATGAAGGTCGGCATCGTCACGTTCCCCGGAACGGTCGACGCGTCGGACGTCGCCAAGGCCGTCGGGGCGGTCGGGGGCGAGCCGGTCACGCTCACCCCCATGAGCGACTCGCTGGTCGGCATCGACGCGGTCGTCCTGCCGGGCGGGGCGTCGTACTCCGATCATCTGCGGCCCGGAGCGCTCGCTCGGCACACGCCGGTCATGGAAGCCGTGATCGCGCTGGCGCGTGACGGCCTGCCCGTGCTCGGTATCGGCAACGGCTTCCAGATCCTGTGCGAGTCGCGGCTCCTCCCCGGTGCGCTCACGACGAACGCGTCCGGTGAGTTCATCTCCGCCGAGCAGAGCCTGCGTGTCGAGTCCCGCGACACCGTCTGGACGAACCAGTTCGACAGCGGTGAAGTGATCACGATCATGGTCAAGAGCGGGTCTGGCAGCTACATCGCCACGCCTGAGACCCTGGAGCGGCTCGAGTCTTCGGACCAGGTCGTGTTCCGCTACGTGGGCGTCAACCCGAACGGGTCGACGAACAACATCGCGGGCATCACGAACGAGCGCGGGAACGTCGTCGGGATCATGGCCCACCCCGAGTACAGCGTCGATGCCGCCACGGCATCCAGCGCCGACGGGCGGCGATTCTTCACGAGTCTGGCCGCCTTCCTCGACGTCGTCTCGACCCCTCGGATGAGGCACGCAGCCGAATCCAGTTGACGTCTCGACGCCGACTTGACCGCATGGGTGAATACTGAGAGGCTCTCAGGAAGACACTTGTCCCTGGAGGTCCTCGGTGATCGCGCGCGTTGTACGTGCCGTGATCCTGGCGATCGCGGTCATCGCAGTCTCCCTCGTTCCGACCCCGGCGCGCGCCGATGAACGGGTCGTCATCCCCGACGCGTGCACCGTCACCCATCCGTACGACGCAGCCAGCTCGCTGACTGATCTGAAGTCGGGGATCGAGACGAACTGGGGCTTCCTGCTCACCGGCAAGTACTGGACCGACGAGACGTACCGGCCGATCGTCGCGGTGATCTGGCGCACGCTCGATGCGATCAGCTGCACCCCGTACCTCGATACCCTCCACGCGAAGGTCGGCGCGCTCGAGCTGTTCGCGACGTCGATCGGCGGCTGGACCGCGGGCGACTACGGCCTCACCAAGGCCGACGCCGTCAGCCTCGACTTTCCGCAGCTGCTGACCAACTACCAGACCGACCCCGGCCACGTGTCCCGGTTGTTCGTGCACGAGATGACCCACGCGTACACGCGCGACCGCTCGTCGAACCCGGCGTACTGGGCCGATTTCACCGCGCTGTACGCGAAGAACGGCCGCTTCGGCTCGTACGGCAGTTCGGCGTCCGAGACGTTCAGCGAGGTCGTCGGCTACTTCGTCGCGCGGTGCGCGGCCAACAATCCGTACACGGTGAGCGAGGCTGCGTACTACGACTTCGCGAAGAACGAGGTCTTCGGCGGCAAGGAGTTCGGCCCGGCCCTCGGCCAGCCGGTCGCGTGCGATGCGACGGTCCAGGACTCGTCAGGCGCCTACGAGTCGGCCAATGCAGCTGTTCAGGCCGCGGTCGCGGACCGCGAAGCCGCGGCCGAGGAGATCGCCGCGAACGGCGCCGAGGTGTACGGCTACGAGTCGCTGACCACCGACTCGAACTAGCCGCGACCTGTCGACCGGGGGTCGGCTAGGCGGTGGCCACGTCGACGAGGTGAGCCAGGCCCGTGGCGACATGGTCCAACAGGTCGGCGCCATCGAGGCCAGTGCCCTGTGCCGGCACGATCGGATGCGTGGGTGCGACGGCTTCCATGCCGGCGGCGAACGCCTCGGAGAGCGTGGCGCTGCGGAAGACGTTGCCCAGCACGCACACCGGGTCGTCGGGACTGCCATCGACGCGTCGGAGCGCGGCCGTCACCGACGTCACCAGCTCGGATGCGGCATCGCGTAGAACCTGCGCAGCCACTTCGTCGCTCCCGGCCAGCTCATCGACCTGCCGCGCGTACGCAGCCGTCCGTGCCACGCGGCGGGGGTCGCCCTGGAGCGTGAGGTAGGCGATCGAGGGGTCGCCGAAATCGGCGCGCACGAGCTCGAGCAAGGCGGTCTCAGGACCGCGCCCGTCGTAGGCCCTCAGCGCCATGTCGATCGCGCGCCGCCCGATCCAGAAGCCGCTGCCTGCATCTCCGAGGATCCAGCCCCAGCCGTCGACGCGCGCGGCCTCCGTCGCTCCCGCGGCGAGCGTCACGACGCCGGTGCCGGCAGCGATGACGCAGCCCGTACGGTCACCGAGCGCGCCGAGGTAGCTGGTCACGGAGTCATGGGCAACGTAGACGCTGCGGGTCCCGTGGTCGTGCAACGCCTCGAGCAGCGCGGCAGCGGTGTCGTCGGGTCCGAGCCCGGTGGTGCCGAGGAGTACGCGCTCGGCTCCGTCGGGTGCTGCTGCCCGTACCGCTGCGGCGAGCTGGGGGATCCGCGGCTTCGACGTGTCGATGCCGATCCCTTCCCAGATGCGCCCGGCGGCGTCCCGTGCCCGGCACCCGGACTGTCCGCCGTCGAGCGCCACCCGTGAGGTCATGGCCGAAGTCTAGGCATCGGCGCACGCGTCGAATGCACTTGTGCGCTGCTCTGGATGGGCGACGTCCGGGGACTATCGTTCGTGAGCGTGAACCCGTACCTGCCGCCCACGTCGTCACCCGAAGCGCAAGGAGTCGATCCCCGCGCGATCAGAGCCCTCGTCGAGGCCTGGGAAGGGAGTGGCATCAGGCCGTTCGCGCTGACCCTGATCCGGCACGGGCACGTCATCGCGTCGACCACCTGGGCACCGTACCGCCCAGCCGACAACGTGCAGAAGTACTCCCTGTCGAAGACGTTCACAGCGTCGGCGATCGGGCTCGCGGTCGAAGAGGGGCTTGTGGAGCTTGACGCGCCGGCCGCGTCGTACTTCCCCGAGATCACCGGGATCGGTCCGCGCGCGCAGTCGATGACCGTCCGCCAGCTGCTCTCGATGGCCTCAGGCCACACGACCGACACGATCGCCGTGATCGATCCCGCCGACCCGATCGGCTCGTTCCTCCGAGCCGAGCCGGACGAGGAGCCGGGGTCCGTGTTCTGCTACAACCAGGGCTGCACGCTGACGCTGTCGGCGATCGTGCAGAAGGTCAGCGGACAGCCACTCCACGAGTACCTCCGGCCGCGCCTGTTCGACCCGCTCGGTATCGGCGAGATCTACTGGCTGCCGCTCGGTCCCTACGACATGGGTTTCGCCGGCCTCCACATCCCCGTCGACGCGGTGGCTCGGCTGGGCCTCATGCTCCTGCAGGGGGGCGAGTACGGCGGCGATCGCATCCTGTCGCAGGCATGGACCGACGATGCCATGAGCGTGCACATCCCCAACGGGCCCGAAAACTACGACTGGTCGCAGGGCTACGGCTACCAGATGTGGCGCAGTCGGCACGGCTGGCGAGGCGATGGTGCGTTCGGACAGCTGTGCCTGGTGCTGCGCGAGTACGACCTCGTGGTGGCTGTGGGAGCGCAGGTCGATGACATCCAGGTCGAGTTGGACCTCGTCTGGCAGCACCTGCTGCCCGGCCTGTCCGACTCTCCGCTGCCGGGCCCGTACGACGACGATCTCGATGATTTCCTCGCCTCGCGGACGCTGCCAACTCTTCGCTCCTCCGTACCGCCCACGCCTGGGCGGCACGAGCTGGTCGCGGTCGGGTCGGCCGCCCAGATGGTCGCTGCGACCGGGCGGGTGGTGCTGGACGCCGACGGGATCACGCTCGACGACGGGACCGGGCCGCTGACCGTACCGCTCGGGGACGGCGAGTGGCTGAGAACGACCGCCAGCGTGGCAGGTCGAACGGTGGAATCCGCGGGGACGGGCGGCTGGACAGCGCCCGGTGTCCTGGAGGCCCGTCTCGTGCCGAGCCACAGTCCGCACGTCCTCGATGTCACCGCCGACGTGACCGCAGGGACCGCGACGCTCGAGTGGCAGACAGATCCGCTGTGGGACGTGAGCCTTTCGCGACTCGCGTTCTGAGCGAGGCCCTCAGGACTCGATCAGGCCCTCGTTGTTGCCGAGCAGGTTCACGGAGGCCTTGATCGCGGTGCGGGCGGTCTGCAACCGGGCGGTCGGTCCCTTGCCTGAGGCGAGCGACGAGACGACGGGGTAGACGCGGATCGGGTCGCCGTTGGTGAAGTTCGTGCCGATGTACTCGGCCTTGCTCACCGTGAAACGGCCACCAGGGGTGCCGGTGAACGTGAACCGCACCGTCAACCCCTCGTACGTTCTCGGCAGGTTCGTCGGCTGCTGGGCGATGAGGTTGCCCATCCCGTACACGACCCATTTCCCGTTCACCTTGGTGATCGGCTGGACGACATGTACGTGCTCGCCGATGACGAGGTCGACGTCGTCCGACGCGGTGAGCGCCTTCGCCAGTGCGACCTGGTCGGCGGTGGGCTGGACCTGGTACTCGTTGCCGTCGTGCATGTCGACCACGACGATGTCCGCGCCGGCCTGCCGCGCGGCCTTGGCCTGGGCGAGGATGTTGTCGGCCGTCATGAACGACACCGCCCACTGCTGGTTGGCCGGCAAGGTGAACCCGTTGAGCCCGTACGTGCCGGAGACGATGCCGACCTTCACACCGCTGGCGGTCGTATAGATGACGGGGATGGCGCGCTCGGCCGCGCTACGGAACGTACCGACATGGTCGACGCCGGCTTGTTCGAGAGCCGTGTCTGTACGGATGAGGCCGGTCACGCCTGCGTCGACCGAGTGGTTGGAGGCGTTCGTGCACGCGTCCCAGCCCATCGACGCGATCCAGGTCGCGATCTCAGGCGGGGCGGCGAACACGGGGTAGTTCTTGTACGGGCCGCCCTTCGCCGAGAACGGCACCTCCTCGTGGCAGATCGCCACGTCGGCTCCGCTGATGATCGGCTTGAGCGCGGCGAACATCGGGTCGAAGTCGAACCCGTCGATGCCCTTGCCCGTACGCTTCGCCTCCGCCTGCGCGGACATCCACACCGTGTTGTGCCAGAGCAGGTCACCGTTCGCGACGAGCGTGACGGTACGGGGGGCGGCGGTGGACGCCGAGGCGGACGGTGTGGAGGAGGTCGTTGTCACGCTGGTCGCGGTGGTCGGCGTGGTGGTCGCGGTCGGAAGGACGCCCGTGGTGGCGCACCCGGACAAGATGAGAGCCAAGGCGACGAGGGCGACCAGTAGGCCGTGCCGGGCGCTGCGTGGGTGGTGCGCTGAGACATGCGGTACGTACATGCGGACAGCCTTCCTCCGGGACACGGCGACATCCGTTCGCGATGATCGTGTCAGGCCCGTTTCGACTGCCGGCGGTCGGGGTGGAAGTGGGTCAGCCGATCTCGTACGACAAGGTCAAATGGTGCGTCCCGTTGGCGTCGATGACGATGTCGCCGGTGCCGTGGATCCCGGCGAGCTCGCCGGTACCGGATCCTGCGACGATCGTGAACCAGCCGTCCTCGCGCTCGCCGTCGGCACGGGTGCTCGCGGCGTGCGCGAACGAGAACGTCCCGTGGCGGCCGTCGATCTGGCCGCCGAAAGACTCCAGCGTTACGTACGTCCCGCCGTGCGTCGGGTCGAACGCCGAGCAGAACAGCGCCTGGGAGTGTCCCTCGATAGCGCCCGAGAACCTCTTGGTGATCGTCGCCAGCCCCGTCGGCAACGCCGTCTCGACGTCGAGCTCCTGATCAGACGGCGTGAATTCCGTGACGATGAACGTGCTGGTGGTGTCCATGGCCCCACCGTACGAGGTCCGCGCCTCAGGTCAGCCATGGCGCGGCGCAAACGCGCCGGCATCCTCGGCAACCCGCTCCCCGGCAGAAGAGCTGCAGGAAGCGTTGTCAGTCATGACACAAAGCCGTGCGCCGATGCGTCGTTGAGGCGTGCATGGCCAATCCGTGGTCCTACGCGGAGCTGCGCCTGCACCGGATCCTGCGAGAGGCGGGGATCACCGAGTTGGTCGCCAATCGCGTCAGGGCCGCCGGCGATAGGGTCGCCACATGTCTGATCTCACCGCCGCTGTTGCCCAGCAGATTCCGCGTGCCATCGATGATGTCGTACGACTGGTAGCGATCCCGTCCGTGAGCTCGCAGCCGGAGCACGACGCAGACGTGGAGGCCACGGCGCAGGCAGTCGCGAACCACCTCACGGAGCTCGGATGCCCCGACGTACAGATCGTGACCGAGGGCGGCAAGCCGGCTGTGATCGGCCGCTTCGAAGGACCTGCAGGCGCACCGCGGGTGTGCTTGTACGCGCATCACGACGTCCAGCCCGTCGGCGACCCCGCCATCTGGGAGAACCCCGGTTTCGAGGCCACGCGCAGAGGCGACCGGCTCTTCGGCAGGGGAACGGCCGACGACAAAGGCGGGATCGGCGTACACCTCGCGGCTCTCCGCGCGTTCGACGGCAACCTGCCCGTCGGTGTCACCGTCTTCGTCGAGGGCGAGGAGGAGATCGGCTCGCCGAGCTTGCATGCGATCATCTCCGCACATGCCGAACAGCTCCGCGCGGACGCGTACGTGATCACGGACTCGGGCAACTGGGACGTCGGCATCCCGGCATTCACGACCACGCTGCGCGGCGTCTGCGACTGCGTCGTCGAAGTCGCGACGCTGGACCACGCGATCCACTCCGGGCAGTACGGGGGGATCGTGCCCGATGCGGTGACGTCGTTGTGCCGCCTGCTCGCGACGCTCCACCACGAGGACGGCAGCGTCGCGGTGGAGGGTCTCGTGGCGTCGCCCGACCTCGGTCTCGACTATCCGGAGGACCGCATCCGCGCCGAGTCAGGGGTGCTCGATGGGGTCGCCAGCCTGGGCACGGGGACCGTCACCTCCCGGATCTGGTCGCAGCCGGCCATCACGGTGATCGGCATCGACGCGCCGAGCATCGCGGACGCATCGAACACCCTCTTCCCGACAGCACGAGCCAAAGTGAGCCTGCGCGTACCCCCGGGCCAGCGCGCCACCGAGGCCCTCGACCGTCTCGAAGAGCATCTGGAGAGCCACGCCCCATGGGGCGCACAGGTCACGGTCACGCGGGGCAGCGCGGGGGATCCCGGGGTGCTTCCCGTGGAAGGCGAGATCGCCGCGGCCGCGACGAGCGCGTTCACGGAGGCGTACGGAGTCGCGCCGGTCCACATGGGACAGGGCGGGTCGATCCCGATGGCGGCGGACTTCCAGCGCCAGTACCCCGACGCGACGATCCTGCTCACGGCGGTGTGCGACCCGGACTCGCGCATGCACGGCCCCAACGAGAGCCTTCACCTCGGGGACTTCGCGAAGGCCGCACTGGCCGAGGCCATCTTCCTGGCCCGGCTGGGGGATCTGGCCTGAGGCTGACCGAGCTACGGCGTCAGTCGGTCGCTTCGAGCCAGAGGGCTTGGCGCGGGCAGGCATTCACGGCACGCGTGGCGCGTCCCTTGTCCGCGGGGGAGAGCTCGCCCGCGGGAATCACGGGGTAGCCCCACCGATCGAGATGGATGATGCTGCTGGCGGCCATCGCGCACTGGCCGATGCCGTCGCACACGAGGGGGTCCACGCGCAGTCGCTGTCCTGACTGACGCTTGAGCGACCTGCGGGGCTTGTCCAGGGCGCTCATTGTGACGTCCCGGGGAGTGCCACATGGCTGCGGTGGCGGCAGCGCATACCGGTCACGTGCGACCCGAGGTGGGCCGAGAACGTCTGCAGGGCAGAGGTGCTGAGCCTCGTCGCACCGTCAGGATGGCGGCACGCGCCGCGCCCCTCGACTGCCGCGATGTCCGCCCGCAGTCTGTCGATGACCCGGTAGGAGCCGTCCTCGTCGGCCAGCTTCGCCCAGTGCTCGGCCAACGCCGGCAGGCCGAACAGGCACGGTCCGCACTGCCGGGCGCTCATTGACGCCAGGTACGAGATGAGGTCGGCCGTGACCCGTACGCCGCACGCGTCGTCGGCGAGCGGCACCATTACGCCTGCGCCCAGCGTCAGCTTGGCGGCACGCATCGTCTTCTCAGCGACCTCCAGGCGTGCGACGTCGTCCCATTTCGCCCAGATCCCGGCATAGCCGCCGAGCAGCACCGCCTGCGGCGCGACCTTCCAGCCCAGCGCGATGAGCACCTGCTCGATCGTCGTGGACTGCCCCACTTCGACGACCATCCGCTGCGAGCCGAGAACGGTGAGCAGTCGAGTCGACGGGTTGGGAAGCTCTCGTGCGATCAGTGCCAGCCGGGCGAGCGTCTCGACGTTGTGCACGATCGTCTGCGGTGCCCAGGGGTCGGTCACCGCTCGGCGGGGGAACGGCAGCGCGGGGCCACCGGACGTGGCCCGCGTGATCGCCTGTGCCTCGCCGGCGAGGTAGTGGACGGGACCGTCGATGATCTCGACCGGGACCTCGCGGCCTGACCAGCCGCGCTCCCTGAAGGCGTACTCGAACATGGCCCGTCCGGTGGTGTCGTCCCCGTGGAGCCAGATGATGGCGCGGTCCGCCCCGAGGGCCTGCGCGGCGATCATGAGCCCGTCGAGCACCAGGTGAGGTCGCTGCCGGATGAGCGTGCCGTCCTTGCCGGCGAGCGGCTCGCTCTCGGCGGCATTGGCGACCACGGTCAGGGGGCCCTTGCGAAGCAGGGCGGCCCGCCACTTGACCCCGACCGGTACGAATGCGCCGCCGTGCCCGAGCAGTCCCTCATGCTCGATGCGTGCCAGGAGAGCTGCGGACACGTCCGGGCGCCGTCCGAACCGGAGCACGTGGTCGTCGAACGACTCCCGCACGCTCGGTGCGATGCTGTCCGCGGGACCTGACGGCCGCAGCGTGACCGGACCGGTGAGCAGGGTGTCAGTGGCGACGCGGGTGGCGGTGAGGGTCATCGGCTGCTCCGTGAGACGGCGGGAGTGCGGGTGTCGCTCTCCAGGGATCCAGTGAGGTGGTCGACGAGGTCGGAGGGGGTACGCGCCGAGTAGCGCGTCACCGCCAGGGCCACCACGAACAGGCCCGTCGCGATGTAGAAGGCGGTGAGCGCGGTCACGTCCGAACCCGCGAAGACGCTGTGCGCCCACACCACGACGAGCAGGGCCGCGGCGACCTTGTGGATCGGCCACCAGTGCCGACCCATGAAGTGTCCGGCGAAACGGGCGCTCACGCCGGTGATGATGCCGGCCCAGAGCGCGAGCACGCCGAGGGTGACGGCCACCGGGCGGTACTCGGAGGCGAACGGCAGCAGGGCGCCGATCCATCCGACCTTGGCCCAGGGATCGAGGGCCAGGACGACGACGTGCAGCACCACGAACACGAGGGTGAACAGAGACAGCGTCGCGTGGATCGTGATCCTGGTGCGCGGCGAAGGCAGGCGCAGGTACCGCCCCCACGGGTGGGACAGGACGAGACCCGTGATGACGAGGAGGAGCAGCAGCACGTACGAGGCGACGCCGGCGGCGCGGCCCAGGATCCAGGTGCCCATCTGGCCGCTCAGGGTCTCGCGGGTCACGGGCCAGACGAGGGCTACGGCTCCCGCCCCGAGGGCCGCGGCCAGGAGGCCGGCGAGTGTCCAGAGGAGTGTTTTCATCTAGTGACCTGCCAGAGAACGAAGGGACGGATGGCGGCGGAGGTTCCGACCTCGCCGTCGACGGTGACCCACGCTGCTGCGAGGTCGAGTGAGGCTGCCGAGGCGGCGATCTCCGCCGCACCGGTGAGATAGAGGGTCTTGGACCACACCTCGGCCCACGCCGGATCGGGATGGAGCACGGTGACTGCCGCGAGCCCGGCGCCGCCGGGGGTGTGGGTACGAGGGTCGACGAGGTGGTGCACGGGCACGCCTCGTACGGTCCATCGCTGCCGGGCGATCGAGCTGGTGGCGACGCCGAGGTCGGTCACCGCGAGGACGAGTACGTACTCGTCTCGGCCCAGGGGATCTTCGACGCCGACTTTCCAGCCGCCCCCATCGGGACCCGGCCCTGCCAGCCATTCGTCGCCGCCTGCGTCGACGAGCACGGAGCGTCCGGCGTCCGCCAGTGCAGCGGCCGCGTGCCGTACCGCCAACCCCTTGCCGATCCCGCCGAGGTCGATCGGGATGCCCCCGAGGTGGACCACGGTGCCGGTGACGGTCGGCTCCCAGGTCGCGCGCGGTGCGGGGGCGCCCCGGCGGGTGCGATGGATCTCGATGTCCCATGACGTCGAGCCCTTCGACTCGGCCTGGATCCGGTCGAACGTCTTGTCGTAGCCCCACGCCGCCAGAGTGCCGCCGACCCGGGGGTCGAACAGCCCCTGGGTGACCCGGTGCGCCGCGTGGGCGGCCGAGATGGCGTCGGCCAGGACTGGGGGAACCTCATGCCACGCCCCGGGAGCACGATTCGCCCTCGACAGGGCCGACTCGGGGTCGAACCGGGTCAGGTGCGTGGCGATCGCATCGATCTCGGCCACGGCACGATCGAGCGCCTCCTGCGCACCGGGAGCCGGGTCGACGACCCGGATCTCGATGTCGGAGGCCATCGACGTGAACGTGACGGCGAGATCGGTGCTCACGGTCATGGCTTCTTGGACGCCTTGGTGACGGTCTGCACCTGGGGTGGTGCAGGGGCAGCCACGACGACCGGGGCTGCCACCACGGTTGCCTTCGCGACGGCGGTCGCCTTGGCCTGGGTCGCAGCCTTGGCTGCCGCTGTCGTTGCTGCCGCCGATGCGGATGCGGATGCGGACGTCGCCGCCCCGGAGGCGCTCGCGGACGAATCGGACTGGCTGGCCGCATCGGCGCTGCGGCCGTCGACCTCCGCCTGGAGCTTGGCGAGCTTCGCCTGAGCGTCGTCGACCTTGGCCTGCGCCGCTGCTAGCTGAGGGTCCGGCGACTGGGCCGACGAGGAACCCGACGACGAGCTGGCGGACGGGTCGTGGCCGTTCGCCCAGGCGAGTCCAGCGCCGAACACGGCAACGGAGGTGGGGATCAGGGTCAGAGCGGCGACTCGGCGCGCCGCCTTCGTGGGATCAGCCATCGGTCTGGTTTCCGTTCTGGGAGTTCTTCTCGCCGGTCCTTTGCGCTGTGATGGAGGCAGCAGTGGGGACCGATGCCTGGGCAGCAGTCGTTCCGGTCGTCGTGGTGACCTGCTTATAGGGGAAGGCAGGCTTTGTTGTCGCCGTCACCGCCAGATCCTGCGTGGTCGGCTGTGAGGGTGACGATGTCGGGGCGGGGGTCGAGGCCAGCTGCTGCTCGAGCGTGGCGATCTTGGCCAGGAGGTCGTCGGCCTCCTGATTCAGTGCAGCGACCTGATCGGCGTCTGCGGAGGTGGCCTGGGCTGGAGCTGATGCCGGGGTCGTGGCGTAGGCCACCCCGAGTCCACCGCCGGTGATGACCACGGTGGCACCGAGCGCTGCCAGGGCGGTACGGATGATCCGGTGCATGGGATCCCTTCACGTCTCTGACGCCTCGGGTGGCGTCGTTACACCGTGCACTGTGCCGGGGGTTGGAACAGGGCCGGGGCAATCGACGACTAAGGCTCGGATAAGACCCTGGGCAGGCGCAGGGTCACAGAAAGCCCTCGTCCGCCCAGCCCGGTTCCCAGTTCGAGGCTGCCGCCGGCGCGCTCAGCGGTACGGCGCGCGACGTCCATGCCGATGCCGGTCGACCCGGTGCCCGACCGCCCGCGGCGGGCGAGTCGCTGGTCCGACATGCCTGGCCCGGCATCGGACACGGTGACCTTGACGGACTGCTTGTCCGCGGTCACGGACAGGGACAACGGCGTACCCGCCTCGGTGTGCTTGAACACGTTGTCCAGGACCACGTCGAGCCCGGCTCCCAGCTCCGAGGCGCCGGCAGCGACAAGTGCCGTGGCGTTGCAGACCTCAAGGGTGAACGGCCGGTCCTGGGACGACGCCAGTACGGACCAGAACTTCGCACGGTCCCGTACGACCTGTGCCGCGTCGCTTCGGACAGGCGCGCGACGCCGGTGCGACCGGGCAGCCTCGATGACGGTGTCGACGGCGGTGACGAGGTCGGCGACATGGGCGTCCATGCGCTCTCGCTCCTCAGGTTCGGTCAGCCCGTCGGTGTCCAGGCGCAGTGCGGTGATCGGCGTGCGCAATCGGTGGGACAGGTCCGCGATGAGCTCACGCTCGTCGGCGAGAAGGTCCTCGACCTGTTCGCCGAGATCGTTCAGCGTGTTGCCGACCGACCTGACCTCGGGGGGCCCGGACGGCTCGACGCGTGCCGTGAGCTCCCCGGCGCCGAGCCGCTGCGCGACATCGGCGAGGTCGCTGACGGACCGCGAGAGGCTGGACGCGATCCGGTAACCCGCGAGTGCGGTCACCATCAGCAGCGCGAGACCCACACCCCCGAGCACGGCCCACGACCGGTACACGCCGGCATGGAGCTGGCTCTCCGGTACGAACGTGCGCACCACATTGATGCCGCCGGCACCCGCGATCGGAACCAGGACCTCTGCGCCGCCCGTGGTGGTCGCGGTGAACGCTCGCCCCGTACGTGCCAGCTCGACCGACGCGGACATTGCGGCGGGGGCACCGAGGATCTGGTTGGTCGGTG